>DKUB01000068.1 GCA_002490465.1 Lachnoclostridium sp. UBA7215
AAATTGAAAATTATTCCATCCAAAGGAAATTTATATTAGATTTTGTAAGTGAATTGATAAGTGAAATATCTAAGAACTATAAAACGAAATTCGATCAATTAAAAGATAAATTTCATATTCCTTCAAAAGTCAATGGTTCAATAAAAAAACTAGAAGGAATACGAGATAGAATTCAGAATAATGCGCATTTAGGTAATATTGAACTACAAACTCTACAAGAGGTCAATTTGTCAGTCACAGAAGAAAACAAAACGGAAAATTCAATATGCGGAAAGGTAGAGGATAGTATTGCGTTGAAGGACATAGGTGTAAAGTCTAGTGTTTCTGGAGAAGCAACATTCAGTAATGCAAATGAGAATGAAAAGAAATATAATCGAGTGTTTGCCAGAATATTTGAAATCACAGAATTAGTCGAAGAGATAAAGAAGGTTTTACAGGATTTGGAGATGAAGAGATTATATTTGATTTTGGACGACTATTCTGAAATAGATCAAGATTCATTGAGAATGTTTTGTGATTTGATTGTAAATACGTTGAATAATACATCAGATAACTATATAAAATTAAAAATATCTGCCTATCCAGGTAGAGTAGAATTGGGGGAGTTGGATAGACAAAAGATAGATATTAGATACCTGGATTATTATCAACTCTATGTGAATGATAAAAGAACAGATATGGAAAAAGCTGCTGTTAATTATACGCAAAGAATTATAGAAAATAGATTGAAAATATTTACCCAACATAGTATTGATTATTATTTTGATACGGAGAAAGCGAGTGTTGAGGAATTTTGTACATATTTGTTTAGGATGACGTTAAATGTAGTTCGACATCTTGGCTTGATATTGGATTATGCGCAAGAGTATTCAATTGCGAGGAATGAAAAAATAACGATGGTTGTACTGAATGAAGCGTCTAAGAGATTTTATAATGAGAGATTGTCATTATTTTTTGAAGAAGGTAAATCGGCACAAATGGCATATGATGAAAGGGTAGAAATTTTTCATCTTCGTACATTATTATTGAGTATAATACAAAGAGAAAAGGAAATTAAGACTAGTATAAGAACCAATAAATATACTGCGAAAATATTTGACGCAGAAAGAACAAATCCATATACCAGTCATTTCTATATATCGAAACAAATTGAACACATTCTTGGCTCTTTGGAATTGAATTTCTTTGTGAATAAATATAATGAGATGTCAAGTAAAAATGGCGAAAAAGTTTCAATATATGCATTGAATTATGGCTTGTGTTTGAACGAGAATTTACGTTGGGGTAAACCGGATGGTAATGAAGCAAGAACTTATTTTATTGAATCTCCATTCAATTTTAATAACTTATTAAAGGACTTTTTAAAGGATACAGAGGAAATTGTTTGTGATGTTTGCGGATATGTGTATTCAGAGGATGCTCTAGATATTCTAAAAAGACATAATATGAATTGCCTTGAATGTGGTTCTAAAAATAGTGTTGTAGTTAAGAAAAGAATATCTGATAGTTATAAGAAAGAAATTGAAGAGATCGAAGAAAAAGGAAATTTGCTTGAAAGAGAGCAATATATATTTATGAAATTGGCAATTATTAAAGGTGGACGTGTGACTGCAAGAGAAATGTCCCTAGAGTTAGATGTTACTTCACAAAAAGTAGGATGGCTCACAAAGAAATTAGAAGAAGAATTCTACTATTTATCTAAAAGTAGAGAAGCAGGAAATACAATTTATACAATATCAGAATTGGGGAAACAGATGATTTGATGTTTCCTAAATGCTTATTTGTTGGATTTCGGTAGCTTGGGGAACGTTTGAGCAGTCCTGCATATACAACACATATGTAACATCACCCACCACAAAACAGTTATTTCAGGTCTTTTTAAGCTATCAAAACTTTAACAATGAGATAGGCAAACGAAATATCAAAAAATGCATTTCAATCCCCAGAACCTGTATGTTTTGGGAATTTTGTTTGGCGTTTTTTATGAGATAGATTGTGGTATATTTCTATTAAATCAGGAAAGAATGGGGGAATCGGTAATGTCAGAAATTTCACTGTTTTACGGAATACGGGTAACTGAACAGAATTAATCCATTAGTGTAAAGGATGTGTCGGTATGTCTCCGAAGGCGGCTGCTTGAAAGAAGTTGAAATATTTATGGACAGATGTACTGTGATGAATGATATACTTATATGGGACATTAGTGGGAATTGGGATAATACAACATGCCTTGATATTGACCTAGGCACATAATATGCGTTACCGTATGTAAAGGAGGCTGTTGCATAACATACGGTTTATTTTATGGAATGGTATGAGATTCTATTAAATCATGTGGGTAAGCAACAAGTAATTAACAGTTGCTCTGAACATGTCGGGAAATAGGAATTTGAAACCAATATCCTTTCTGATATACAACCGAAATGGCAAGGTGCAATTATTGTATTTGCTTAACCAGATGTTCAATCAATCGGTTAGCAATTTCCGGCTTATCAGTGTTTGCGTTATGTCCTGCATTTTTAATCCATTTTAGAGGAATATTGGTATTTTGATGCCAAGCTTTATTATATCGAATGCACGAACCAGCATGATCTTTTTCGCCACAGATTAACAATGCAGGGCATTTGATTTCATAAGGCAGATCCATTTCCAATGCTTTTGCAAGAATTTTGAATCCATTGCCTGCTATTTAGGAATATCGCTTTTTATCTCCGTCGTATACCATCATGATGTCATACATTAGTTTTCTTCCATATTTAGATATCGCAACTCCGTTTGTTCCAGATTTTAGCAGGCATTTCCAAGGATAATAAAAGTAAATCAGCTCCATTCGTTTCAATAACCAAATTTCAATTCCTGTTACATACTTTCTTTGTAATGGAGCCGAATCGATAGAAACAAACCCTTTTAAATTTGCAGGATACAATTCGGCATATACTTGACCAACATAGCCTCCCAAGGATTGTCCTATGATAACAGGTCTTGTTATTTTCCCCTGTTCAAAAATACTATTTAACCATTTTGCTTTATCCATCAAATCAAAGTCAAATTTAAAAGGCCATGAGGCTGCATGGGCAGGCGCATCCCATACCAAAACATTATACTTGTTTTTAAAGAATTCAGTTTGTTTATTAAATAATCTATGGTCTGCTGTCAATCCAGGTAAAAAAACCAATGTTGCAATATTAGCATCCATTATATGTACCCAATAATGAATAGTACCTAATGGTGTTGTGTATGTTTTTTCGTTCATCTGTTTACCTCCGTAAACTTTGATTAGCTTATAAACAGTATACCATTTCATTCAATATTATTCTATAGTTTCTTAATCAGACAAAATCGGAGCATTTTCACAGCTAAAAAATATTGCGTTTTTAGGTAAATACTAACGACAATCCTACACATAGCAATGTGGCAACTTACGTCCGGATCCTGGCATCATACGTCTGCAGCAATTGATAAGCAAAACAAATCGGGTATAATATGAGTATAACGCAGCAATCGGAAAGGCGGTGGACGTTTGAAAATAGAAATTCATGTGGATGAGCAGGCGGACGATTTGGAAATTTCTGTTACATGTAAACAGTTAACACCCGAAATAGAAAAAATGATAGCAACATTGCGGATGATGAATCACCAGTTGACTGCAAAAAAAGATGATGAAATCCATTTGCTGGACACTGCGCAGATTATTTACATAGAAAGCGTAGACAGAAAATGTTTTATCTACACATCCGATGATGTGTATGAATCGGAATTTCGGCTATATGAACTGGAGCAGCAGCTGGAGGAATATGGTTTCTTCCGTGTGAGTAAATCACTTCTGATCCATTTGCAGAACATCCAGTCGCTGAAAGCGGACATTAACAGAAAAATACGTGTCACAATGTCAAATGGAGAACAAATTATGGCGTCAAGACAATATGCGGACGGATTAAAAAAGAGATTAGGGGTGATATAGATGGAGAAAAAGAAAACAGTATTTGATTATCTGGCGCAGGTATTTACTATTTTTGGTTTCGCAATGATGGTGATGAATGTTTTCTGTCTCGTATTTGGAGACTCGGCAAAAGAGTTCTCGGCAATGTATGAGCTTGGGAGCCAGGGGATTCCGGTAAATATAGCCTTTCAGTTTTTTTGTGTATCGATTCTTATTGTAAGTGTTCGGTTTGTTTTTTTTACGGATGGTATTATAAAGAAAATGCCTGTTTGGTTGCGGACAATCAACATGCTGGCTGCTATTGTTATAATTATTGCCGCATTTGTGATAGTGTTTCATTGGTTTCCGACAGATCTCTGGCAGCCATGGGTGATGTTTTTTGTATGTTTTGGCCTTTCTTTTCTGGGGAGTTATTTTGTAATGAGAATAAAAGAAAACACAGAAAATAAAAAAATGGAAGAGGCACTGAGACGTTTGAAAGAAAAGGGGGACAAAAAATGAGCCGGATAATTGCAGCAAACAAAATTTCTTTAGCATTTGGGGAAAAACAGATACTAAAGAATATTTCACTCGAAATACATAAGGGGGAAATTTTTGGCCTGTTAGGTTCATCCGGAGCGGGGAAAACCACGTTGATAAAGATTCTTACCGGGCAGCTCAGGCAGGATGGCGGCTGCGCAGAGCTTCTGGGAAAAGATACAAGAGAGTTAAGCGCTGCAGAGCATATGAAAATCGGCATTATGATGGATAATTTTGGTTTGTATGACCGGTTATCTGTATATGATAACATGAAATTTTATGCGGATATCTATCGTGTTCCCCACAGCGGGATCAATGACATATTAAAAAGAATTGGTTTGTATGAAGCGGGAAGGACAGCGGTATCAAAGCTCTCAAAGGGGATGAAAAACAGATTGGCGCTGGCAAGGGCGCTGATAAATAATGCGGAAATTCTTTTTCTTGATGAGCCAACCTCCGGGCTTGATCCTGTCACTACGAGGGAGATACATACTATTTTGCTAGAGCAGAAGAAAAGAGGCACAGCTATTTTCCTCACAACACACAATATGTATGAGGCGCAGGAGCTCTGTGATTATGTGGCGCTGTTGAGCGAGGGCCGTGTGATAGAATGTGGCGGGCCATCTGATGTTTGCAGAAAATACAATCACTTAAATAAGCTTTATATTACGCTGAAAGACGGTAGGGGGATTTCGCTCGCAAATGGCAGAGAATCAGCTTCTCTGGTAAAGGAATATTTAGAGGAGGACATGATTGAAACCATCCATTCTACTGAACCGACGCTTGAAACTGTTTTTATTGAGCTGACAGGAAAGGGGCTTGACGAATATGAATAACATAACTGCTGTTTTTAAAAAGCAGATTAAGGACACTCTCAAAAACAAAACAGTATTTATTCAGTTTATTATGTTTCCCCTTCTTACCCTGATTATGAGCAAGGGTGTAAAAATAGATGGGATGCCGGACCATTTTTTTGTTCATATGTTTTCTGTGATGTACATAGGAATGGCGCCCCTGACAAGTATTGCAGCTATCATAGCAGAGGAGAAAGAAAAAAATACGCTTCGCGTCCTTCTGATGTCAAATGTAAAGCCATATGAATATTTATTGGGAATCGGCAGTTATATCTGGCTTGCGTGTATGATGGGGGCATATATCATCTGTGCTGCCGGAGATTATTGTATGCGTGAACGCTTTATGTTTATGATAATTATGGCCGTCGGTATTATAGCTTCGCTTGTAATAGGTGCAGCAATTGGCATTTGGAGCAGGACGCAGATGATGGCGACTTCTATAACAGTACCTGTCATGATGATTTTTTCATTTGCACCAATGCTTTCAATGTTCAATGTTGATGTTGCAAAGTTTGCTAAATTTACGTATTCCGTACAAATCAGTAATATGGTAAATCGGTTGGGTGAATGGCAATGGAGAATAGATAACATTGGTATCATGGCGGTGAATATGTTTCTTTTTACTGTTTTATTTGTACTGGCGTATAAAAAAGCTCTGTGAATAATTTTTTTATTCTTACACATAACTACCTTAAAGAGATTATGAAATACAAAATGAAAATAAGAGAGGTAGTGGAATGAAGGATAAACTATTTGCTGTTTTACAGCGGGTGGGAAGATCATTTATGCTTCCTATTGCCATCCTTCCGGTGGCGGGGCTGCTGTTAGGAATTGGCGGCTCGTTTACAAACGAGACAATGTTAAAGACATATGGACTATATAATGTTATGGGCCCGGGAACTATATTTAATGCTGTTTTCCAGGTGATGAGCCAGGCAGGTGACATTGTATTTGCCAACCTTCCCATTATTTTTGCTGTGGGAGTGGCTATTGGTATGGCTAAAAAAGAGAAGGAGGTGGCAGCACTTGCCGCGGCGATTGCCTTTTTTGTTATGCATGCCTCCATTAGTGCTATGATAACTGTGCATGGCGGTTCGCAGGATATGTTGGAGGGGGCAGTGACTTCCGTGTGCGGCATAACCTCCCTGCAGATGGGGGTTTTTGGCGGAATCATTGTCGGACTTGGAGTGGCTGCACTTCATAACCGCTTTTATAAAATTGAGCTGACGCAGGTTTTGTCCTTTTTTGGGGGAACAAGGTTTGTGCCGATTATTTCCTCCCTTGTCTATGTCGGGGTAGGAATATTGATGTATTTTATCTGGCCGGCAATCCAAACCGGCATTTATGCTGTGGGAAATGTTGTGCTGAATTCCGGTTATGCAGGAACATGGGTATATGGATTTATGGAGCGTCTTCTGATTCCGTTCGGGCTTCACCATGTGTTCTATCTGCCGTTCTGGCAGACCGGTGTGGGCGGAAGCCTTGAGGTTGCAGGGAAAACAATTGAGGGCGCGCAAAATATTTTCTTTGCCCAGTTGGCCGACCCGAATACAACAAGGTTTGCCGTGTCGGCAACACGTTTTATGTCAGGGAAGTTCCCTCTGATGATTTTCGGGCTTCCGGGTGCTGCGCTTGCGATGTATAAAACAGCAATGCCCAAAAAGAGAAAGCTGGCCGGCGGTCTCCTGCTCTCTGCGGCCCTGACTTCCATGCTGACAGGAATCACAGAGCCCCTGGAATTTACGTTCCTGTTTGTCGCCCCATTGTTATACGGCGTTCACTGTGTGTTTGCCGGACTGGCCTATATGCTCATGCATGTATTTAATGTCGGCGTTGGAATGACATTTTCCGGCGGCTTTATTGATTTATTCCTTTTTGGTATTTTGCAGGGGAATTCCAAGACAAACTGGATATGGATTATTGTAGTCGGCATATTCTATTTTATCGTTTATTATTTCCTGTTCAGTTTCCTGATTCGCAAATTTAATTTAAGGACGCCGGGGCGATTTGAAGATGACGAGGTAAAGCTTTACCGCAGGAGTGATATGCAGGGGGATCATAAAGGAGGCGGCCAGGGTGGTGCTGTTGATGAAGTATCACGCCTGATTGCCCAGGGCCTTGGCGGAAAGAACAATATATCTGATGTGGACTGCTGTGCAACAAGACTTCGCTGTACGGTATATGACGCTTCGCTTGTCAAAGATGACGTGTTAAAGTCTTCTGGTGCTTCCGGAGTGATTCACAAAGGAAATGGTGTGCAGATTATTTATGGACCGCGCGTGACAGTAATAAAGTCCAATTTTGAGGATTATCTGGATATGGATGTTGATGAGACGCCGGTTGAGTCAAAGAAAATAATTATATCCAGTCCGATTAGCGGTACTGCTGCGGACTTATCAGAGGCGCCGGATGAAGCCTTTGCTGCCGGAATGATGGGAGAAGGCGCTGTTGTGACACCAGAGGACAGTGTTATAAATGCGCCGGAGGACGGTACAGTGGAGTTTGTGTTTGACACAAAACACGCCGTTGGATTTACGACAGATACCGGCATCGGCATGTTAATCCATGTGGGGATTGACACGGTATCGTTAGAAGGAAAGGGATTCAACGTTTATGTGAAAAACGGGCAGAAAGTGAAAAAGGGAGAGCCTCTTTTGAAAATTGATATTCCGTACCTGAAAGAGAATGCCCCCTCCCTGGCATCACCTGTCCTGTGTACAGAATTAAAAGAAAATCAGAGCGTCCGGATTTTAAAGACCGGAGAAATAAAGGCGGGTGAACCGTTGCTTGAAGTGGAACAAAAAGAGTGATGCCATAGTGGTATCGCTGCTTGCTTTTTGCTATGGCATTTGCTATAGTTATATGGGGATAATGAGCCATTATTATCCCCAATACATAATGACAGGTGGTACATGACATGAATACCAAAGGGAAAAAGGGCGTTCGTCGCCTGCTTCCGTTCTTATTAGCGCTGACAGCAGTTCCGCTTATTTGTATTATACATAAATATGACAGCGGGATACAGGGATACGACTGGGCGTCTGCAGATGGAACTGTATATGATTTCTTTCTTTATTATAAATCAAAAGTATTGCTGGTGTTAGGTGTGCTTTTATGCTGTCTTATGGCATCGCGGAAATTCATGGACATACAAAAAGTACTCTCTGATAAAAAAACGTGGTTTTCACTTTCAGGAGCGGGACTGTTTTTGATATGCTCTTTTCTTTCTGTCTTTGCTTCTGTTTCTGTGTCGGATGCTTTTTGGGGAGGATATGAACAGTGGGAAGGATTTGCTGTATTATTTGTATATATCATCCTGTTCCTGTTTGGTTATGCCTCATTCAATGAGGAGGGGGATTTCAGAATTACCTATGCTTTTTTGACAGGAGGTGCACTGGTTGTAGGGCTTTTAGGTGCCTTTCAGGCATTTGGTTTTGATTTCGTAAAAACAAAAGGAATGTATACCATTCTGACCGGTATGGAGGCCGCCACGAAGGGGATGGAGTTTGAACTCAGTTTTGCAGAGGGTATGGCTTATTCGACTCTTTATAATCCCAATTATGTAGGAAGTTACGCGGCATTATTGCTGCCGGTGCTTGTCGGAGTCTGTGTATTTGCCGGGAAGATCTGGGTGCAGGCAGCTGCAGCCATTGCTGCTGCTGCACTGGTTATTGCACTGGTGGCCTCATCATCCTTTACGGGTGTAGTGGGAATCGGTGTTTCCGTTTTTGTTTTGCTGATTTTTCTTATTCCGGCGTGGAAGCGGCATGTGCGGACCGGCTGGATTGTTC
Source organism: Lachnoclostridium sp. UBA7215 (assembly GCA_002490465.1). Lineage (GTDB taxonomy): Bacteria > Bacillota > Clostridia > Lachnospirales > Lachnospiraceae > Eubacterium_F. The sequence continues at coordinate 9,105 of DKUB01000068.1, forward strand.
TTGGTGGACTGGTTCTTGCTGTTGTCGTTATTGGCGTGTGGAGACCCGGTCCGGTACAGTCGGTGTATGATCGTCTGACAAGTTCCAGCCAGGCGATGGCGGGACATGCGATAGAGGGGATGGGATTAAAGGACAATACGTTAACCATTGCGGCGGCCAGTGGAAAAAAAGTTAAGATGGGAATCGGATATGAAGGCGTGTTCCGATATCAGTTTGCTGATGAAAATTTTGCCCCGGCATCTTATCAGGAGCTTAACGATGCTTATAATACAGTAGAAATCAGTTTAACTGAAACAGAGAAGATAAGTGCCTCCACATTGGATCCGGCGGAAGCTGGAGAGGGCGTGCAGATGTTTCGGATTATGGACGGACAAAACCAGTACCTGTTTATATTATATGACGGGGCTGTTCAATATTATAATGTATTTGGCCGTTTGGCGAAGCTTCAGGAAGTAGAGCATGTTGGGTTTGAGGACAATATGCAGTTTGCTACCGGGCGTGGATATATATGGTCGAGGACATTTCCGCTGCTTCCCAAACATATATTGCTCGGGTGTGGTGCAGACAACTTTATATATGAATTTCCCAATCATGATTATGTCGGGAAACAAAATTATGGTTTTCAGACTCAGCTAATAACAAAGCCGCACAATATGTATCTGCAGATATGGGTGCAGGATGGCCTGATAGCGCTGCTCGGCCTGCTGGCTGTTGTGGCAGCGTATGTGGTAGATGTGTTTAGGACTTACTTTTTCCGGGAGAGAAAAGGATATTTGGCCGGGATGGGTATCTGTACATTTTTGGGAATTGTCGGGTATCTGGTTGCTGGAATAGCAAATGATTCCACTCTCACCGTGGCACCTGTGTTTTGGGGGCTTTTGGGGCTGGGTTTTGCGTTAAACCGCAATTGGCGGTTGAAAAATGCGAAATAGTGTGATAGAATGTTAAATGTATTATTTAAAGCAGAATAGTGTATATGCATATGGAGGTAAACAATGAAAAGAATAAAAACCCTGACGACAAAAAATCTCAAAGAAACAGTGAAAAAGGGTGGATGCGGTGAGTGCCAGACATCCTGTCAGTCTGCTTGCAAGACTTCCTGTACCGTTGGAAATCAGAGCTGCGAGAACAAATAACACAGAGATTTAAGAGATTGCGTATATGAAACGGAATGAATAAGAGGCTATGGAGGGCTGATTGGAACAGATGTCCAATTTAGTCCTCGTTTCATGTCAGGGCATAATTTTAAAGGAGCGGATTTGCTAAGGGTGAATCTGTGCCATAGGAGAGAACGATGTTACATAAGTTTAAAAATAATGGATATAATATTCTTTTAGATGTGAATAGCGGTTCTGTGCATGTTGTAGATGATGTTGTGTATGATGTTGTCAGCATGCTGGATGAAGAGGACAATTCCCGGTATGGTCAGGATAATTTTGAGCGTATTGCAGCTGCAGTGCTCCCGAACTATGCCGGAGATGTTACGGAAGAGGATTTGCAGGAAATTTTTACGGAATTAAAGGAATTAGAAGAAAACGGTACTCTTTTTACAGAGGATATATATAAAGATGGAACAATTGATTTCAAAAAGCGCCAGACCGTAGTCAAGGCATTATGCCTTCATGTTGCCCATGACTGCAATCTGGCATGCCGTTATTGTTTTGCAGGAGAAGGGGAATATAAGGGTGACCGCTCTCTTATGAGCGTAGAGGTAGGAAAAAAGGCGCTGGATTTTCTTGTGGAAAATTCCGGTAACCGGAAAAATCTTGAAGTGGATTTTTTTGGCGGCGAGCCCCTTTTGAATTTTGATGTGGTTAAACAGCTGGTTGCATATGGCCGTGAGATAGAAAAGAAAAAAGATAAACATTTCCGCTTTACGCTGACAACAAATGGTGTGCTTTTAAATGATGAAGTAATTGATTTTGCCAATCGGGAAATGGATAATATAGTATTAAGCATTGACGGCAGGCAGGAGATACATGATAAAATGCGTCCGTTTAAGAATGGTGCGGGCAGTTATGAAAAAATTCTCCCCAAATTTAAAAAAGTAGCAGAGTCAAGAAAACAGACGAAATATTATGTAAGAGGTACTTTTACTCATGAAAATCTGGATTTCGTAAAGGATGTACTGAGCCTTGCGGACGAGGGATTTGAGCAGATATCCATAGAACCGGTTGTGGCGGGGCCTGAAGAGCCGTACGCTATCCGGGAAGAAGACATTCCCGCTATTTGTGAGGGGTATGATGAACTGGCAAAAGAAATGTTGAAACGGAAAAAAGAGGGCCGGGGATTTAACTTCTTTCATTACATGATTGATTTGAGCGGGGGGCCTTGTGTTTATAAGCGTCTTTCCGGCTGTGGTTCCGGAACAGAATATCTGGCAGTTACTCCATGGGGAGATCTCTATCCGTGTCATCAGTTTGTTGGGGAAGAGGAATTTTGTCTGGGAAATGTAGAGGAGGGCATTGTTAAGCCGGAAATCTGCGATACATTTAAAAACTGTAATGTGTATGCGAAAAAGGAGTGCCGCAGCTGTTTTGCCAAATTTTATTGCAGCGGCGGATGCGCAGCAAATGCGTATCATTGTCATGCAGATATCAATGAGCCATATGAAATCGGCTGTGAATTGCAGCGGAAAAGAGTGGAGTGTGCCCTGATGCTTCAGGCGGCCTATGCGCAGGAGGAGTGATTTGCTGAGAAAAATTTCAAAGTAATTTGCTCTTTTTATAAAAAAAGGTTTGAATTATTTGTAAATGCGTTTATAATAGGATTAGGTACGTATAATTTTGGGTATTCTGTACAGGAGATAGTGAAAGGAGATTCATATCGTGGCTTTTGATATTGGAATAGATTTGGGAACTGCCAGTATACTGGTTTATATAAAGGGAAAAGGTGTTGTACTCAAGGAGCCAAGTGTAGTGGCGTTTGACCGCGATACCAATCGGATTAAAGCAATTGGTGAGGAAGCACGTCTGATGTTAGGGCGTACTCCGGGAAATATCGTGGCGGTCCGGCCGCTTCGCCAGGGCGTGATTTCTGACTATACAGTGACAGAAAAGATGTTAAAATATTTCATACAGAAAGCAGTGGGAAAACAGAGATTCCGCAAGCCGTTGATTAGTATCTGTGTGCCGAGCCAGGTTACAGAGGTAGAGAGGAAAGCCGTAGAAGATGCTGCATTCCAGGCCGGGGCCCGGGATGTGAAAATAATTGAGGAACCTATTGCAGCGGCGATTGGGGCTGGTATTGATATTGCCCGTCCCTGTGGCAATATGATTGTTGATATCGGGGGCGGTACTTCAGATATCGCTGTTATTTCTCTCGGCGGAACTGTCGTGAGTACATCGATAAAAATTGCGGGAGATGATTTTGATGATGCCATTGTCCGTTATATGCGGAAAAAGCATAATCTGTTAATTGGAGAGCGGACTGCAGAGGATATAAAAATTCGTATTGGTTCAGCGTATCCACGGCCGGAAAGTGTGTCTGTGGATGTGCGCGGGCGTAATCTTGTAAGCGGTCTGCCAAAGACAGTAACGGTTACGTCAGAGGAAACTGAAGAGGCATTAAAGGATACGACAGCACAGATTGTAGAGGCGGTACACAGTGTATTGGAGAAAACACCGCCGGAACTTGCTGCTGATATTGCAGACCGCGGTATTGTGTTGACTGGAGGAGGAAGCCTTTTATATGGTTTGGAGGAATTAATTGAATCCAAGACAGGCATAACAACCATGACAGCAGAAGAACCGATGACAGCGGTGGCAATTGGAACTGGAAAATATGTAGAATTTCTTAGCGGTGCAGGAACGGAAGATTAAACATAAAGGAGGAACATCATGCTGAGAGGTCTTTACACTGCTTGGACAGGGATGGTCAATGAGCAGAAACGCTTGGATGTAATATCCAATAATATGGCAAATGCAGACAGTGTCGGCTACAAGGATGAGCGTGTGACCAGTCAGGCTTTTGACCAGGTACTTAGCATTAAAATCCGGGATGGTTCCCAGGCATATCACAACGAAGCAATCGGGCACTTAAGCCTGGGCGTTAAAATCGGTGAAGTTTACACGGATTATTCGCAGGGCTCGCTCAGACAGACACATGGCACCTATGACATGGCTCTGAGCGGAAGAGGTTTTTTCACTGTGAATGTGGTGGATAAGGCGGGGAACACACATACCTGTTATACGAGAAACGGGCAGTTTACGTTGACAAAAGACGGTCTGCTGGTTGACTCGGAAGGAAATGCCGTGCAGGGAGAAGGCGGTGATATTGTTATTGATCCATCGTCAAGAAGTGTTTCCATTTCCCGTACAGGACAGATTTTTGCAGACGGGCAGTTAATTGACACATTAAAAATCACAGATTTTGAAGATTACGATTATTTGTCTAAATATGGCGATACTATGTATGAAGCACTATCCGGTGCAGCGGAAAGAGATGCTTCAGCAGAAATTTTACAGGGATATACAGAGCAGTCAAACGTTCAGGTTGTGAAAGAAATGGTCGATATGATTACTGTAACGAGAGCTTATGAGGCAAATCAAAAAGTAATCCGCTCCTATGACAGTATGCTTGACCGTGCGGTAAATCAGGTTGGCAGATTGGGTTCATAACAGGGAACGGATGATATTTTGACACTGGATCGGTGACATAGTGAAATGGAGGGAAAAACATATGATGCGTTCGCTTTGGACAGCGGCAAGCGGTATGATTGGCCAGCAGAGCAATCTGGATGTCATTGCCAATAACCTGTCTAACATAAATACAACGGGCTACAAAACGCAGGCAGCCAATTTTAAATCTTTGATTTATCAGACAATGCAGACAAAAACTACAACGACAACCGGTGATCCCAAACCAATTGGCGCCCAGGTGGGACTTGGTGTAAGGGTGGCATCCATATCTTCTGATTTTACCCAGGGACCGGTTAATACATCAAACGGTGCTTTTGACTATGCCATTGAGGGTGAGGGATTTTTCACCGTGAGGCTGGATGACGGAAGCACGGCTTATACAAGGAATGGACACTTTGTGATGGCAGTCACAGGAAATGGACTGGCGCTGACAGACAGCAGCGGACATCCGGTTCTTGACACAACAGGAAATCCGATTACCATTCAGGGGAACTACCGCACAGACCAGATTAGCATTGACCAGTTGGGCCGTGTAATGGCCAAAGATGCGAACAACAATGCACAGCCTCTTGGCGTGCAGATTGGCCTCGCTTATTTTCCAAATGCATCCGGTCTGGAGAAAGTGTCAGATTCAAATTATAAGGAGACGGCTGCGTCCGGGGCTCCGACTGTTTATACAGCAAATGATTTGAACTCCAAAATCGTATCCGGCTACTTAGAGGCATCGAATGTTCAGGCAGCAGATGAGATGGTCAATATGATTATTGCCCAGCGTGCGTATGAAATGAACTCAAAGGCGATTATTGCCTCTGACGAGATGCTTCAGCAGGCGAATAATCTTCGCTCATAATAGATAGAAACGGGGTGATTTCATGTCGATTTCCGTAGATAATACATATATTACACGTTATGCAGCAGATGCAACAGATGCAGCGGCATCTAAGCTGACCAATACATTGGAGAGTGTTGCGACGGATGAGGATACATTAGAGGCATGCCGGCAGTTTGAATCCTATATGATTGAGCAGATGTTTAAGAACATGCGCGAGGCGACGAAAGTGCTCACAGAGGATGAAGAGGAAGAGAGCGGCAGTGAGTATCTGGATATGTTTTCAGATAACTATTATCAGGCGATTGCGGAAAATATGGTTAATTCCGGACAGGGGCTCGGTATTGCAGAGCAACTGTATCATTCGATAAAGCTGCAGCAGGGTGGTACCATTGAGGAATGAATTAAGAGAGTAAAGATAACGTGAAACAAGGACCGATTTGTGTAATCATAAATCGGTCTTTTGTATCGGAAATGAGTGGTGTTATGGAAGAGCGGAAAGGGTATGTATCACACATTGTATTCCGCAATACAGAAAATGGATATACTGTATTTGAACTTGAGAACACAGAGGGAGATACCGAAACTTGTGTAGGGAATTTTCCATTTATCAATGAGGGAGAGTATGTCTGTGTTAAAGGGCAGATGGTATATCATCCGGTTTACATGGAACAGCTGAAAGTAGAGTCCTTTGAGGTGCAGGATCCGGACAATAAAATAGCAATGCTCCGCTATCTGGCATCGGGTGCAATTGCCGGAATCCGGGGCGGCCTTGCCAAACGGATTGTTGATAAATTTGGGGACAGAACTTTTGAAATAATGGAGAAAGAGCCGGAGCGGCTGTCAGAAGTAAAGGGTATCAGTGAAAAGAAGGCAGTTGCGATTGCAGCCCAGTTTGAGGAAAAGCGGGGAATGAGGAGTGCAATGCTCTTTTTGCAGAAATACGGGATATCGAATCAGCTTGCGGTCAAAATATATCAGGCATATGGCGCCGCGCTGTATGATATTGTAAAGCAGAATCCATATAAACTGGCAGAGGATATCCGTGGTGTAGGATTTAAAATTGCAGATGATATTGCCAGACAGAGTGGTTTTGACTTAAATTCAGAAGAGAGAATCCGTGCGGGTATTCTGTATGTGTTAAGTATGGGAAGCCAGGAGGGATACGTGTATATGCCGGAGGAACTGCTTGCTAAGGAAGCTGTTTTCCGGTTGGAGGTTTCTTTGGAACTTTTCCGGAATGTTCTTCAGAATATGGCATTGGAAAAAGCGGTTATCGTAACGGAGGAGCGGTTTGTATATCTGCCTGTTTTGTACTATGCAGAGCTGAATTGTGCACGCATGCTCCTTGACCTCAATGTTTTGTTTGGAAGGCCGGGGGAGAGTGATGATGCCGTTATTCGGGAGCTGGAAAAGAGAGAGGGACTTCAGTTAGACGAAGGGCAGAGAATAGCTGTCAGAGAGGCGATGAATACCGGGCTGCTCATAATAACAGGAGGGCCTGGAACGGGAAAGACAACAACGATAAATATGATTATACATACACTTCGTGAGGAGGGATTGTCTATTCTTCTTGCAGCGCCAACAGGGAGGGCGGCAAAGAGGATGACAGAGGCGACCGGATGTGAGGCTCAGACGATACACCGCCTTCTCGAGTATAGTGGGGCAGCTCCCGGCGGGGATACTTCGGCGGGAAATAGTATCGGTGATAAAAATCAGGAGGGGACATTTGGGCGGAATGAGTGGAATCCCCTTGAGACAGATGTACTGATTATCGATGAAATGTCTATGGTGGATATATATTTGTTTCACAGTCTGTTAAAGGCGGTAGCCGTCGGAACAAGGCTTGTCCTTGTGGGGGATGTAAATCAGCTGCCAAGCGTAGGTCCGGGGAATGTTCTGCGGGATATTATTGATTCCCATTGTTTCCATATGGTAAAACTTATGCGTATTTTCCGACAGGCAGCGGAGAGTGATATTATTCTCAATGCTCATAGAATTAACGCCGGGGAAGAAATACCTTTAGATAACAAGAGCAGGGATTTTTTCTGTTTGAAGCGGGATGACAGCCACGGTGTCCTGGAAGTCATGCTGTGGCTAGTCAGGGATAAAATGCCCCAATATACGGATTGCACTCCCTTTGATGTACAGGTATTGACGCCGATGAAAAAGGGAGAGCTCGGTGTTTACCGATGCAATGAGGTGCTGCAGCGGTATCTCAATCCGGAAAGCCCCCAGAAAAATCAAATGGAGAGTCATGGCGTTCTCTTCCGCGAGGGGGATAAAGTAATGCAGATGAAAAATAATTACCAAATTAAGTGGGAGATGCGCGGGAAAAACGGTATGCGTTTAGAGGAGGGAACCGGTGTATTTAATGGGGATTGTGGAATAATAACGGACATTGATTCTTTTAATAAGGAAATTACCGTGCGGTTTGAGGATGAAAAGTATGTAACATATCCAACAGGAAACATGGATGAGCTTGAATTGGCGTATGCGATTACCATCCATAAATCCCAGGGGAGTGAATATCCGGCAGTGGTGCTTCCGATTCTATCCGGGCCGCGCCCCCTGATGAACCGCAATATTTTGTATACTGCAGTGACGCGGGGAAAACAGTGTGTCACTATAGTGGGGAGCCGTGAGGCTGTCCAGAATATGGTTCAGAATAAATATGAGCAGACCCGGTATTCCTCTCTCGCACAGAGAATATCAGAAATGGAAAAAAAATAGGGTGCAAAATTTGTTATTCTTTGTTATTATATATGATAGGGGGGAGAATTATTGTCTGTGTGGGAGCTGTTATTTCCGAAAAAGTGTATTTTGTGTGGTTCTATATTGCAAAAGGGAGACTATGGTGTCTGTGCAGAATGTCGTAGTAAGCTGCCTGTTATAAGGGAACCGCGTTGTCTGCACTGTGGAAAGCCAATGGAGTCTGTAAGGCAGGAGTATTGTCCGGGCTGTGCCGGGCGTGTGAGCAGTCTGGATGGCGGTATAACTCTTTGGGAATATACAGACAGTATGAGACGGGTCATGGCTGATTTCAAATACGGAGGCTGTGAGTCCGATGCTGTGTTTTTTGCGGATGAATTTGCCGCTTATCACAGCCAAAAGCTGCAGGACTGGAATATTCAGGCCATTGTTCCGGTTCCTTTGCATTGGAGAAAGCGGTGGTTCCGGGGATATAACCAGGCGGAGAGTTTTGCCTGTGCCCTCGGTCAGAAACTTTCTGTTCCGGTATATACAAATGTGCTGAGGCGAATCCGCTATACAGAGCCTCAAAAAGGATTGGATAGCAGGCAGAGACGCAAAAATCTGCAGGGAGCATTTGATGCTGTAAAGAATGCAGAAGACAGAATAAATAATTGCGTTACAATACTTCTGGTGGATGATATTTATACAACAGGTGCGACTTTAGAGGCATGTGCAGGTGTGCTGCGCAGGCTTGGGGTGCAAAGAGTTTATTTTACCTGCCTCTGTACCGGCAGGGTTTTATAAATTAACAGGATATGGGTTCATAACTCTTGTGTAAATGAGAGTTTGTACTTTGTGCTTGTGCGTTGCTTGGCACAAAGCTGCAAAATAAAAAAGCCAGAAAGAGACTGAAAAGCAGCGCAGAAAAGGAGAGTGCTATGGAAATTATATCATGTAAGAGCTGTGGCAGGCTGTTTAACTACATGTCAGGCGCCAGGATTTGTACAAACTGTCAGAAAAAGATGGAAGAGAAATTTCTGGAAGTGAAAAAGTTTATACGAGAGAATCCTGCCGCCGATATCAATACGATTTCTAAGGAAATGGACGTCAGTGTAGCGCAGATAAACCGCTGGATCAGGGAAGAACGCCTTACTTTCTCAGATGAGTCTCCAGTTGGACTCCCCTGTGAAGGCTGTGGCGCCACAATAAGGACGGGTCGTTATTGCGAGAAATGTAAAGTAGAGCTTAGCAATGGTCTTCGCGATGCTGCAGGGCTTAATGCTCCGCGTCCGGAGCCGGCCGGGCCGCGGCGTGCGGAAAAGAGCAAAATGCGTTTTCTGGAAAAATAAAAGCTGGTGCAACAAACACTGTTATGTATCACGTGCCAGATTAACAGAATAAAAAAGCCAGTATGCAGGGCCATAACATATAAATTATGGTCCTGTTTATACTGGTTTTTTATCTTATAGGAAATTCCTATAGGAACTTCCTATTTTCGCGGCTGGCTGCGGGTTTCAGCCAGCCATTTTTTAAATCCGCTCAATTCCTTTTTCTGAAAGGGTGATTTTTTTCATTTTCATCAACCTGCCAACAGCCCGCTTAAAGGCAGCTTTGCTCATTTGAAATTCCCGCCTGATAATTTCGGGGGAGGTTTTGTCATGGAAGGGAAGAAATCCACCAGCGTCCTCTAAACGTTTAAAAATTCGTTCAGCGTCCACATCTATCTGAATTTTTATCTTTTCTTGCAGGCTCAAAGTTAGCTTCCCTTCATCTGTCACTTCCTTTATACGGGCCTTTATCTGCTCACCCACAGCGAGTTCACGGGTCATCTCATTGTGGGGAATCAGTGCGGAATAACGGTTGTCTACTGCGACAAATACACCAAAGGCATCCAGTATATCATAGACAAGCCCCTGTACATGATCCCCTTTTTTATAAGGACTATCACAGGATAAGTAATCATAGACGTGCATGGTGGCACATAGGCGGCTGCTTTTGTCAATGTAAAGTGCAGCCAGCAGTTCATCATTGGTTCGGACACGTTTTGTCTGTTCTTTAAAGGGGAGCAGAAGATCCTTTTGCAGTCCCCAGTCAAGGAATGCACCAATTGGTGTAACATCTGTCACCCGAAGCAGTGCAGTTTTTCCCAAAGTGATATAAGGTTCTGTAGTTGTGGCAATCAGGCGGTCCTCAGAATCTTTATAGAGAAAAACATCCAGCGTATCTCTGACTCTGGCATTTTCTGGTGCCTGATTTGAGGGCAGAAGTACCTTTAACTCAGGGTAGTCTTCTGAACCAAGGTATACGCCATGTTTTGTTTGATTAATAATAGAAAGAGTGCTCTTCTTTCCAAGAAAGATTTGATCTAAATTCATTTTTCCCTCATTTCTGCAGTTTCTCAGTCGGGTCTTATAATCTGGTCAAAGGCTCCCCCTATGCGGAGCAAGAATCAGCGAAGCTGATTCTTAAGAGACCCGCGCTTCTCAGTCGGGTCTTATTATACACTTGATTTTAACAAAAAACCAGTATAAAATGTATAAAAAACAAAAGGAGGGCTTATTTACAATGAAAAAAATAATATCAACAGAGAAGGCACCTGCCGCAATAGGACCTTATTCCCAGGCAGTAGAGGTAAAGGGATTGCTTTTTACATCAGGCGTGATTCCAATTATTCCTGAAACAGGAGAATTGGTTGAAGGCGGGGTCGAGGAGCAGGCAAAACAGGCAATAGGTAATTTGGCCGCTCTGATAAAGGCATCTGGCGCAAAGATGGAAAATACCGTAAAAACAACTGTGTTTATTAAAAACATGGATGATTTCGCGAAGATAAATGAAATATATTCCAGTTATTTTGAAAAAGACTGCCCGGCACGTTCCTGTGTAGAAGTGGCAAGGCTGCCGAAAGATGTTTTGATTGAAATAGAGGCCATCGTCGAAATGTAAGAATTTGAGAAAATGTTAGTCGCAGCGAGGACTACCACAAATAAAAATGTCAGTGATAGCCCCCACTGCATTTAAATGCGTACATTGATGCTGCCGCCCAGATTTGGATTGACAGACATTTCCATCATTTTTGTTAATTGTGCACCCTGCATTTCCTGCATGTCAAGGGCCTTTGATAACATAGCGGTATTTACTGCCTGCATGACATTATTCTGGGCATTGGCGATTGAATAAAGCTCTATGCTCATTCCATCTGCAAGTTCCATTTAGAGTGCCTCCTCATCATAATTTTCTCCTGTAATTAATAAATTAGGAGCTATTATTATTTTACCACTTAGGGTAAAAAATGTAAATATTGAAATGGAAAAAAATGCTTATAATTTCGTACAAATAGTCTCTCTCTGTAGAATATTTGCCCGGAACGCTTAGGTGTTGGAAGAAAATGCTGAAAAACATTTAGAAATAGGCGTTTCATAACTTGACAGATACTATAACAGTTGCTATAATGTGAAATACAGTTAATAAATTTGTAACATTTCTGACGATGTTCTATTATGATAGAACTTACTCTGGTATGGAGGATGATTAATTTTATGAAGCGAATGAAAAAGGGGCTTCAGGAGGCGGCGCCCCGTTTCACAGAACAGGGAATGTCTGGTGTGGTTAAAATAGCACTTGGGACAGGCCTTGTGTTGGCGTTTAGTGTATTTGGCGGCCATATCGTGTCTATGTCGGCGTCCATGGGAACGGAGACAGAACTGGCTGGTATGTCTTATACACTTGACCAATATTGTACTGTACAGACTGGTGCAGGACAGACCGATCCGGAAGCAATTGTAGCATTTCAGGATATGGCAGAGGGTTCCAGCGTTGGAAACATGGCTGTCATAAGCGGAGCGGCAGTAAGTAATGAAGATCCGACAGTGACAACGGCTCCGGGAGCGGCGGCAACACCAAAGCCGGAATCTGAATATGCTAATGTAGGTATTTCGATTGCAGCGGATTATGTCAATATACGAAAGAAGCCGAGCACAGAAGCAACGATAATCGGTAAGCTGTACCGCGGAAGTGCTGCTACGATTATGAAGACAGAAGGTGACTGGGTTTATATTAAATCCGGTTCTGTCAGTGGATACATAATGAAAGATTATCTTGCTATTGGTTATAGTGCTGAAAAGCTCATAGATGAATTTGGTACTAAGTGGGCGACGGTTACAACAGAGACGTTGAAAGTAAGGGAAGAGAAAAATACAGAATGTACTGTGCTTACATTAATACCGGAAGACGAGAGTTATGAGGTGCTGAGTGAGGACACCGGTTGGGCAAAAATTCGTGTAGATGGTGATACAACCGGATATGTATCTAAAGATTATGTAAAAGTCACTGTACAATTTAAGAAAGCAGTTTCTATTGAGGAGGAGCGCGAAGAAGAGCGCCGGAAGGAAGCAGCGAGAGCGGCAGCAGAAAAGGCGGAACGTGAGGCAGAGGCGAAGAAGAGCAGTTCCTCAAGCAGTTCCTCAAGCAGTTCCTCAAGCAGTTCCTCAAGCAGCTCATCCAATAACTCAGGCAGCAGTTCCTCTAACAGCAATAAGAGCAGCACATCAAGCAGTAACAAAAGCAGTTCAAATAATACAGGCTCAGGAAATGGTGGTTCTTCCTCAGGTTCGACAACTGACAATGGCAGCGGTGGAAAGAGTGGCAGCGTGACGTCAAGTAATGGCGGCGGCGGAAGCAGTGCCGGAAGCAGCTCCAGTGAGGGAGACGGCGGAAGTGCACTGGGTAGTGGAGACGGCTCTGCAGTTGCTTCCTATGCATTGCAGTTTGTCGGCAATCCGTATGTATATGCCGGGACAAGCCTGACTCATGGAACAGACTGCTCAGGCTTTACCATGTCAGTGTTTAAAAAATTTGGTATCAGCCTGCCGCGTACATCCCGCGAGCAGTCCCGTGTCGGCAAGAAAATCAGTCCGTCAAATGCGAGGGCAGGAGACCTGATTTTCTATGCGAGCGGTGGACGTGTAAATCACGTGGCGCTTTGTATTGGCGGCGGCAGAGTGGTACATGCAAGTAATCCCCGAACCGGAATTACAACAAGCAATATGTATTACCGCACACCATATTGTGCAAGGCGAGTTATAAGTTAAAAATGATACTGAGGATTAAAAAACTTGGAATAGAAAGAGAGCCGGTGTATCTAGCACCTTGGCTCTTTTTCTATACTGATTGGACAGAAAAATCTGTATGATTAATTTGGCCGGGGATTAAGTGCAGAAAGGAAACAGACACACCGATGCTCTATTTATTTACTGCTTTGTATTGTGAAGCAGATATTTTTATAAAATATTTTCATCTGAAGAAAAATTTGGAAAACACACGGTTTCAGGAATTTTATCAGAAAAAGGCCGATATCCGCCTGATCATTACCGGTGTGGGTGAGATTGCTGCTGCTTCTGCCGTGAGCAGTGTATGCAGCATATACAAACCGCAAGAAGGGGATATCCTTCTAAACGTAGGTACTTGTGCACATTTAGCAGGAAAAGATGGTGTTTTCGTGTGCAATAAAATTATTGAGATGGCAAGTGGAAAAACATTTTATCCAGACCTTTTATACTGTCATGGCCTGCCAGAAGAAACTATTGTGACTGCTATGCTGCCCTGTAACCGCAATGGATATGCGGTAGAAAAAGACAGGACAGAATTATCAGAAATTAAGGGCAAGGGAAATCTTTATGACATGGAAGCAGCAGCGGTTTATCAGTCGGGTACTTATTTTTTTGGCCCTCATCAAATGATGTTTTTGAAAGTGGTATCGGATGCGGGGATAGCGAAAGAGGTTTCCCAGGAAACCGTGAGGTCCTGTATGGAAAAAAATCAAGACATTTTGATTGATTTTATCGAGAAGATTTCTGCCATAACATATAAAAATCAGCAAAGGAAAGAGGCTTTTTGGCTGCCGGAATTACAATTGGAAACGCTCTGTGTGGACTTGCACTGCTCCAGGGTTATGGAAGATTCACTGAGACAGCATATACGCTATTGGACGTTGGCAGGGATTGACTGTATTTCGGTAATACGGGATATGTATCGGGAGGGTTTACTTCCCTGCAGGGATAAAAGAGAGGGGAAGCTGCGTTTTGAAGAACTTAAAAGAAGACTGTTTTAATCCGTTTTTTTCACATATTTATATCGAAAAGCAGATTCGGAATCATCCACGCACACAGGGGGTTCTGGCAAAATTTCCCTCTGCATCGGTGATTGAGATTAGTCATTACAAAGATGTATTCTGCCGGAGTAAACAGAACTATCAGTTGCAGCATCGTTCCCAAAATCTGATTCTGGCGGCGAAACAGGGTGCGTTGCTTTATAAGGGAGCTCCTGTGTGTCAGAATTTTGGGAATTCAAATTTTTATTATACATCCTGTATGATGAATTGCGTTTTTGATTGTGAGTACTGCTATTTAAAGGGAATGTATCCCTCTGCCAATATCGTGGTATTTGTGAATCTGGAAGATATTTTTGCTGACGTAGAGCAGATGTTAAAAAAACATTCGCTCTATTTATGCGTTTCTTATGATACAGATTTATTGGCATTGGAGGGAATCCTGGGTTATGTCAGAGAATGGTGTCTGTTTACTGAAAAACATGATAATTTGAAAATAGAGATACGGACGAAATGTGCCAATAAACAGTTTTTTCAAAATAGCAGACCGGTTTCTAATATTATCTATGCATTTACGCTGTCGCCACAGGCAGTTGTAGAAGCCTGTGAACGCAATACGCCATCCCTAACAGAGCGTATTTCCTGTATTGCAGAGGCAATTCAAGCGGGGCATTCGGTCAGGATTTGCTTTGACCCCATGATTTATCTGCCTGCGTGGAAAAGCCATTATAAGGAAATGATAGATCAGGTGGGTAATACCATTGACTTGAACAAAATATTGGATGCCAGTGTGGGGACTTTCCGAATTTCACAGGACTATTTAAAGAAAATGAGGAAACAGGAGCCGGATTCTTCGGTAGTGTGGTTTCCCTTTCAAAGGGAAAATGGATTTTACCATTATCCGGATGCATTGATGGAACAGATGGAATGTTTTTTGGTAGAACAATTACAAAAAAAGATGGCTGAGGAGAAGATTTTCAGATGGAGAGAATGAGAAAAGAAGCGGCAATTGTAACAGGGGCATCCTCCGGGATTGGATGTGCAATTAGCAGAAAATTATGTGAGATGGGATATGAGGTTTTTGGTTTGGGAAGGGATTTTAGTAAGATACAGATGGTAGAGGATGGGTTTCGCCCGGTAGTCTGTAATGTTCTGGAAACCGATAAATTATGTGCTTGTGTCAAACAGATTACGTCACAGTGCCAGCTGCGTATTTTGGTTAATAATGCGGGTGTAGGATATTATGGGCTTCATGAGGAATTAAATCCGCAGAAAATTAAAGAACTGGTACGGACAAATCTGGAGGTTCCTATGATTTTGACACAGCAGCTTCTAAGGCATCTTAAGAAGCATGCAGGTTATGTCATTAATATTGCTTCGGTGACTGCGAATGAGTCCAATCCCCACGGTTGTGCCTATGGTGCAACCAAAGCCGGACTTGCCAGCTTTTCCCACAGTTTGTTTGACGAGGTGCGCAAATATGGCGTGAAAGTGATGACAATTTTTCCTGATATGACAAAAACAAATCTGTACCGTAATGCCGATTTTCGGGAAGGGGATGAGAGCGGAACCTATCTTGTTCCGGAGGAAGTGGCTGAGGCTGTGGAGTTTATGCTTAGCCAGAGAGAGGACATGATTGTGTCAGATCTTACACTAAAACCGCAGATTCACCGGATCAAAAGGAAGCGGACTGCCGGAGCAGCGGCGCAAGGCCCTGTTGTATGACAATTCCAAAACGAACGGGCGTACGCAGACATTTGTAGTATTAGCCAGCGATAAAAGTTATCCACACACAGAACGACCATTTTATGTTATTTGACAGTTATACACACAGTTATCAACATTATCAACCAAAAAAGTAGACTTATGTAGCAAGAAAATTAAAATTTGACAATTTGATTAATTGTCAAACAACTTGTCAGATAGAGGGATGGTTCCAAAGGGTGTCATCAAAGATTTCTATTGCCCCATACAATATTTTAGTGTATAATAAAGCTACGAGTTAGATTTTTATCTACTTGAAACTTATGGGCAAAGGAGCTGAGCATTATGAATTTAGTAATTAGCGGTAAAAATATTGACATCACAGAGGGATTACGTTCAGCAGTGGAAGAAAAAATCGGCAAACTGGAGAGATACTTCAACGAGGATACGGATGTACATGTAACAATGAGTACAGAAAAAAACCGTCAGAAAATTGAGGTTACAATTCCGATGAAAGGGAGTATTATTCGTGCAGAGGAGACAAGCACGGATATGTATGTTTCGATTGATTTAGTTGAGGAAGTAATTGAAAGGCAGCTTCGGAAATATAAAAATAAGCTGATTGATAAGGCGCAGAATGCCGTTCAGCTGAGTAAGGCATTTATTGAAGAAGATGTATATGAAGATGAAGAAATCGAGATTATCCGCTCTAAGAAATTTGCGATGAAACCAATGGATCCGGAAGAAGCGTGTGTTCAGATGGAATTATTAGGACATAATTTCTTTGTATTCCGCAATGCACATACCGAGGAGGTAAATGTAGTCTACAAGAGAAAGGGAAGTACATATGGCTTAATAGAGCCGGAGTTCTAAATAGTAACAATTTTGAATAAATTGTAAACTTTTTTTAAAAAAGGGGCATATTCCACTTTGGAGGGGCCTCTTTTTCTTTTTTATAGTTGAAACGGCAAACAACTAGTGTTACAATAGTTGATAGCTGTCGGGCAGACAGCAGAGTAAATATTTACTCTGTTTATTAATTTTTTGGAGAGTGACAGAATGGGATTATTAAATAAAGTAATTGGAACTCACAGTGAGAGAGAAGTTAAGAGAGTTATTCCTATTGTAAATAAAATTGAGGCAATGGAGCCGGAGATGGAGAAGCTGACCGACGAGGAGCTGAAAGACAAGACATCTCAGTTTAAAAAACGGCTGGCAGATGGAGAGACATTAGACGATCTTCTGCCGGAGGCATATGCCGTTGTCAGAGAGGCATCGAAGCGTACGGTTGGCATGCGGCATTTCCGCGTACAGCTGATTGGTGGAGTGATTCTTCATCAGGGACGTATTACAGAGATGCGTACCGGTGAGGGAAAGACCCTTGTATCCACTCTTCCGGCTTATCTGAATGCGCTGGAGGGAAAAGGTGTTCATATTGTGACAGTCAACGATTATCTGGCAAAGCGTGACGCTGAGTGGATGGGAAAGATCCATGAATTTCTGGGGCTTACGGTTGGCGTCATTTTAAACAGCATGGATAATGATGAGCGCAGGGAAGCATATAACTGTGATATCACTTATGCGACAAACAATGAGCTTGGTTTTGACTATCTGCGTGACAACATGGTGATTTATAAAGAGCAGCTTGTACAGAGAGAGCTTCATTATGCCATTGTGGATGAGGTTGACTCCGTTC
This sequence comes from Lachnoclostridium sp. UBA7215, assembly GCA_002490465.1. Classification (GTDB taxonomy): domain Bacteria; phylum Bacillota; class Clostridia; order Lachnospirales; family Lachnospiraceae; genus Eubacterium_F. Next base: position 26,771 of record DKUB01000068.1, read on the forward strand.
TTATTGACGAGGCCCGGACACCGCTTATTATTTCCGGTTCCAGTGGAAAATCGACCAAAATATATGAAGCGTGTGATAATCTTGTCCGCCAGTTGAAAAAGGGTACAGAAAAAGAATTGTCCAAAATGGATTTAATTATGAAAGAGGACAATAACGAAACTGGCGATTATGTGGCAAATGAAAAAGAGAAGACAGTGAATCTGACTGCTGAAGGTATCAAAAAAGTTGAGCGCTTTTTTCATTTGGATAACCTCGCAGATCCGGATAATCTGGAGATTCAGCACTGTGTAAACCTTTCGCTCCGGGCCCATGCTCTTATGCATCTGGACAAGGATTATGTTGTGAAAGATGATCAGGTCTTGATTGTAGATGAGTTTACCGGACGTATTATGCCGGGGCGTCGTTATTCGGACGGGCTTCATCAGGCAATTGAGGCTAAGGAGCATGTAAAAGTAAAGCGTGAGAGTAAAACGCTGGCTACGATTACATTCCAGAATTTCTTTAATAAGTATGGAAAGAAATGTGGTATGACAGGTACTGCACTGACAGAAGAGAAAGAGTTTCGTGAAATCTATGGCATGGATGTTGTTGAAGTTCCGACGAACCTGCCGGTGAAACGAGTTGACCACGAGGATGCCGTATACAAAACAAGAAAAGAAAAGTTAAACGCAATTGTTGAGGATATTATGGAGAGCCATGAGAAAGGACAGCCGGTATTGGTTGGTACCATTACCATTGACGCGTCTGAGGAGCTCTCACAGTTACTGAAAAAAAGAGGTATTCCGCATAAGGTGCTGAATGCCAAATTCCACGAAATGGAGGCAGAAATTATTGCGGATGCCGGTGTTATGGGAGCAGTGACCATTGCCACCAATATGGCGGGCCGTGGTACGGATATCAAGCTGGGGGACGGTGTAAGAGAAGTCGGAGGACTAAAAATTATCGGTACAGAGCGCCATGAATCCAGACGAATTGATAACCAGCTGCGTGGACGTGCCGGACGTCAGGGAGATGAGGGTGAGTCAAAATTCTATATTTCCCTGGAGGATGATCTGCTGAGACTGTTTGGCGCTCAAAATCTGATGCAGATGTTTAATTCCCTTGGCATACCGGAAGGGGAACAGATCCAGCATAAAATGTTAAGCAAAGCGATTGAGCGCGCACAGAAGAAGATTGAGGGCAATAACTACGGAATCCGTAAAAACCTGTTAGAATATGACCAGGTAAATAATGAACAGCGTGAGATTATCTACGCAGAGCGCCGCAAGGTACTTGACGGTGACAATATGCGTGAAAATGTTATTGGCATGATAGAAGAAGCGGTGGAAAAATATGTCAATGCGGTTATTGGAGAGGACCAGGCACGGGAAGAATGGAATCTGGAAGAACTCAATGAAATTCTGATTCCGGTTATTCCTATCCGGCCGGTTTCATCCGATATTTTAAATGATGATACCATGAACAGGAGTGTCCTGATTCAGGACTTGAAAGAAGAGGCTTTGCGCCTGTATGAGAGCAAGGAGGCAGAGTTCCCGGAATCCGAGCAAATCCGTGAGATTGAGCGCGTGATTATACTGAAGGTGACAGACAGCCGCTGGATGGATCATATTGATGACATGGATCAGCTGCGCCAGGGCATCGGCCTTCAGGCATTCGGTCAGAGAGACCCGGTAGTAGAATACCGTCTGCAGGGATATGATATGTTTACGGAAATGATAAATTCTATTCGTGAAGAAACAGTAAAAATGCTGATGCATGTTCGCATTGAACAAAAGGTAGAGCGTGAGCAGGTGGCACAGGTAACCGGAACAAATAAAGATGATTCCGCAAATGCGCCGGTTCAGAGGAAGAATGATAAGATAAGCAGGAATGCGCCGTGTCCGTGCGGCAGTGGTAAAAAGTATAAATATTGCTGCGGTCGATAATGTCCGCACAAAAAATATAAGGTGGTGATTTTGTGGTTGAATTGGATAATATCCGAATTGAATTAAGCAGTTTTGAAAAACCACTTCTGGAAGTAAGGGATTCACTTTAACTTAGCAGATAAAAAGTTAAGGATTGAAGAACTGGAACGCAATATGGAGGCTCCTGATTTTTGGGATGATGCAGACAAAGCAAGTGCCTCCATGAAAGAAGTGAAGGATTTAAAAGATATTGTGGCGCGTGCCGATGCGCTGAGTACGGCGTATGAGGATATCATGACGCTGATTGAGATGGGGAATGAGGAAGGCGATGCGTCGCTTGTTCCGGAAGTGCAGGAGGAATTTGAGAGTTTTCAGAGTGAATTTGAAAGTCTTCGTATCACTACGATGCTGACAGGTGAGCATGACAGTGAAAATGCAATCCTCACGCTTCATGCCGGTGCCGGTGGGACAGAGAGCTGTGACTGGGCGAGCATGCTTTGCCGTATGTATGAAAAATGGGCAGATAAGCATGGCTTTGACGTTAAGATGCTGGATTTTCTGGATGGAGACGAGGCAGGACTGAAAACAGTTACGCTTGAAATTAGCGGCTCAAATGTATATGGTTATCTGAAAAGTGAGCACGGTGTACATCGGCTGGTGCGTATTTCCCCGTTTAATGCAGCAGGAAAACGACAGACATCTTTTGTATCCTGTGATGTTATGCCTGAGATTGAAAAGGATATCGATATAGAGATTGCAGATGATGATATCCGAATAGACACCTATCGTTCCAGTGGTGCAGGGGGACAGCATATTAATAAAACCTCATCAGCGATTCGCATTACTCATTTCCCGACAGGAATTGTTGTACAGTGTCAGAATGAGCGTTCCCAGCATATGAATAAAGACAAGGCAATGCAGATGCTTAAAGCAAAGCTGCTGCTTCTGAAAGAGCAGGAGAATCTTGCCAGGGAGTCAGATATACGCGGGGAGGTAAAAGAAATCGGTTGGGGCAGTCAGATTCGTTCCTATGTCATGCAGCCCTATACCATGGTGAAAGATCATCGTACTAATGCGGAAACAGGCAATGTCTCTGCGGTTATGGATGGGGATATTGATTTGTTTATGAACGCGTATCTGAAATGGATAAATAGTTGAAGGAAGGCGAGAACGTGGTAAAAGAAATTGTGCAGTTCTTTTTGAGCGGGAAAAAGTATGCGGTAGAACTAAAGAATATGCAGGGGATTGAAAATTATTCTCCGATTGCAGAAGTATCAGATGCCACTGAAGCTATGCTTGGTGTTGTGACTATTCGGGGAGAAATCATACCTGTTATAAACATAAGGGAATGTCTGAATCTGCAGCCGGCGCCGGTTACAGAAGCAACGAAATATGTTGTATTACGCACATCCTATGGAAAGATGGCGCTGGTGGCTGATGATGTAGGGGATATATCCCGTCTGTCAGAAGAGGACAGTAAAGATTGTCCGTTTTTAATTCAGGGTTCTGAGACAGGATATGTAAGTTTTGTTGCGCGGGATGGACATAACCTTATTCTTGTAATTAATCCCGATAAACTGATATCAGAAAATGACTGGAAGAGTATCCGAAGCAAAATAGAGGATATGGAAGAATAAGCAGAGAAAATGATTGATTGGAATTGGAGGAAAAAATGATTAAGATTGCGATATTAGGCTATGGAACAGTGGGTTCCGGTGTGGTTGAAGTTCTGAATACAAATGCAGCGCTGATTGCAAGGCGGGCAGGTCAGGAAGTCGGGGTGAAATATGTATTGGATTTACGTGATTTCCCGGATGATCCGGTGCAGAGCAAAATAGTCCATGATTTTCAGGTTATCTTAGATGATCCGGAAGTTGATATTGTTGTGGAAACCATGGGTGGGACAAAACCGGCATACGAGTATGTAAAGCGGTCGCTGCAGGGAGGAAAGAGTGTATGTACCTCCAATAAAGAGCTTGTAGCGGCCTATGGTGCGGAATTGGTGCATATTGCTAAGAGCCGCAATGTGAATTTCTTATTTGAGGCCAGTGTAGGTGGTGGGATTCCCATTATCCGTCCGTTGAATCAGAGTTTGACAGCAGACAGGATTGAGCAGATTAATGGTATTCTGAATGGTACTACCAACTACATACTGACCAAAATGGCAAGAGAGGGTTCGGATTTTGAAGATGTCCTTAAGGAGGCACAGGAACTCGGTTATGCGGAAAAGGATCCGACAGCGGATGTGGAAGGATTTGATGCGTGCCGGAAAATTGCCATTTTAACGTCCCTGGCATATGGCCAGCAGGTAGATTATGAGGATATTTATACGGAAGGCATCACAAAGATTACAGCGAATGATTTTAAATATGCAGGTAAAATGGGGGCTGCAATAAAAACATTCGGTACAAGTAAAAAAATAGGCGGCCGTCTCTATGCTATGGTAGCCCCGCAAATGATAAAGAGCGACAATCCACTGTTTGCGGTAAACGATGTATTTAATGCTGTCTGTGTAACTGGAAACATGCTTGGAGATGTTATGTTTTATGGAAAGGGTGCCGGAAAAAAAGCAACGGCCAGCGCTGTTGTATCGGATGTTGTCGATGCAGTAAAACATATGAATGTCAATGTTATGACCATCTGGGAGGATGAAAAACAGGTTGTTTCTCCGATAGGTGAAATGAAAAACCGCTTCTTTGTCAGAATCCGAAAGGATGAAAAGGAAAAGGTGGAAGAGGTTTTTGAAAATCCCGAATTTATCGATGCCGGTATTGATGGGGAGATTGGCTTTTTAACAGAGGAGATGGCGGAGGACAATTTTGAGAAAACAATATCAGGTTTTGATGGTTTCCTCTCACGTATCCGGGTAGGTTTTTAATTCATTGTGTGAGAAATGGAGATTAGTATGGTTTCTTCAGGACAATTTGTGGGAATGGGAATGGCTATTGTGCTTCCTGTACTTGTGGTGGCAGTATTATACATTATAGTAAACCGTCATTCCCGCAAAATTGAAACAGGGATGATGGGTGCAGTTGGATATGGTGCATTAGGGTATTTGTGGCAGCAGCTCTTATATTTAATGGCTGTTGTGATGCTTACCAATCAGGCATGGCTGCGCAATGCAATAGGAAGTCATTTCGTTATCTCTGCAGTGGTATATGGTTTTGTATGCAGTATTTTTGTTGCCCTGGGTATGTACTGGGGAATTTATCTTACCAATCAGAAGCAGCGTTCAATATACCGCTCTATTACAATTGGTATTGGTTTTGGATTAGGAAATATTGCGTGGAATATTTTGGCTCCTTACAGTATGAGCCTGTATGATGCGATTCGGATCAATGCTGGAACATTTAATGGAAATGAAAAGACGAGAGAATCCATTCTTACTACTGCGAGTGCGACCATGTATCTGGATGCGCTCAAATGCGTACTGCTTCTTGTTATTTATATGGGTGTTGCCTATATGATGGCTGACCTGTATTTAAAAGGGAAAAAATGGCAGGCAGGGGCTGTCCCGGTTGCAGCCCAGCTGGTAATTAGCCTGTCAAATGCATTTATGAGGCAATATCTCCCGGAGCTGGCAGCACGCATAGGAATTTATGCAGTGCTGGCGTTATTTGCGGCTGCAAGTGCGAGGACAGTATTTACATTCCTTTTAAAATATCCAGAATCTGTTCAGGATTAAATGGTTTTTGAATAAATTCTGTGGCGCCAAGTTTAATGGCTTCCACCATTTTTTCTTTTTGTCCGGCCGAAGTAACCATTATGACATTGGACTCGCTGTTCAATGTCATAATTTTATCAAGAGCGCCTAAACCGTCAAGGACGGGCATCGTGATGTCCAGAGTTACAACATCCGGTTCAAGCTCAATAAATTTTTCATATCCTTCCTGACCGTTTTTGGCTTCCCCAACCACTTCGTGACCATTCTCCTCCAAAATAACTCTCAAATAGTGGCGTGATACACGTGAGTCGTCAACGATTAATACTTTTGCCATATCAAACCCTCCATTTTATCCAATTTGGATGATTAACTTTAATTCTCTGCCTTCAACAAAAATTGGTAAGATAAAGAACTCGCCCTTGTCTGACAGGTTTGTATCTGTGTGGTACTCTGGCGGCAGCATATCAAGCTGGACATTCTGATAACTTAAATCAGCAGCATACAGACCGCAGATGCAGTTTGTAAATTCACCAACGGAATCAAGTGCATCTTCATCAACTTTTTCAAATGTTTCTTTTGCATATCCGTCCGCAATGGCAAGAATGCCGTCGTCATCGCTGGAAAATCCAATCATGCCATGGAAATCACCAACCAGTTCCTGGAATACAAGATATTTGGCAGAATGCTTTGTAACAAATTCGCCCTTTTCTAAACGAATGTAGGAACTGATAAAACGGATTACATTTCGCAGTGACAATCCCAGCAGAGTCTGGTAACGTTCATCTTCAAGATGGGCAAAAGCAGGAAGAATGCGCTCAACATTACCTTCTTTCATGGCATTCATAATACGGTCAGAAAATCCGTTCTCGCGCTGATAGTCGGTAAGGCACTCATCAATCTCGTCACGTGTCATGTACTTGTTTTCCTCTAATGCCTGTACAAAAATCAAGTATGGATTTCCCTGGCATCCAAGCAGATACTTTACCTCTGATTCAGATAAATAACCCCGTTCTACTGCTAAATCGCCTATCTGTCGGTCAGCGTCCATCTGCAGATAGTTTAATTCTGTTGCACGCTCGCGGGCAAGTAACCCTTCATGCTCAGCAAGTAACCCCAATTTTACACGATTTTCCGCTATGTATTTCATGCAGGAAGAATACTGTTCAGTTGTTATTTTCTGGTTATCAAGCAAATATTTTCCAAAAAACTGGCTAAACATAAAAATCTCCTTTCAATTGTATTATATTTATTATACAATAGAACGCAGAAAAAGCAAAGGAATTTTGAAAGGAAGTGTAAAAATGGCAGGATCCATGCTGGGAGAGGTATTTCGTATATCCACATGGGGGGAATCGCACGGAAAAGGACTTGGTGTCGTAGTGGATGGCTGTCCGGCCGGTGTCCCGCTCTCAGAAGAAGATATACAGAAATATTTAAATAAAAGAAAGCCGGGAGAGACGAGGTATGCAACCCCGCGCAAAGAGGATGACAGGGTTTCTATATGGTCAGGGGTGTTTGAGGGAAAAACAACAGGAACACCAATTGCCATGACGGTAGAAAATAAATCACATAAGTCTGCAGATTATTCCGAGATTGCGTCATATTACCGTCCGGGACATGCGGATTACACATTTGATGCAAAATATGGTTTTCGTGATTACCGGGGAGGCGGGCGTTCTTCCGGGCGGGAGACCATCGGCCGTGTGGCGGCTGGTGCAGTTGCTGCCCGTATTCTGTCTGAAATGGGAATCCGCATAACGGCATATGTCAGGGAAATAGGACCTTATTGTTGCCGGGAGGAACATGTTTCTTTTGAAAATATAGAAAAGAGTCCGCTGCGTATGCCGGATTTGCAAATGTCGGAGCAGGCGGAGGAGTATCTGGCCTCTAAAATGAGAGAAATGGATTCGTGCGGCGGTGTAATTGAGTGTGTGATCAGTGGAGTTCCAGCGGGAATTGGAGAGCCGGTTTTTGGCAAATTAGATGCGCTTCTTGCCGGGGCAGTTATGTCTGTTGGAGCGGTCAAAGGGGTGGAAATCGGAGCTGGATTTGCAGCTGCGGGGATGAGCGGTTCCGAAAACAATGATGAGTTTTATGTGGATGCTGACGGCGGGATTAAGAAAAAGACCAATTTTGCAGGTGGAGTCCTTGGAGGGATAAGCGATGGAGATGACATTATTATCCGGGCGGCTTTTAAGCCCACTCCATCGGTGTTCCGTCCGCAGCACACAGTAAATAAAGACGGGGAGAATATTGAAGTTCAGATTAAGGGGAGGCATGACCCGATTATTGTACCCCGTGCAGTTGTTGTTGTAGAGTCTATGGCAGCAATTACCCTTGTTGACCGGATGTTTGTGGCTATGACATCCCAAATGGACAGAATCCGGGATTTTTACACCAACACAAATTGACAAAGTTCGACATACAATGAAACCGAAAGTACAAAAATGGGGGAATCATGTATGCAAAACGGTGAACAGCAGGATACTGAGGAACGGGAAGAGAATACCTGTCTGGTTGTAGACGATACAACCATTTATGAGGTAGATTTAGATTGCTGTCAGTGTCTGACAGAACAGGAGCGCCGGAAAGCCGGTGTATGAATGAAAGAAGCAGCCGCACCGGTGATATTCACCGGTGCGGCTGCTGTTTGCATGTCATTCAGGACATGTTGTGCCGGATTGCTTTAGAAGCCGCATCCACAGCCACTGCCAAAGCCACCGCCACAGCAGCACATAATCAGGAGAATCCAGATTATGCAGCTGCAGTCATTTCCTCCGCCAAACATGCCTGTGCCGCCACATCCGCCGCCACAGCAGAGCAGAAGGATAATGATGAGCCAGCAGGAAGAGCCACAGCCATTTCCCTCGTTACAGGAACAGCCTCCGCCGCAATTTGTTGCTGATAAATCACTCATAGTAATGCCTCCTAAAATCTTTTACAATGTCATCCTATGCAGGGGGGCTTGGGCGGTTTACAGGGAAGAAACATAATTTTTGAAAAAAAGGATTTTTTTATTTGTATGTGCGGACATAATATAGTATAATGTCATTGCGTAATTGGCGCAGAAAAGAGGATATTAGAGCGATGAAACGGGCTATTTGTATTGCCGTTATGGTATTTGTCGGAATATGTGTCTGTGCCTGTGGAAAGGGCGGGGAAGAACCTGTCATGTCACATGCGCCTGAGAGTACAGCAGTTACTGTTTCCGGACAACCGGTACAGGAAGAGGGAATTCCGCTGGTGTCCAGTGCGCGGGCTTTTGCCATGGCAGAGGATCTTGTCGCAGGCATGACATTAAAAGAAAAAATTGGACAGATGTTTATGGTGCACCTGTCCCAGCTGGACAGTTCCCACACGGAGGATGGCAACCAGTATAAGGTGACATCCAGGATGAGAAAATTATTAGAAGAGTATAATTTTGGCGGAATATATATGACTGTCAACAATATAGCCAATGAGAAGCAGACAAAAAAATTGGCGGGCAGTCTGCAGAATAGTGTGTCGGGAGGCGCCCTTTATCTTGCAATAGAAGAAGAGGGCGGCGGGAAAAGTCTGCTTTCCTCAAGAATAGAGGCAGGGGAAGAGGACAAGCTGGAAAAAAATCCGGATACACAGGATTCGGATGTGCCGGATTATTCTCTCTATCAGGAGAGTTATGGGATTGCTACAGCCTTTCACGGGGTTGGTATAAACATAAATTTTGCCCCCGTTGCAGATGTTGCATCAGAGGAAAATCCCGAATATGCTGCCCGCTGTCTGGGCAGTGACACCGATACGGTGGCAGATCGGGCCGAAAGTTTTATCCGCGGGATGGAAGCAGGTGGTCTTGCAACGACATTAAAATATTTTCCGGGGATTGCCAAGGTGGCCGGAAACCCGGCATTGGAGCTTTTGGAAAACAACGATAGCCTGATGACGCTTCGCAGTATTAATTTCACCACATATGAGGCGGGGATAAGCGCGGGAGCTGATGCTGTTATGATGAGCAATGTCTCTGTCAACAAGGTGACGATTAACAAGATACCGGCCTTTTTATCCCAGGAAATAGTAACAAACCTTCTGCGCGAGGAACTGGGGTTTGACGGTGTAGTTTTTACACCATTTCTGGACGAGCCTCTGATTATTGATAAATATACATCTGGATTTGTTGCCGTTGAGGCTGTAAAAGCCGGATGTGATATGTTAATTCTGCCTTATGACTGGAGAGAGGCCTATGAGGCTCTGCTCTTAGCAGTCCAGCGTGGGGATATCAGTGAAAAGGTTATCAATACAGCTGTACAGAGAATTTTAAAAAATAAAATTCAGCGCGGCATTTTGATAATAGAAAATGAGGATTAGTGTGAATGGAGGAAAGAATGAACACACATGAAAATGGGTATGAACCTTGCGGCCTACATGAAGAATGCGGGGTATTTGGCGTCTATGATTTAGATGGCGGCGATGTCGCATCTACCATTTATTATGGCTTATTTGCCCTGCAGCACAGGGGGCAGGAGAGCTGTGGTATTGCAGTGAGTGATACGGAGGGGCCAAAAGGAAAAGTAATGTCGTCTAAGGGAATGGGATTGGTTAATGAGGTCTTTGATGCAGAAAAGCTTGAGAAGCTCAAGGGGAATATCGGTGTGGGGCATGTGCGCTACTCTACAGCCGGAGCCAGCATTGACCAGAATATTCAGCCCCTCGTCTTGAATTATGTAAAAGGTACGCTGATGCTGGCGCATAATGGCAATCTTGTGAATGCCCTTGAGGTCCGACGAGAATTGGAGTACAGCGGCGCAATATTCCAGACAACAATTGATTCGGAAGTAATTGCCTATTTAATTGCCAGAGAACGGTTGAATACCGGTTCTGTTGAGGATGCCATAAAAAATGCCCTGAAAAAGCTCAGTGGTGCATACTCTCTTGTGATTTCCAGTCCCAGAAAAATGATTGGTGCAAGAGATCCGTTTGGATTCCGGCCTTTGGTTATTGGTAAACGCGATAACAGTTTCATCCTGGCAAGCGAGACCTGTGCCCTTGATGCGGTTGGAGCGGAGTTTATCCGTGATGTAAAACCGGGTGAAATTGTTATGATAGATAAGGACGGGATTGCCTCTGATGAGAGTTTTTGTACTGTAAAACCGGCAAAATGCATTTTTGAATATATCTATTTTGCGAGGGCAGACAGCTATGTAGATGGAGTGAGTGTCTATAATTCCCGTATTATGGCGGGAAAGATTCTGGCACAGATGCACCCGGTGGATGCCGATCTGGTGGTAGGGGTGCCGGATTCCGGTAACGCTGCGGCAATGGGTTTTGCGCTGCAGGCCGAGATTCCTTATCAGATGGCTTTTATTAAAAACAGTTATGTGGGGCGTACTTTTATTAAGCCGAAGCAGTCAGCCAGAGAATCCAGTGTCAAGATAAAATTGAACGTATTAAAGGAAGTTGTCCGCGGAAAAAGGGTGGTAATGGTAGATGACTCTATTGTCAGAGGGACAACCAGCGGGAAGATTGTAAAGATGCTAAAAGATGCAGGAGCGTCAGAGGTACATGTGAGAATCAGTTCACCTCCATTTTTATACCCGTGTTATTTTGGTACGGACGTGCCAAGCTGTGATCAGCTGATTGCACACAACAATACCGTGGAACAGATTTGTCAATTAATTGGAGCGGATTCCCTCGGATATTTGGACGGAGAGAGGCTGCCGGAATTGATTGACGGCGATACCGGATACTGTGATGCATGTTTTTCTGGAAATTATCCGGTGGAACCGCCGAGTGAGGACATCCGCGGAGAATTTGACCGATAACAGGTGAACGTGGTTCACTTTGCAGAAATGGAGATTAATATGAATACAGATAGTTATGTCAGCCCGTTTTCAGAACGGTATGCCAGTAAGGAAATGCAGTATATTTTTTCGCCGGATATGAAATTCCAGACGTGGAGGAAACTCTGGATTGCTCTGGCGGAGACAGAACAGGAGCTTGGACTTACCGATGCTGATGGTAACCCGAGGATTACGGATGAGCAGATTGCAGAGCTTAAGGCCCATGCAACAGATGTCAACTATGAGGTGGCAAAGGCGAGAGAAAAAGAAGTAAGACATGATGTGATGAGCCATGTGTACGCGTATGGAAAACAGTGCGAAAAGGCGGCGGGTATTATTCACCTGGGGGCGACATCCTGTTATGTGGGTGATAATACGGATGTAATTATTATGACAGAGGCATTAAAACTGGTAAAGAGAAAGCTGGTTAATATTCTGGCCATTCTTGCTGATTTTGCCAAAGAGTATAAAAACCTGCCAACTCTGGCGTTCACACATTTTCAGCCGGCACAGCCGACTACGGTAGGGAAACGTGCGACGCTCTGGATGCAGGAACTTGTCATGGATTTGGAGGATTTGGATTACGTCCTCTCTAATATGAAGCTGTTGGGTTCTAAAGGCACAACAGGTACACAGGCCAGCTTTTTGGAACTGTTTGAGGGGGACGAGGAAAAATGCCGCAGGGCAGATAAAATAATTGCTGAAAAAATGGGATTTGCAGAATGTTTTGCAGTATCCGGGCAGACTTACAGCCGCAAGCTGGATACAAGGGTATGCAACGTTCTGGCAGGCATTGCAGCAAGTGCACATAAATTTTCTAACGACATCCGGCTTCTTCAGCATTTAAAAGAAATAGAAGAGCCTTTTGAGAAAAAACAGATTGGTTCGTCTGCTATGGCGTACAAGAGAAATCCAATGCGCAGTGAGCGGATTGCCTCGCTGTCGCGTTATGTCATGGTGGATGCATTGAATCCTGCAATAACTTCGGCGACCCAGTGGTTTGAGAGAACACTGGACGACTCAGCAAATAAGCGTCTGAGCGTAGCAGAGGCATTTCTGGCAATTGATGGAATTTTGGATTTATATATGAATGTGGCAGACGGTCTTGTTGTATATGATAAAGTAATTACAAAGCATTTGATGGCCGAGCTTCCTTTTATGGCTACAGAAAATATTATGATGGATGCGGTAAAGAGGGGCGGGAACCGCCAGCAGCTGCATGAAAAAATCCGTGAGCTCTCTATGGAGGCAGGAAAGAATGTAAAAGAAAAGGGCGGGGAAAACAATCTGCTTGAGCTGATTGCTGCGGATGAGGAATTCCCGATGAGTCTGGAAGAGTTAAAAGAGACGATGGAACCGTCCCGTTATGTCGGACGTGCACCGGGACAGGTGGATGAATTTATTGCAGAGGTTGTTTCACCAATTCTTGCAAAATATAAAGATATGCTTGGCATGAAGGCAGAAATTAACTGTTAAAACCGTGTGCAATTGGAGGGAAATATGTGGCTGTCAGATGGCTGGGAGGAATATGAGGTGCTGGACACTTCGTCCGGTGAGAAATTAGAGCGCTGGGGAGATTATATATTGGTGCGGCCGGACCCGCAGGTTATATGGAATACTCCGTACAGGGCGCCGGAATGGAAGAGAAAAAACGGGCATTATCATAGGAGCAATAAAGGCGGCGGCCAATGGGAATTTTTTGATTTACCGGAACAATGGGACATTCATTATAGAGATTTAACCTTTAACCTCAGACCTTTTAGTTTTAAACACACGGGACTTTTTCCGGAGCAGGCAGTAAACTGGGACTGGATGGACAGAAAAATCCGGCAGGCAAAACAGGAGTGTCCTGAGCGGGAAATAAAAGTCCTTAATCTGTTTGCCTATACAGGAGGCGCAACGCTTGCCTGTGCGGCAGCAGGAGCTGCGTTAACCCATGTAGACGCCTCTAAGGGGATGGTAACGTGGGCCAAGGAAAATGCGGCGGCAGCAGGGCTTGCAGATGCGAAGGTCCGTTATCTTGTGGATGACTGTGTGAAATTTGTTGAGAGGGAAATTCGCCGCGGCAATCATTATGACGGCATTGTTATGGACCCACCATCTTATGGGCGCGGGCCGAAAGGTGAAATTTGGAAGATTGAGGAAAAAGTGTTTCTTCTTATCAAAAGCTGTGCAAAACTCCTTACAAAAAAGCCGTTATTCTTTTTAATTAATTCGTATACGACAGGTTTGCAGCCGGCTGTACTTTCGTATATGCTGACACTGGAAATTCAACCGCGTTTTGGCGGTGTGGTGGAAGCTGATGAAATCGGCCTTCCTGTGAGAGGCGGGAAACTGGTTCTGCCCTGTGGCGCCAGTGGAAGATGGTCGTATTGAATAGAAGAAATTTATCCCGGCAGACATTTGTTATAGTCTGCCGGGATAATAACGTGTGAGGGAGGCAAATTCTTATGGCTGAAAAGTCCAGTAATCCCTCTCAGTATAATAACGGCAGTTTTTATGCACATAGCCCCCTATTCCCCAGCCATACTCGATTGTCTCTACCGTTTTGGGAATATAAACTTTTTTGACCTGATATTTTCTTCCAATGCCGACAAGAGAAATACTGTCAGCAACAAGTTTTTTTACCTTACGGGAAATTCTGAAAACGCGTCCCTTTGGAATGCCCACTAACAGTTCCCTTTTTTTCTTGCTGTAAATACACATTCCTGACCTTGCCAGATAGGGATTTGACGGGGAAAGGGTTATACGGCATCTTGTTTTAGTTGACAGTGCACCGCCTTTTATTTCTTTCACCCCTGCCCCCAGGTGCACGGATTGCGGAGATGCTTTGTAAAAGGCAAATTCGTCCACTGTTTTTACACTATCTGGAATACAAATATTTTTTTGGGGGGTAAGCACAGCATAAAGTGTTTTTCCGTTTTTTGAAAGAAGCATTTTCTTTTTTACTTTATAATAAGGGCTTTTCTTTGAAACAGCAAAGCGTTTCCAGGATGCCTTAGATCTTGCGAGGTCTGCCACGCCTTTCTTTAATTTTGC
>DKUB01000090.1 GCA_002490465.1 Lachnoclostridium sp. UBA7215
CAGTAATGAAAATGTTATCTGGAGCCTCCTGCTCGCCAGCGGTTATCTGAAAGTTGTGGATATTGAAGAGGAAATATATACGCTGGAACTGACGAATTATGAGGTCTGGAAGATGTTTAAAAATATGGTCAGCGACTGGTTTTGTGAGAATGCTTCGGATTATAATGACTTCATCAAGGCGCTTCTCCTTGGCGATGTGGAAGCGATGAATGACTATATGAACGAACTTACAGATACGATGTTCAGTACATTTGATTTTTGTCATAAGGAGGGACCCACTTGTGGGAGGATACCTTATGACCTGCGCACGCATCAGCGTGCTACCGATGTGGGGAACAAGCCATCTGAGAAATCGGCCCCGGAGCGTTTTTACCATGGCTTTGTACTTGGGCTGTTAGTTGACCTTTCCGACTGCTATGAGGTGACATCAAACAGGGAAAGTGGATTTGGACGATATGATGTGATGTTGCAGCCACATAACCCGGCCGAAGATGATGGCATTATTCTGGAATTTAAAGTGTATAACCCTAAAAGGGAGTCTTCCCTTAAAGACACCGTACAGGCAGCTTTAAAACAGATAGAGGACAAAAAATACGAGCAGGCGCTTGCCGGCCGTGGCATCGAAAAAGAGCACATCCGCAAGTATGGCTTTGCTTTTGAGGGAAAGAAAGTGCTGATAGGGTAAATAACAACAGAAAAGAAACCCGGATTGAATGGGGCTGTTGCACTGAGTAAATGAAGCAGTGCGCAGCTCTATTTTGGGATTCTCCCCTGTTGTCTCAGTGACAGCCTCATATTACCTCTCGTTGGGAGTGTGCTATACCGGACAGGGACAGTATGATATCGCTGTACTGACTTAAATGATTAAGAAATTGCCCGGCATCAGGAGAAAATTCCAACTGAAAACTTCAATTGAAGTTATTCAGTGTTACCGTCTCTCCCTTTATCAACGTGAGATTTTCAACGGAATCTTTATACTGAAGTGTGACGGTGGTGTTATGTCTGGCATATAATACCGCCTTTTTTAGTGCCCTGTTTTCCCAGGATAAATCATATACGATGCCGCCGACACCGCAGAGGCCGGTCACTTCTCCGTCTTTCCAGGCGGATGGGAGAGCTGGTAAAAGGATAGTCCGCTCCTCATTGGATTGGAGCAGCGCTTCTCCAATGGCAGATATTGCACCCAGATTGCCGTCAATCTGGAACGGTGGATGGTTGTCAAACAGATTTGGCAGAGTAGAGTGAGAAAAGAGCTGCAGAAGATTATTGTATAGTTCTTCTCCCTGCCAGAGGCGTGCGTACATATTCATAATCCAGGCACGGCTCCATCCGGTGTGGCCACCGCCGTTTGCAAGCCTTCGCTGTAAGGTCGTCTCTGCCGCCCGGCAGAGCTCAGGGGTGGCATCTTTTGTAATCTGGTGTGACGGGTGCAGGGCCCACAGATGGGAAATGTGACGGTGCCCCGGTTCTGCTTCTTCATAATCTTTTTGCCATTCCATAATCTGGCCATGCTTTCCAATACGGAGGGGTGTTAATTTTTCCCTGCATTTCTTTGTCCTTTCAATAAAAGCTGTGTCTTTATCGCCCAATACGTCTGCGGCTCTCTCAAAGTGAGAAAACAGCTCATTGAGAATTTCGTTGTCCATGGTGCACCCGAAAGTGAGACAGCCCCTTGTTCCATCCTCCATGATATAGGTGTTTTCCGGGGAGACGGACGGGCATGTGACGTAGTGTCCGTCAACCTCAATGAGAAAATCAAGGAAAAAGCGCACAGATTCCTTGAGTGGTGGATACATTTTCTCCAGGAAATTTTTGTCCTGAGTATACAAATAGTGATTCCATATATGGGTACAGAGCCATGCGGCCCCCATAACCCAGAAAGTAGCAGGGATATAAATGTCCTGTGGTGCGGTATCGCCCCATATATCCGTGTTATGATGGGCAGTAAATCCCCGGCATCCGTACATTTCACGGGCAGTCTGCTGTCCATTTGGCAGCATTTTTAATATATGTTCAAACAGCGGCGTCTGGCAGTCTGAGAGATTGCATATGCCTGACGGCCAGTAATTCATTTCCGTATTAATATTAATGGTGTATTTGCTCTGCCAGGGGGGATTATAGTCCTTGTTCCATATACCCTGTAAATTAGCAGGAAGGCAGTCTCCCCGGCTGGAACTTATAAGGAGATAGCGGCCGTAATCCATATAGGTATTGATAAGACCGTTGTCCGGATGTTCTTTATCAATGCGTGCCAGACGTTCTGCTGTCGGGAGTTTGTCAAGTTCTTTATCATAGGAAAGGGAAAGACTCATGCGGTTATAGTAGGACTGGTATTCGCAGATATGGTCCTGCTTTAGCGGCTCAAAACCAGACAGAGCTGCACGGTCAAGAAGTTCCTCTACTTCCTTTCTTGGATTTTTTGAGCGGTATTGTGTCAGGGCGGTGAGGAGAACGGTCACCGTCCTGGCGTCCGATGCGATGAGATGTTCCCCAATCCCCTGTATTTTTTGTGTGTCAGAAAGAAAGCGCATACCGCAGCAGAAATCCATTCCTCCGCCCCCGAGGTTACCGGAGATATAAAGGGTGTCATTGGTGTGCTCCGTGTGTTCATAAAAGCACCCGCGCTGCAGGGATGCGGCAAGATTCAGACAGCCCTTTTCCGAGACGTTGAATTGTGAGACAATGCAGTTATAGTTATGGCTTACAAAAGTCTCCACGGTACAGGTAACGTTATTGATATCGGTAGCTGTGCTTGTATGAATAGCGGTATCGAGATTTAAAACACGTTTTAACTTCTTTGTTTCTTGCAGGGAGCCACAGTAATCAAAGTAAACATCCCCGAGGGTCTGATAGGGGTGCTGGCTCTGAGGTGTTCCGGTCAGGGAATATTTGCACAGCCGTTCTGCCTCCGGTATGTTCCCGTCAAGGATGAGTCTGCGAATTGTGTCAAGATTGGCGAGGGCGTCCGGATTGTTTCGGTTGCGCTTTTTCCCAAACCATACGCTGTCTTCATTCAGCTGAAAATGTTCATTGCTCCCCTCGCCGTAAATCATGGCGCCAAGTTTTCCGTTTCCGATAGGAAGTGCTTTGTTCCAGTCCCCGTTTGACGGTGTTGTATAATATAATTGGCTCAATGGTAGTTCCTCCTGCTTGAGTATTCAAAAAAACCGAGGGTATCGTATGAACTTATCGTACCATAAAGACGCATGATTATCCAGAAAATATTGTGATTAGCGGGAGAATGCGGTATAATAACAGATACAACAACGGAGGGAATGCATTTATATGTCGGAAGAATATCTTGGTGAAGAATTGTATAATTTGTTAGCAGAGCTGCTGAACAGAAAATTAAATCGTACGGTGTTGGACAGCATAAGGGGAGAGTACGGTGTTTTGCGGTATCTTTTGTATGTAAAAGATAAAGTGAGTGCCGGTGTGTTGACCGGTCAGCTCCATGTCGTGCCGGGGAGGATGACGGATATCCTTAACAGTTTAGAAAGTAAGAAATGGATTGAAAGGCATCGGGATGAGGAGGACAGACGGAGAGTAGTGGTCTGTATTACAGAAGAAGGAAAAAAACAGGCAAGGAAAATGCGCGGTTATATTCGAAAGGAATATCAGGGGATGTTCCAGCTTTTGGGCCAGAAGGATACAGAGGAACTAATCCGGTTGTTAAAAGTAGTTTTAGCATATCCAGGGGATCAATAACGGGCGATATTCAGTCAGCCTTTTTTGCAGATAAAAATTTCGTATTGCGAAATAATTTTATATCTGTTACAATGTCAATAGGATACATAAATTGGAATATTTTTATAAACAGCGCTGGGGAACAAGTCTATGATTTATCTGTTGGAGTATCTTTCCACGAATGGATCGCAGGATAAAAAGAGAGAACATGAGCTCGGAAGGCAGCTTCTTTCCTTCGGTTTAATAAAAAACTACGGCAGGGATTACGCGGTGGAACAGGATGGGAATAATAAGCCGGTTCTCAATTCCGATATGGGAATACAGTTCAGCATCAGCCATACAAAGGGGCTGGTGGCATGCGGTATCAGCAGGGGAAATATCGGAGTAGATACCGAGCATATCCGTCCTTACGATGAACGGCTGATGAAGCGGGTCTGTACCGGGGATGAAATTGCTTATATCTGTAAGCATAAAGGGGCAGAGGCAGAGCGTTTTTTCCGCATATGGACATTGAAAGAAAGCTATCTGAAAGCAACCGGGGAGGGGATATCGGTTCCTATGAAAGATATTTCTTTTACGATTGGCGAAAGCGATTTTCCCCCGCCCTGTCGCATACGCTCCGGAATGGGGATTATTACGGCAAATAAACCGGGCTGGGAGTTTCGGCAGTTTGTCTTTGCCAACAAATTTATTGTATCTATTTGTGTGCAAAAAAGTGGTAAGAGTATGGAGGTAGATGTAATTTGAAAATAGGAAAATGGCTGGTAGGCGCTGTGGCAGCAGGCGCCGCCGGGGAATATGCAATCGCATCTTATTTTTTTCACCGGACGATGATCCGTGCCAATGCAAAGCGTGACCGGACGCAGAAAATGGCGGGGACGGACTGGGATTTATACATTCCGACAATCCGTGCCGCAAAGGAATGGCTGGCGGGACAGCCGCAGGAGGATGTATGGGTTACTTCCACAGACGGGCTTCGCCTGTTTGGAAAGTTTTTTCCGTGCGGTAACTCAAAAAAGACGGTTATCTGTTTTCATGGCTATACGAGTGAGGGACTGAATGATTACTCCACTCTGGCAAGGTTTTACCTTGATAACGGGTACAATCTGATGATTGTAGACCAGCGCGCCCACGGTAAAAGTGAGGGAACATATATTGGATTTGGCTGTCTGGACAGATTGGATGCAAAAGTCTGGATTGATTATATGGTAGGCCGGGTAGGAGAGGACAGCAGTATTTTGCTGCATGGAGATTCTATGGGGGCCGCTACTGTCCTTATGACAACGGGGCTGGAACTTCCGCGGCAGGTAAAGGCGGCGGTTTCCGATTGTGCGTTTACCTCGGCGTGGGATGTGTTTTGCGCTGTGCTGAAAAATATGTATCATCTTCCCCCTTTTCCCATTATGCAGATTGCCAATCAGATGGTAAAAAAGAGAGCCGGGTATGAGCTGGATGAGTGCAATGCGAAGAGGGAAGTGGCAAAGGCAGAAATCCCGATTCTTTTTATACATGGAAAGGACGATAGTTTCGTTCCCTGCTCTATGGCACATGAACTCTACGAGAACTGCCAATCTCAAAAAGAGCTGGTTGTGATTGATGGAGCCGGCCATGTGGAATCCTGTTACAAAAATCCGGAAAGTTATGAGGAGGCAGTACGCTCCTTTATTTTTCCGATATTTGAACATTTTTAATGTTCACAGAATGGAGGTATTTATGAAAACAAGAAATGGATGTAAGGTGTATTCGCTCACAGCGGCGCAGAAACTGCATTATTATTGCATGAAGTATTGTCCTAAAAAGCAGGTTCTCAACATTGGTTCCGGATTGACCATACAGGTTGATTTGGATTGGGACACCCTGAGGCAGTCAATTAGGGAGGCAATCTCACGATGTGAGGCGATGCGTGTCCGCTTTACAGAGGACAAAGAGGGAAATGTATACCAGTATATGGTAAAGGATGAAGAACCGGAAATACGGCATTTTGATTTTACCGGATGGAAGCCGGAGCATGCGGATGATAAAATGACGGAGTGGACGAGTACCCCGTTTGAGCCGTATGATTCACCGATGTATGAAATTGTAATGATAAAGATGCCGGATGCCTTTCAGGGAATTTATATTAAAGTGAATCACCTGATTATGGATGCGCAGTCTTTAATTGCTTTTTTTAAGGATATTATTGAATTGTACTGCAGTAAAATATATGAAGAAATCAATGTTCCGAAAGAGATGGCATCCTATATTGCACAGTTAGAGAAAGATCTCGCTTATGAGGCGGGGAGTAAGGCGGCAGCGAGGGACAGGAAATTTTTTGAAGAACTGATTTCCTCTTCGGAGCCGATATTTACTGATATTTACGGTAAGGGGAAATTAATGGCAGAGCGGAAGAAAGAGAAAAATCCAAACTTCCGTGCGGCGACAAATGTCTCTGACAATGTGGACGCCAATATATCAAACTTCTTCTTAGAAGAAGAGGCGGCAAAAAAATTGATGGCATTTTGCGAAGAAAAACAGGTCTCGATGACATGTCTGCTGCTGATGGGTCTCAGAACCTATCTGCAAAAAGAGAATGATGAGGACGATGTTTCTCTTACGACGACAATTGCCAGGAGGGCTACCCTGTTGGAAAAACGCTGTGGGGGTTCACGCATCCACTGTTTTCCGTTCCGCACGATTGTGTCCAGACAGGATACCTTTTTGGAGGGAATCTATAAGATACGGGATATGCAGAATCAGTATTTCAGACACGCCAATTATAGTCCGTCCGAGTATTATGCGTTCCGCAAGCAGTATTACAATCTGAAAGACGGACAGACGTATGAGCCGCTCTCTTTGACCTATCAGCCATTGACAATGAAATATGACGGGCCGGGACTGGACAAACTCGGTGATATCCAGTATCATGTAAAGCGGTACTCCAATGGAGCAGCCGCCCACGCATTATATCTTACCGTCAGTCACGTGCCGGATGGAAGAATGGATTTTTGCTTTGAACACCAGACAGGAGTGGTCACACCTGAAAAACTGCAGGAAATCTATTATTATCTGTGCCGGATTATGTTCCGCGGCATAGAGGACAGCAGCCGGACGGTGGGAGAAATCATTGATTGGTCATAAATAGAGGAGGTAGAAAATGTTAGAGGAATTAAAAGAGATTATTTGTCAGTATGTAGATGTATCCCCGGAACAGATTACAGAGGATGCACGGTTTATCGAGGATTTGGGATTTAATTCTTATGATTTCATGAGTATGGTAGGTGAAATCGAGGAGTTTTTTGACATTGAGGTAGAAGAGCGTGAAGTTGTAAATGTTAAGACGGTACAGGATGCCATAGAATACATCCAGTCCCTTAAGGAATAAAATAATACTGCGTGGAGGATGCTAATGGATATTCAGACACTACAGGATGTGATTGCTCACAGCGTTGCTGCCTATGGGGAACAGGCAGCATACCGCTACAAGATAAAAAAAGAAATTGTTGATAAGTCCTACAATGATGTGGGGCGTGATTCTATGGCTGTCAGCCGGATGTTAGACCGTTTTGGCATGACGGGGAAACACATTGCCCTGATTGGCACGACAACTTATGAGTGGGTTGTCAGTTTTTTTGGCATCACAAATAGCGGAAGCGTAGCTGTCCCGATTGATGCACAGCTCCCGGCAGAGGCGATTTGTGAACTGATCAAGCGCGCTGATGTGGAAATGCTTTTTTATGATGAAATCCGTGCCGATGCAGCGGCAATGATAAAAGAAAAATGCCCGGGGGTAAAGCAGCTGGTATCTTTTCAGTCCGCAGAGAAAACGGATGATGTATGGTCATGGGAACAGCTGAGAGAGGAGAACCAGGGCGATTACAGGGCAGAGATAGAGCCGGATAAGCTCTGTACGATTCTATTTACTTCCGGTACAACAGGAAAGAGTAAGGGAGTAATGTTGTCCCATCGGAATTTGACGGATAATGCCGTTTGTCTCGATATGAAGATTCCGGCGGGCACTGTGACAATGACCCTCCTTCCGATTAACCATGTGTACTGTCTCACAATGGATATCATAAAAGGATTATTTATCGGAGTTACCTCCTGTATCAATGATTCTATTATGCATGTGCAGAAGAATCTCAAATTATTTAAGCCGGATATGGTTCTGCTCGTGCCGCTTGTTATTGAGTCCATCTATGCAAAATTAAAATCAGCGGGAGGTGTTATGCCCAAAAAAATGGTGGCAAAGGCGGCTTTTGGCGGTAATCTGAAAACAGTTTGCAGCGGCGGGGCTTATTTGGATCCGGAATATGTGGAGCGGTTTGCGGAGTATGGCATAACAATTCTGCAGGGATATGGGATGACAGAGTGTTCTCCGGTTATCAGCACAAACCTGCCATGGGATAACAGGAAAGGCTCTGTTGGAAAGCTGATGCCGAACTGTGAGGCAAAAGTTGTGGACGAAGAGTTGTGGATTCGCGGCACAAGTGTTATGATGGGATATTATAAGATGCCGGAGGAGACAGCAGAAGCACTGGAAGACGGATGGCTGAAAACAGGAGATTTGGGCTATGTGGACGAAGATGGTTTTGTATATATTACCGGCCGAAAAAAGAACCTCATTATCCTGGCAAACGGCGAAAATGTCTCCCCGGAGGAGATGGAAAATCAGTTATTAAAAAATGATTTAATAAAAGAAATTCTTGTACGGGATAATAATCAGGTGATTGAAGCGGAGATTTTCCCGGATTACGAATATGCAAAGAAAAAGCGTATGAAGGATATTCGGGCAAATCTGCAGGAACTCATTGACGCTTATAATAAAAAGCAGCCGTCCTATAAAGGCATACATAGCCTGATTGTCCGTGAGGAGGAGTTTGAAAAGACAACTGCGAAGAAAATAAAAAGGTTTTAGGATTATATAGAAGATATGAAGATTGTAATGTTGGAAAGAAGCAGTGTGGGGCCGGATGTTTCTGTGGACTGCATAAAAGAGCTGGGAGAGCTGACCATTTATCAGAATACGGTGACGACGGATGAAATAAAAGAGCGTGTCAGGGAAGCTGACATCGTCATTGCCAACAAATCTCCGTTAAATGAGGAAACGCTTGGGGAGGCATCCAATGTCAAACTGATTTGTGAGCTTGCGACAGGTTATGATAACTGTGATTTGTCTTACTGCAGGTCCAGGGGGATCACAGTTACCAATGTGGTTGATTACTCCACGGCTATGGTTGCGCAGCACACATTTACGCTGGCCCTTGTATTAAGCCAGAAATTATTTTATTATGACGATTATGTGAAATCAGGAAAATACAGTGCCCAGGACCGTTTTTCTAATTTTGAGGTTCCCTTTTACGAAATGGATGGTAAGGTATGGGGTATTGCCGGAATGGGAAATATAGGCAGGCGTGTGGCCAAAATCGCAGAGTCTTTTGGCTGTAAAATTATCTTTCACTCCATTACAGGAAAAAGCACCTGTACAGATTATGAACAGGTGGATAAAGATACTTTGCTGAGAGAGAGTGACTATTTATCTCTGCACTGTCCGCTCAGTGAGTTATCACGTGGATTTATCAATGCAGACGCATTAAAAAAAATGAAAAAAACTGCTATCTTAATCAATGTAGCCAGAGGGGCGGTAGTGGATAACGGTGCACTGTATGAGGCGCTGGAGGAGGGAGAAATCCAGGCGGCCGGTCTGGACGTATTGGAGAAGGAGCCTTTAGAGCCCTCAAATCCGCTCAGCATGCTGAAAGACAGCAGCCGGCTTATTATTACACCGCACCTTGCATGGGCCAGTGTGGAAGCCCGTACAAGGTGCGTGGAGGGTGTTTACCAGAATATACAGGCTTTTTTGCGCGGAGAGAAGAGAAATGTCGTAAATCCGGATTCGTGTCTTTTCAGATAGTAATAAGCCGTTCACACAGATTTAATGAGGAGGTTCTATGGGCGACAACAATAATTGTTTTGTCCCGGCCTATACTGCTTACTGCCTGCTGCACAATGCTTTCTGAATTTTCATCGAGGGCGCTTGTGGCCTCATCAAAGATAAAAATATTGACATCCCGCAAAAACAGGCGGGCAAGGACAAGCCTTTGTTTCTGCCCCCCGGACAGTTTGATGCCCTTTTCTCCAATTATGGTTTCAAAGCCATCCGGCAGGCTTTGGATAAATGAATATATATTTGCTTTTTTGCATGCAATCTCCATTTTCTCTTTTGTCGCATCTTCTCTGCCATATAATAGATTTTCATATATGGTGGTATTAAAAAGCATATTCTCCTGCATGACAAACCCTATATTCCGGTGAAGGGCGGCAAGAGATAAATCCTGCAGCCGGTCATTTCCAAAGAATACGGTTCCCTTTGTTGGATTCAGCATACCGACAATTATTTTCAGAAGGGTTGTCTTGCCTTTGCCGCTCTCGCCTACGATACCTACCCGCTCCCCCTGATGTATTTCCATCGAGAAATCTTTCAGTATTTCGGGGGAAGTATCCTCATAGGAAAAGGAGACGTGGTGCAGAGAAAGGCTGTCACAGCTGATTTCTGTTTTTTTGCCGGCATCTGCATCCGGGTTATCAAAGAATGCGGCAAGTGCCCTGTCATAATATGTGGTATTAATCTGCAGTTCAGTATCAGCGGTAACAACATCCTGGACGGATTTGACCAACTGGGTATAATACTGGGCAAAGACCAATAGTGTCCCGATTGTAATGTTTCCGCGGAAAATTAACAGCCCCCCGAGGAAGTAGAGAAGGAACTGCATCAGAAATTCATCTTTTATTTTGGGAATAATCAATACTCTTGTCACCCAGAATTCTATCCATATACTAAATATCTGAGAGTACCGTCTGGCATAGGTGACAAATGTTTTTTGACAGGTATCCTCAAGGTTCAGGGCGCGAATTTCGCGCCATCCATTCAGGGAGGAGTAAATATAAGCTCCCATTGCCTGATCGTTTTCCCAGGTCTCTTCATTGTTTTTCTTTGATTTTTTCCCGAGTATATGGTTCATCCAGAAAGTGATTGGAATGGCGGCAGCAAGAATCAGTGTCAGATGCCATTCCAGAATAAAGAGCAGTACAAAAAGAACAGCCATACGGCATATATCAATGACGTACTGGACCGATTGTCTGTTTGTAAAATCACACATTTTTATTACCGCATCATCCACGATCATTTTTTCTTCGCCGACATTTATTTTATCGTATTCCGAAAAGGGACGGTGAAGGATATTATGTAATATTTTTTCTTTCATTTTTACTGTAACCTGGTTATTAACGCGATACTGGCAGCGATTGCGTAAAAATGCAATTCCGGTATTGCCAAGCTGTATCAAAATATATCCGAGTACAACGGGAAGCAAATAGTTGATTTTCCGGCCCAGTATTACTTTTTCGATAAAAAGACTGTAAAAGGCAGGCAGCAGCAGGGTAAGGAACAGACCTGCCGCGGCGGCGCCTAAGTTGACTGCCAATAGTTTTTTTACGCCAGCTGCCATCGGACTCAGTTTTTTTAGCACATAGATACGATATTTTATTTTCTTAATCATGGTTTAACCTCCCTGATGTAATGTGACAGCCCTGTCGCACAGCATTACGGAACTCTGTCTGTGAGAGATGACAATAGCTGTCCTGCCCTGCAGTACCTTAGCCCACGCCTCATGGATCTGTGCTTCTGTCTCGCGGTCAAGAGATGCGGTAGCTTCATCAAAGATGAGGATGGGGGGATTTTTTAAATATATTCTGGCAATGGCAATCCTCTGTCTCTGTCCGCCGGATAACTGTCTGCCGTTTCTGCCGAGTATGGTTTCAAACTGATGGTCCATTTCCATAATGAAGTCATATATTCCGGCAGCCTGGCAGGCACGTATCAGTTCTTCCTCTGACGCATTTTCATTTCCAAGCATAATGTTATAGCGGACGGTTCCGTCAAAAATCAAAATTTCCTGCTGCACGACACCGATATTTTTCCGGATGGAAGACAGGGAACACTCGGAGATATTCTGCCCGTCAATTTCTATGCGGCCGGACTGCGGCTCATAAAAGGACAGGAGCATATAGCTGAGGGTTGTCTTGCCACAGCCGGATTCTCCGACAATGGCTATTTTTTCTCCTCCCTGAATATTCAGGTTTAAATTGCGGATGACCGGAGTGTCCTCCTGATAAGAGAAGGAGAGATTGCAAAACTTTATTTCGCCTTTTGAGACCGTTAAGGTATTTTTGTCCTCACGGCTGTCTGCCAGCGGCTGCTCCATCAGGTCTTTTATTCGCTGAATTACGGCAATTCTTGACTGGGCATCCATATAGCGGCTGCTCACGTCCTTCAGGCTTTCTGTAAGAGATGTAAAAAAAGCAAGGATGACCATAACGGAGCCAATGGAAAGCCCGCCCTCAAATGCCAGGAAAGCAAGGATAGCATAAAGAGCCATTTGTATAAAAGTGTTGGCGTTGGCAATGATATGCTCAGCTTTCAGTGCGGCAATGCCGGCTTTGACGTCAGTGCGGATGAGTGTGTCCTGGTGCTTGTGAAAAATGTAATTTACCCGCTTTTCGGCGCCGAGCAGGCGTATGTCCTTCAGAGCGTTTAATACTTCGTAAATCCAGCTGATATATTTTCCATATACTTCCTGGTTTACCCCTCGTTCTTTGCGTATTTTCTTTCCATATTTGTAGGATATAAAGACAGAAACCGGAACCATTACAGCAAGCACAAGCGTGATAAGGGGACTGATTAAATACGAAATAACGAGACAGATACATATATTGAGGTAATTATTGATATTATGTACGACATTTCGCACGATAAAGTGGACGCATTCCATTACCTGCCACTGTATAAGCTGGGCCATATCCCCGTAATTGGCATTTGTCATTGCCTTGGAGTCCATTTTCATAACAACGGAGAACAGACGGCATCTTACCCGGTAGATCAGCTCATTCCATACGTGGCCGTACATCTCATATAAAAGGAAATACTGGACACAGGAAAAAACGGACAAACCGAAAAAGGCGAGGGAGATCCGGATAAAGAGCGGCAGATTCCGGTAATAGACCATCTGGTTAATCATAACGCCAAACAGGATTGGTGAGAGGATTGATGCCAGGGTGTCAAAGAGCCATCCAAAATAGAAGAGTACAAGCTGCAGATGGAGACCGTCTAAAAACCGGTTTACAAATTTTAGTGCCCCAAAAAAGGTGAGAGAGTTTTTTTTCATTGTTTTTCTCCTTTTTCTGTCTAAAATCAGGTGTTGCCCCCCTCAGTGAAAATATGTCTCATAAGGGAAATCTCATCAACCTGTATATCTACATAAATTTTTCCTTTATCCGGAAAGCCGCAGGTGGAGTCCACGGTCAGAAAGCCGTTTTCCACTTTGTAGTTGTCTATCCGTTCCAGATGGTCGTCCCTGGACTGGTATAAAAATACGGCAGTGCCGGTTGTAAATTCTTTTTCATTGAGATAAATCCGCATGCCGCTGCCATCTTTTTCGGCCGTTGTTTCTATTGTTGTGTATACAGGAATACGGATTTTTTCGGCCGTCAATATAAATCCTCCTGCGCCGAGGAGCAGGAAAAGGACAAAGCCCCATGGGTGGAGAACAAAAAAGGAATTCAGCAGTTTTCTTACCATCAGTGTTTCCTCCTCTCATTGATTGCTGCGGGGTATTTGACTGTCAGGCAGTTCACCCCAGACAAAATATATGCCGGAGGTACTTACGGCAAAAGGACTGCCGGAATCAAAATATTGTTTCGTTTTTTCATAATAGTTGACGTATTGTTCTGCCTGTGTATAGCTTGCCCCGCGCGAAGTATAAAAAGAATGTCCTCCCCGGGAGGAGTCTTTATTTTCATGGACGTACCGGAAAGCTTCGTTTATTTGTCTGTTGTCGGTATTCTCTAAATCGTAGATGAATACTTTATCACTGATGCGGGCCTGGATTGCTGTCAGACCAATGGACTTTAACAGGGAGGGAAGTTTCGTTCCCATACGGTAATCCCTTTCCCTGTGGGTTACCTCATTTTTCCAGATGGGAGTGTAATCCGGGCGTTCCAATCCCCTTTCTTCTTCCATGCAGGAATAATATCCGGCCTGTTCTACCTCCATATTGACGTCAATCAGTATCAGTTTTCCTTTTTCTGCAAGAGATTCTTTCATTTTTTGAATTATTTCCCGGGGTTTTTGAAGATAGGATATGAGAATGAGCCCTATCACAACGTCATATTTTTTTTCGGGTTTATAATGGTATAAGTCTTCCTGTATAAAGTATGTTTCTGCATGAAATTCCTGAAAGGTCTGGTGGGCTTCTTCTATGGCTTTGCGGTCAATGTCAATGCCGGTATAGGTGCTGCCTTCGGGTAACAGCGGCAGCAGCTTCAGTCCGAGAAAACCATATCCGCACCCGAAATCCAAAATATTGACAGGGGTATGGAGTTTCCACACCTCTTTGACCAGAAAGGAAAAGTAATCATCATTCCAATATAACTGCTTCCACCTCCTTGTCCGCTCCATATGCTGGTTCCAGTACCCGCATTCATCAAACCTGCGCCAGTTGTTTTCAAATTCTTTCAGCGGTTTAATGCCGAGCAGTACATCGGTACTGACGTTGAAAAATTCCGCCAGTTTCGGCAGATAGGAGATATCGGGCGCCGTAATGCCGTTTTCCCATTTGCTCACCGTCTGAAAGGATACCTGCAGCTGCTCTGCCAGTTCTTTTTGAGTGATGCCCTTTTGTTTGCGAAGTGTTTTTATCAGCAGTTGTACCTGTTTTTCCATGTCAATTCCTCCCTTTATTATGGTAGCAAAATCCTCCTGATTATCCAATAACATATATAGAGAAAGAAATTCGCCATACAGGTGAATTACTTCACCGGGTGAATGTATTCACTTTGGGAAACAGGGTTACCAGTTTTCCCATATAATACTGGCAGTATCCCTCGTTGGCTCTGCATACCATAACTGTTCCGTAAAAAAGGGAGCATCCCAGGCAGCGGCTAGACCCTCCCTGCGGTTTACCATCAGCATGCATGGGCCTGCTCCTTCGTGGTACATTGTCCCCTCCCCTGCATGGAAAAAGCAGTCATAGCCGGATTTCAGCACGGCACATCCGGCTCCGTAAGATATGGCAGCTCCGCCGTGGTCCCAGCAAAAATCCCGCACGCCCGGTTCCAGCTGATTCTTTTCAAAATAGTGCAGTGTATGCTCCTGCAATATTTGCCTGCCTCCATAGCTGCCCCCCTCGGACAGCATAATGCCAAATTGGAGAATATCCTGTGTTGTGGACATTAATCCGCCAGCTGTTTCGGGGATTTCCTGCCAGTCGGCACAGTAGTCAATCCAGGCTTTTTCCCCATAAAGTTGTGCATTTTTGTACTGTTTTCTATGCAAATCGGTTCTTATCTGGTAGCGCTGCGCCCATTCAGGAGTGACTTCCCGCTTCCAGTGCGTCTCCATCATGTTACAGGGAAGCAGAATTTCCCGGCGGATAAAATTCTCTGCCCGTTCTCCGGTAATTCTTGCAATGATTTCTCCCAGAATACAAAACCCTGCCATAGAGTATTCCCATCTGCTTCCCGGTTCAAAAAACAACCCCATTTTTAAGACAGCCGGTATCCAGCTCTCTGCGACATTTTCCGTGTTTACAAAAGCTTTCCAGTTCAGATTTCTCATAGGAAAAGCATCTTCCAGGGGAACTAATCCCGATGTGTGGGTCAGCAGATGTAAAATAGTTATCCCCGCAAAGGGAGGCTGGTTGAATTCTTTAATATAGCGTCCGGCCCTGTCAGAGAGCGAGAGCTTATTTTGTTCCAACAAAATAAGAACAGCGGCTGCTGTAATCCATTTTGTTATGGATTGAGTTTCAAAAAGAGTGTCAGTGCGGACCTCGCTGGTTTTTCTGCCGTCTAAGTCCATATCTCCCATGGCCTTGCAGGAAATAATTTTACCGTGTTTTGCAATACAATAGCTGGCAGAACGAATTTTTTTCTGTTTTATTAAGTTTTTAAAATGTGTGTCCAGACGCTGCATAATGCCCTCCTTTTTCTTATTGTTTTATTGTAACATATTTTTAGCTTGGGAAAGATATTGTGCATAGATTTTTTATGTGATATTATAGAAGAAAGTAAACATACAGGGAGATGATTGGATTATGAATGAAAATCAGAAAAGACAGTTATCTGCATTGGATGAGTACATAAATAAGGTATATGTATTAGTTTTGATTATGATACCGGGGGCAGCTACCTGTGCGGGAGTTCTATATACATTTGAAAAAATTATGGGGTGGCTTCCGGAAGTTAATCTGACAGCTATGGTTATATTTGACATTACATGCCTGATTTATCTGACAATAGGCTTTTTTTTCATTAAAACAGGATTCACGGATGGACTTGTGAGAGATTCCAGACTGAAAGCGGGAAAGATTTTTCTTGTAATGGTCATGTTCATACAATTTAATTTCATTGTATATATGATTCCATCAAAGGATTTCTGGGGATTTGCTTTTTATTTTGTATTGCTTATGTCCTTTTTCCTTGATTACAAGATGGTTGCCTGGGCGTCAGCAGCAATTATTGCCTCGCTGACGGTATCGTGGATTGTGAGGGCAGATGTAATATTGCCGCTGCGTGATTCTATGTTTATGGCAGAATTGCTTAACCGGATTGTCTGTGTAGCCTTATCACTGCCTACGCTTGTCCTTTTGACGTATCTTGTACAGCATTTCCTTGTCAATGCTAAAAAAGATGAGATGGAGCGCAATAATGAAAGGGTGGAACATGTGCTTCAATCGGTGCAGGAATTATCAGAAAATCTTTTGAGTGCAGGGACGGTGCTTTCGCAGATTTCAGAAAATGAGAGTGCTTCGGTAGAAGAATTATCAGCAACAAGCGAGCAGTTATTAGAGGGCAGCAACAGACTTGGCAGTAAAACGGAGGAAAGTATAGATAATCTTAATGAACTTGACAAGTGGAAGAGCGTTGTGGCCGATAACGTTGAAAAGGTTGAAACGACTTCAAGGGATTTACTGGACAAGTCGAGAGAAAATGAGCAGATGCTTGCTGATTTGAAAGAAATTAACGGGGAAGTATCGGATTCTATGTCTGCCACAATTGATGTGGCGCGCAGATTGTCGGAGGCAGTACAGCAGATTGGTACAACTCTTAACTTGATTAGTGAAATATCTTCGTCAACAAATTTACTTGCCCTGAATGCATCGATAGAGGCAGCCCGGGCAGGTGAGAGCGGTAAAGGCTTTGCTGTAGTGGCACAGGAAGTAGGAAACCTGGCAAACAGTACAAAAGACTCTCTTAATGAGGTGGAAGAAGTTATAAAAAAGGTGCAGGATAATGTAGATGAGATTACAGAGCACGTGAATGAAAATTCTAGCAAGCTTGAAAAACAGGAGGAATATTTTATAAACGTATTTGCGGGAATAAAGGATATGACACAGTTGTTAGGTGCGTCAGTGGATGCTGTTAAAACAATGGGAGAAGCGCATGACAAACAGGCGCTGGTAATACAGGATACAGTTTCTATTAATAAGGAGATTGCAGAGGATGTTAGAAGTGAGAACACACAATTCAGCTCAATTAATGGCATGGTAGAGAATAATGCAAATGATATTTCAAAAATCACAGCACAGGTCAGTGCCATTAATGAAATGGTTGATAAAATCAATCAATTATTGAGTTAAAAAGTAAAATAATTTCACCTATGCGGTTGCCTGATTCAGGCAGTTTTTAAAAACAAATGCCTGTTTATGTGCAAGTACAACACATTCATTTGTTTCTAAAAACTTGCCATGAATCGCAACTGCACAGGTGGAAAAATTTATAGGTTAGGCGGTGAGGTTATCAAAAAACAATGTTGGGCCAAATGGAAAAAGCAAATCGTACTTTTCGCAGGTATGCTGCTGGTTTTATGTCTTGCTGGTATTTTTTTGCCGGAAGGAATTGAGGCAGCGGGCAGGCGGAATGTAAAAGTGGCATTTTTTCCTATGGATGGCTTCCATATCAAAGATGGAACAAATAACTATGACGGCATGGACGTCCGGTACTTGAATGCGCTGTGTGAATATGCAGACTGGAACATAGAGTATGTGGAGTGTGAGAGCTGGGATAAAGCGCTGCAGATGTTGTCAGATAAGCAGGTAGATTTAGTGGGTTCTGCACAGTTTTCAGAGGAACGCGCAAAGACTTATCAGTATGCATCACTCCCAAGCGGGTATACTTTTGGTGCGATAGCCGCCAGGGGAGACAGCGCACTCGCATATGAAGATTTTGAGGCCATGAAAGGGATTACCTTTGGAATGGTCAGGACATATGTGCGCAAAAATGAATTTTTACAGTATATGAAAGACAATGGCATGGGAGAACCCAGGCTGAAAGAATATGACACGACGGCAGATCTTATGGCAGCGCTTGAAAATGGGGAAATTGATGCTTATATTCATACCTTTACAGAGGTCAGGGAAGGGCACCGGCTGTTGGGACGCTTTGCGCCGATGCCGTTTTATTATATCACTTATCAGGGAAATGATGATGTGCTGCGGGAGTTGAATCAGGCAATTGCCGATTTAAAGATTAGCTGTCCAGAACTGGAAACCGACCTGATGAATCAGTTTTACCAGAGCAGGCTGGATAAGACGGTAGTTTTTACCACGGAAGAGAAAACTTATGTGGAGGACAAGGGTAGTGTAACTGTTGGTTATCTTGATGGATATTATCCGTTTTCCTATGAGGAGGATGGTGAATGCCGGGGGCTCGCCAGGGAATTATTTGATACCGAGTTAAGCATAGCAGGATTAGAGATACAGTACAAAAAATACGACCGTCCCCAGGACGCCCGAAAGGCATTGGAAAATGGAGAGGTTGATATTCTTTCTTATTGTACGGATACAAAGGAGGAGCTGAGCGGGTACGGATTCCATATGATAAAGGAATATGCGGAAATTCCTTTGGTTGTTGCAATGAAAGAGGATAAAACACTCAGTGGGGTGAAGGTTCTGGCAACAGTATCTTATCTTGAGCAGGCAGCCGCATCCGCTTTTGACCAGACTCAGGTGAAACTTAAACATTATAACACGCAGCAGGAATGTCTGGACGCTGTGGCAGAAGATGAGGCAGATGCTGTTTTGTGTGACGGTTATCTGTCAGAATATCTGATGGGGACAGACCTCTCCTACAGCAATATGAAAATTAAGAGTGTTTTAAATGGAGAACATAACATATCTATTGCTGTTAAAGCGGACAGTGCTGTGCTTGCCGGAATTTTGAATAAGACGATAGATGTGGTGGACGCCAGGACAATTAGTGAATACATGCTGAAGAGCAATATGCATACGCAGATGAGTTTAGAACGTTTTCTTCGCAGTCACAGCAGGGAGATTAGCCTGTTTCTGGCAGCGGTAGCCGTAGTGATTTTCCTGGTGGCGGTACATATGATAAGGGACAGCAGGAAAATTCAGAAGCTGATGTATAAGGATACAGGAATGGATATTTGGAACCTGAATTACCTGATTTATAAGGGGGAAGCAAAGCTCTTACCGGAACGTAAATCACATCAGTGCCAATATGCTGTTGTCTGCCTTAATATATCCCAGTTCCGCCGTTATAATATAATATATGGCTGGAATGCGGGACAGAGGCTGCTAGAGCAGGTTGCCGGAAATCTGAAAAAAAATATCAATGAGAAGGATGAGATTTGTGCAAGAAATCAGGGGGATCATTTTGTACTCATTTTAAAATATCAATCGGAAGAGACATTTATTGACAGGTTAAAACAGATTGGACAGGAGACAGAACAGGATATATATCAGCACACAGAGAACCATATGGTACTGCAGATGGGAGCTTACCTGATCCCGCCGGAACTATCGGATATGCGTGTGGCCGTCAACTATGCCACTCAGGCTATGGAATATATGAGGAGCAGTCAGCTGAGTGATGTGATGGTTTATGATGAAACTTTAGAGCAGACGTTAAAGCAGCGGCATGAGAGAGAAAAACTGCTGGAATCTGTCAGTATAGAGGACAATTTTGTAACTTATTACCAGGCAAAAGTAGATATACGCAATGAAAAGATTATCGGTGCGGAGGCGCTTGTCAGGTTTTTAGACCCCACTGCTGACGGTATGGTAAGGGCTCCGGGATTTTTTATACCGTATTATGAACAGACCGGAAGAGTGACTGAGATTGACTTTTTTGTGCTGGAATGTGTCTGTCGGATGATTCAGAGAAGGATACAGGAGGGAAAACCGGTTGTTACGATTTCCTGTAATTTTTCCAGAATGCATTTTATCAAGCCGGATTTTCCGGAACGGTTTGAGAGGGTACTTGAAAAGTATCAGGTTCCTAAGGAGCTGATAGAGGTAGAAATAACGGAGACAATTGTCGTGGAAGAGCTTCAGCAGCAGGTAGTAAAACAAACGCTTGATTTACTCCGTGATAAGGGTGTGCGTCTTTCCATTGACGATTTCGGCTCCGGATATTCTTCGCTGGGTATTTTTGAGCAGATTCCGGCATCTGTCATTAAGCTGGACCGCTCGTTCCTGCTGAATCAGCAGGACAGAAGCCGTCAGGTAACTATTATGAAGGGAATCGTGAATCTGGCGCGTGAATTAGATGCACAGATTGTATGCGAAGGTGTGGAGACGGATAATGATGTGGAACTGATGCAGGAAATCGGAGCTTATGTGGCACAGGGGTATCGTTATGCCAGGCCTGTGGCGGAGGAAGAGTTTGAAAAGAAGCTGGACAATAATGGATAATTGGCAGTTTGTTTGATTGTATAGAGAAAGGGGAAGGAATAAGAGAGAATGGCTTATGTAATCAACTACACAAGAGAACCAATGGATGAAAAATATTACGATGCCAGGCTGGCGTACAGCATGCATCTTGCTGTCAGCAGAGACGGCAGCAGCTATAGTGCCCTGAACCACAACAGTGGAGTGCTGTTTGCGAAGGCAACAGAAAATGAAGATGGTTCTCTGAATGCTAAAAGTATGAAATGTCCCTGGCTGTTTCGGGTTTCCGGTGAGCAGTATGCGGTGGCGGCAATCCGCACGGGAGGCAATGGGGAAGACGATGAAGAGAGCAGGGGAAGTGTACTCTTATTCTTATCAGAAGATTTGGTATCTTATCAGGAAATCGGGTTGTTAAAACTGGGAGATGAATATATTGAGCAGGTTGTCTGTGAAAGCAGCTCCGGGGACAGAATGCATATTATTTGGAAAGAGCGAACAGGCGAGTGTTTCATGGCAGAAATAGACAGTTTAGAGGATAGACGGACAGGTGTCCCCGAAAAACTGGACGGCGATTACCGTATTGATTTATATGCGGGGAATATACCATCAGAAACAGGAATTGAGGGTGCAGTTGTACATAACAGGATTGAGGTTACAGACGATACGGCAGATCAATTATACCGCCGGTTAATGCCGCCGGTGAATACTGGAATTGAGTTCCCGGACAGAATTCAGGCAGCCAGTGCAGACGAGCTTGGGAAATATCTGGCAACAGCACATTACAGTGACGGAAGCTGTGCGGCAAAGCGCGTGGACTGGGATTTATCCAATATTGATTTCGGGCAGAAGGGAACCTATCCTATTACCGGAAGAATACATCAGGATCATTTTACCTTTCCGATTGCTTTTGACAGGGCAGACCCCTGTATTGGCAGATGGAAGAACAAATACTATTTTATTGCCACCAATGACGCTGATGGCAACCACACGTTATATATCCGGGAAGCGGATACGATTCCGGAGCTTGTAGATGCCAAAGAGCATTTGATTCTGGATTCCGATACCTATCCTGAAATCGGCGGACTGCTGTGGGCGCCGGAGTTTCATGAACTCAATGGAAGACTTTATATTTTCCATGCTGCCACACCAGGAGAATTTTACTGGGAGGAAAGTCACGTGATGGAACTGAAAGAGGGAGGTAATCCTGTCTGCAAAGAGGACTGGTCAGCTCCTAAACGTGTAGTCAGACCGGATGGCAGCGATATATGTGAGGCCGGCAAAGAAATTACACTGGATATGACTTGTTTTGAATGGCAGGGAGAATATTATGCAGTGTGGTCCCAGAGGCAGTTTCTGCCAAAAGATTTGGGGGCGTGGCTTTATATCGCAAAATTAAATCCAAAAGAGCCCTGGAAGTTACGTACCAATCCGGTAGTATTGTCAAAGCCGGAATACGGGTGGGCAAATAATCATACGTTCGTAGATGAAGGGCCGTATGCCCTGCCGCACGGAGATAAGCTTTACCTGACGTTTTCCAGCGCAGCTGTTGATACTTCTTATGTTGTTGGACTGCTCACAATTGAGAAAGGGAAAGATTTATTGGATAGTCATAATTGGCAGAAGAAAAATTATCCAATATTGACTTCCAGAAGCGTAAAGGGGGAATTTGGCACAGGACATAATGCCTATGTGACAGATGGAGATGGAACCGTGTGGAATACCTATCATGCCAGGCCGGGTGTGGATGGTGAGAGGAGCAGCGGAATCCGAAGGGTACATTTTAATATTGACGGTGAGCCGGTTCTGGACTTGACAGAGGAGCTTGATGTAAAAGAGGAATACAGCACGGTAGAAACATTGCTTGTAATATAAACAACGTTTCCCAGGCATGCAGAAAACGTGCGCAAATGGGGGTACACATGGAAGTAAGGGAAATGTTAAAACAAGTAAAAAGCGGGGAGACATCGATTGCTGATGCTGAAAAATTTTTTATGAAAAAACCCTTTGAGGAGATGGGATACGCCAAATTGGATACCTATAGGGAAATCCGGTCAGGTTTTCCGGAGGTAGTATATTGCAGTGGGAAACCGGATGAATATTTGACGTCTATCTTTCAGAAATTATATGAATTAAATGGAGAGGTTTTTGGGACGAGGGCTGACAGACATCAGTATGAGCTGGTGCGGGGGGTGCTGCCGGATATTACTTATGATGAGATATCCCGCATTTTAAAACTTGAGCCAGAGAATAAAGAACATAAAGGTAAAATTGCTGTTTGCAGTGCAGGGACGGCAGATATTCCTGTGGCGGAAGAAGCTGCTCAGACAGCCGAGTATTTTGGCGCTCATGTTGAGCGTATTTTTGATGTAGGTGTCAGCGGTATCCACAGGCTTCTGGCCCAGGTTGAGGTGTTGCAGGAGGCAAACTGTGTAGTGGCAGTGGCTGGTATGGAGGGAGCTCTTGCCAGTGTGGTTGGCGGGTTGGTGAGCAGGCCTGTGATAGCGGTACCTACTTCAGTTGGTTATGGAGCAAGTATGCACGGTTTGTCAGCGCTGCTGACGATGATCAATTCCTGTGCGAATGGGGTGGCTGTCGTAAATATTGATAACGGCTATGGCGCTGGTTATCTTGCTACCCAGATCAATAAGCTGGCTTGTATGTAAGAAAAAATTTGCTCTTTTTGGTGTTTTTTGCATATAGTATAAAGAAACCTAAATTATAAAGGTATGCGAAAACATGAAAGAATATGTAACATTATCATTAGAAACACATCTTTTTTTCGGAAGGATTATGAAGGAACACTCTTTATTCCTGCTTGCCGGGTTTCCTGCCAAGGAAACAGAGTTTATTCAGCGGGCAGAGCGGTTCCGGAAAGAATTTGAAGACGGCCTTAGAAAGACAGTAAAACTTGCGGACGGTATCGTCAGCAAACCGGTTTTAAACTCCGGGGAGGTGGTGACGGAATTTACGCAGAAAGCGGAATGTGAGACAAGGGATTTGACAGGGATTCCGATTGATTTGGAAATCACAGAAGCAGAGGAGCAGCTTCGTGCCGGAGACGGTGTTATCGTAAACCGGGAGATCGTTTCCCGCGTAAAGATGTTGAACCGACATATGCTAAAAAGCCTGAATGGGTTAATTGCGTTTAAGGAAGAGGTCCTTGAGGAAATGACAAGGTGCAGGCTTTATACCACGAATTATCCGCTGTTGATTGAGCACATTCTGCGGGAAGCAAAATTGTACCGTCAGACGATTTCAGAGATTGAGAGGAGAGGCAGGATTTCTATGCCGGATTTAAGGAATCTGGAAATATTCTGGAATCAGATTATGATGGAACATGCCGAGTTCATCCGGGGGCTGTTGGACCCGACAGAATGCGAATTAATGGAGACAGCTAATGGATTTGCCGAGGATTACTGCCGCCTTTTGGAAGCGGCGAGGGAACAGGACGGGAAGATGATGAACACCCTGACGGCAAAAACCCTGAAGACAACACAGAAATATCAGAAGTTTAAGATGGCGGGAACAGAAGGGATTACAGGCTGTGGAATCCGCTCCATTATTCTTCCGCTTCTGGCAGACCATGTGCTCCGCGAAGCCAACCACTACCTGCGGATTCTGGAACAGGCACAGAAGGGCAGGGATTAGTATGGAATTATGCAAATATTCGAAAACGGGAAATGTCAGGACGTTCCATATCGAGGCGATTCAGATTCCGATTGTGTATAATAAATATGGGGATTATGACCCGGTTTGTGATTCCGGCATCAATGTGGGGTACAATGAAATGGAGCAGACGGTAGGGGTTGGCGAGAGCAAACGGTATCTCTGGCATGCGGACCAGGAATACGGAGCCTGCATCGTACGGTCCTTTGGGCACAAGTGCAGGGCAATATACAGGAAAATCCGGGAATGCTTTTGAGATAGAGAGATTTTTTAAAGGAATTGACAAAGCAGATAAAGTTATATATAATTATTGTTATATAACATAAATTATATAAAGGAGAACGTACAATGCCGCCAAAAGCGAAAGTCACAAGAGATATGGTTGTTGCCGCTGCATTTGAAATTGCCCGTAAAACAGGCGTAGATAATATCAATGCAAGAACAGTAGCCCAAAAACTAAATTGTTCCACACAGCCTGTCATGTACCATTTTGCAACGATTGAAGAATTAAAAAGGGCTGTTTACGAAAAAACAAATGAATATCATACCGAATATTTGATGAATATTTCAGAGGCACGGGAAGATGTTATGCTTGGAATTGGGTTGAATTATATTCGTTTTGCGGTTGAGGAACCTAATTTGTTTCGCTTCCTTTTTCAATCGGGATTCGCGGTTGAAAGCAATCTGCTAGAAATGATAAATTCGGAGGAGCTCACACCTGTTCTTTCTGTCATGCAGGAAGAAATGAATAAAAACACAGAACAGACAAAAGAAGTTTTTGTAACTCTTGCGTTATTTGTTCATGGATATGCCAGTATCATTGCCAACAATTCATTAGAATATGATGAAGAACTTATAGCGAAGCATTTGAAACGGGTGTATGCAGGTGCGATATTAGCTTTACAGGAGGAAAATCCTCCAAAGGAGGAATATCCTCCAAAGGAGGATTGAAATGAAAAAGTTATACGAGAAAAGCGAACTTACCTTTGCGATTGTCTGGATTGTGATTTATTGTGTCCTGCAATCCTTAGCCAATCCACTCAATGAGAAAATCGGAATTGAATACTCTGCAAGTGCTGCCTTCTGTATCTTACAAACCGTTATCCTTTTTGCTTTTATTCGGAATAACGGTTTAATGAAGAGATACGGGCTTTGTAAATCCCCCATATCTGCCTGCCATTTCCTTTACTATGTGCCGCTGATGCTCTTAGCAACAGGAAATCTTTGGAACGGAGCTGCGTTCAATTATCCGTTGGCAGACACGGTCTGTCGAATTGTGGGTATGCTTTGCGTTGGTTTTGTAGAAGAAGTGATTTTTAGAGGCTTTCTTTTTAGGGCAATGGAGAAAGATAACGTAAAATCCGCAATCATCGTTTCAAGCGTAACTTTTGGTATAGGACATATGGTGAACTTGGTAAACGGTAGTGGAATGGATTTAGTAAGCAATTTTTGTCAGGTTATCTTTGCGGTGGCCATTGGTTTTCTGTTTGTAACGGTATTCTATCGTGGAGGAAGCCTGATGCCCTGTATTATTACCCACTCTGCCATTAATACACTCAGTACTTTTGCGAATGGAGCAGGTTTTACGGCAGCAAAGCAAATCATTCATTGCTTAATTATGACTGTGATTACTGTCGTTTACACCTTTATTCTTGTAAAAACGCTTCCGAAAAAGCAGAGTTGAAAACGTTCCTCTTTATTTCCTTACCGCTACAATTCGAGCGTTAAAAGTGTTGCGGGTAGTATGAGTGAATATGTAGACATTAAGATTTAGCTTCTGGAATGAAAAGTGACATATCCACTTTTTCTAATAAGTCAAGAGGGAGACATTTTTTAATAATATTAATGTTGCCGTTTCTAAAAGTAAGCTCGGTATATATATCCTGTCGGATTGGTTTGCGAAAGATGGCGAAAATTTTTCCGGGTGGTTTTGGGATAATATTGCGGATATCTTCTTTGAGAATGGTATTTGGTATGTATTCGTTTCCATGAAAAATCAGTCCTAAGCATGCGGTGGTGGTGCCGGCAATTTTCTCTCCTATAGTAATGTGAGTTTATTCACATGGGAATTTGAAAGAGCGGTCTATCACATGATAAGCCTGTAGTTCATCTATTGCTTATAGTATACACAGAAAAGGGGATTATGCAAATGATTTTGTAAAACCATGCATCATTTCATTAGTTTAGTAAAAAACTCTGATGATATATAAGACATATGCTTGGATCGGTTTTGGAGGACATGGCAATTCTGAATGTCAGAGGAATTACAAAAAGAGAAAGCAGAGGAAGCAGAGGAGGAAAAAACATGATACTGGAAACAGAGAGATTGTATTTACGGGAAATGATCCAATCTGATTTTAACTCATTATGTAAAATATTGCAGGATGAAGAGACAATGTATGCCTATGAAGGGGCATTCAGTGATGCAGAAGCGCAGGAGTGGCTTGACAGGCAGATTTCTCGTTATCAGAAATGGGGCTTTGGTTTGTGGGCAGTTGTCCTGAAAGAGACAGATGAAATGATTGGACAATGCGGTCTTACCATGCAGCCATGGAAAGATAGGGAAGTGTTAGAGATTGGCTATCTTTTGCAACGCAGATATTGGCATAAAGGCTATGCCATAGAAGCTGCCAGGGCGTGCAGGGAATATGCATTTGAAACATTGAAAAGTGAAGAAGTCTGTTCTATTATCAGAGATACAAATACTGCTTCTCAGAATGTAGCAGTTCGAAACGATATGATAGTAGCGGATTCATGGATAAAACATTATAGGGGTGTGGATATGCTTCATTATCGCTATGTGGTAAAAAATGGCTGGCTGAGAACCGCAGCCATCTAAGAATCGCTTTGCGATTCCTGCTCCGCGAAAGTCGGAATTTCCTATAAAAGGAACTGGCAAAAGATAATGGTATCTTTTGCCAGAATCGTTTTTTCCTGATTATTTGTTGTATTCATCTAACATTGGCGGAATCTGGGACAGCATATTATCCACATCCTCAAACATAGCGCTTTTTGTAGTACCCAATTTACTGGCCTGATTAATATGCTCGGTAACTTCTTTATATTGATTTTTTGTCTTATCGAAAAAGGTATTCACGGTCTGCAATGCTGTCCGGGAGTCATCAATGACATTGGAAATTTCTGATTGTACCGTCGTTGCCCCCTCTGCCGCTTCTGTAATCTGGTCAAACATGTGATAGGTATCATTTACTTTATCAATGCTTTTCTCCAATGCCAGTTGAGAGGTTTCAATATCAGAGTTTAATTTATCAGTATCCTGTTCTACTTCTGCAATACTGGCTTCCACGGCAGCTACAAGATTTTTGACCTCATCTGCCAGGTTTTTTACTTCTCCGGCAACCACTGCAAATCCCCTTCCCTGTTGTCCTGCCCTGGCTGCTTCAATGGAAGCGTTTAGTGCAAGGATATTTGTCTGTTCAGCAATGGATGTAATTTTATTGGTGCATTTTTTGATTTCTGTTACTGCTGTCCGGAAATCATGAAACGTATTCTTCATCTCATCAAAATGGGATTCTACCTGTAGAGAACTGTTTTTTAAATCTTCTACCTCATCCTGCGCCTGGGTCACAGACTGG
Organism: Lachnoclostridium sp. UBA7215; assembly: GCA_002490465.1. GTDB lineage: Bacteria > Bacillota > Clostridia > Lachnospirales > Lachnospiraceae > Eubacterium_F. The sequence goes on from DKUB01000090.1 coordinate 27,674, forward strand.
GCAATATTACCTTTTACCTGTTCAAACTGGCCGGAGACCTGAGTAATACTTGAAAATGTCTCCTCAAAATCCTGTAACGTTTTCTGAAAATTTTCGGATTCTTTCAATACTCCTTTAAATGAGTGATTGACCAGGCCCAGCTGGTTCAGGGAATCTACTTCCTTTTGTACCAGTTCCCTTTGATAATCTTTTAAACTATCCATTACATGCGATATGGGATATGTATCCATTGTATGTTTCTTTTTGTTCTTGAAACTCATTTTTTTATCCTCCTTATTCAAATACCACACAAGTCATGGATTGATTGACAAATTGATTGTTATAATGCTCCCCATATCCTACAAGACCTGTATGGTTACCCAGCGTACTCATTTCGTCCAGGTATTCCTGCATGTAATTATTCTCCGTAAACAGCAAATAGCGGAACAGGCAATTTACAGAGAATACCGCAGAGATTTTTTGGAAATCCCGGCGTATCTCCTGTATAGTATTTTTTACAATAGATTTGTAATCTCCTAATTCCAAAAGAATTAAGACATCGGAATCATTGACCTGACGGAAACATGTCAGAGCATTGCCGCAAACTTCTTTGATAGAAATAATGCAGGTATCATTTCCGTTCAGTTTTCCAAAAGGATTCTTAAATGTCTGCGTTAATATTTCCTCTTCCGTTACATTAAGAATGCGCTGATATACCTGTTTCGCAGGTTGATTGTTTAATTCTCCCAATATGTATTCAGATTTATTGGTTTTAGAAGCAATAAATCGATAATTCCCTTTTTGGCGGTAAATATTTTCCTTGTACGCTTTTACTTTTCCATTATTATTTTTAACCATGGCGTATGCAACGGCATCTTCATAAACTTTTCCATTTGCAGAGACTTTCCCCGCATCACCGGTTCCGCCTACCAGAGATATTTTCTGGTGTTTCAATACACTGTAGATTGTGGTTAACACACAGGCGTCATTTCCGGAGCAAAAATCAATACAAATCGTATCTTTTTGTGTACCATTTACATTTTTTACATCCTGTTCCAGGCGTTTAATATATTTAACAGGCATTGTAGACGCCTCCTCCAGCACGTTTGCTGCGGCTGTAACGCCATCGTAAAATGCAATGATCCCCACACCTTTTTCAACGACTTTATTATCGTAGCTCATCCCAATACAACCAATGCTTGGGACTTTGGGATAAAGTGCCTCCAATTTTTTTACATGTGCTTCAAACTGCTCACTGTTGGATAACAACATAATTAGCTGAGGGTTATTTAATCCGCAGACTGCTTCCTGCAGATTGCCGCTTTGACTCATACCAAAAAATTGTTTCACAGTAATATCCTCCCCGGTTTCATATTTTTTTAGTATTCTTATCGCTTTGATAATTATATGATATTTTGGAGAATAAGAAAAGGTATAAATTGAAATTTTATATGGATCAATGTACAGGCCACTAAAAAATGTGATAAAGCCCGTTTATTCCAAAATATAAATAAAGTTATCCAGGAAAAGGGAATTAAGCGGAGGAATAAGTGCAGATGGATTTGGATTGCAGAAGAAACCTCATTGCCGGCATTTTTAGGCTAAAAAGTTACTCTGAATGGTGTAACATTATATTATTTGCAAGATTAGTGAAAACACTTTTGTATTTATCATTTTTATGAAAGGCTGCATAGTATGTGACATTTGCATTCGAATCCGTAATAGGTATCCGGATGCGGGTTTCAGGAATTTCATTGATTTGATCGGAGAGATTAGTAGTAAAACAGGGCAGGGCTGATTCACGAATAAGTTCCTGCAGCGAAAATCGGTCAGGTTGTACCAGATGCTCCTTTAGAAATGGAATACAGCAGTAATCTTCTGAGGAAAGTGTCTCTGTCAGGATTGCCATCAGACAATTGCCGGATTTTAAATCATTAAGGACATCCATGCTGCTTTTTATGGAAGAAGACACTGTCATGTCGGGAAATTCAGAAGTCAGGGCAGGAAGTAAGTACCATAAAGGGGCAGGCGCACAGGAACTAACGGTGATTGTATGCAGTTTTGCGTCAAAATCACGGACATATTGTAATGTCTGTTCGGCATTTTTTAAGAGATGTCCCGCATATTCAACAGCTTTCCATCCGGTTTCATTCAGTGAAATATGGTTTTTACTACGGCAGAACAGGGGGACGCCAAATGTATCCTCCAGATGCTGCATAGTTCTTGTAATCGTTGGCTGGGAAATATGCAGGTTTTCAGCAGCTTTCGACAGCCTTCCGCAGTCTGCAAAGGCAATAAGCTGTTCTAATTCCAATAGGTTTAACATATTTAACAACTCCTCACTATTCGTTTTGTGAAATCTGAATTTCATTATTCTTATTGTACTTTTTTTATGTCCGGTTGTAAACTGTAAAAAAAGAAACCAAAGGAAAGGAAGGATGTAAAGATGGAATATGTAACGTTAAGTAATGGGGTAAAGATGCCGAAATTGGGTTATGGTGTGTACCAGACACCAACGGAGGAAACGGAGCGTTGTGTACGGGAAGCAATTGATGTGGGTTATCGGAGCATCGATACTGCACAGGCATATGGAAATGAGGAGGGCGTTGGAAATGCGTTGGTAAAATGTGGGCTTCCGAGGGAGGAGTTTTTTATTACCACAAAGGTTTGGATTTCCAATGCCGGATATGAGAAAGCAAAAGTATCTATTGAAGAATCATTAAAAAAGCTACAGACAGATTATATTGACCTTCTCCTGATACATCAGCCTTTTGGGGATTATTATGGAACTTACCGGGCGATGGAAGAGGCGTATAAGGAGGAAAAGGTGCGTGCGCTTGGCGTGTCTAATTTTTATCCGGACCGTTTTCTGGATATGCACCATTTTTCAGAAATTAAGCCTGCAGTAAACCAGGTGGAAACACATGTGTTCTGCCAGCAGACAGCAGCAAAAGAGTATATGAAAAAGTATGGCACGCAGATTATGTCATGGGGTCCATTTGCAGAGGGAAAGAATGATTATTTTAATAATCCGGTATTGAAAAAGATTGGTGAAAAGCATAAGAAATCAGTTGCACAGGTAGCGCTTCGTTTTTTGTTGCAGAGTGATGTTGTTCTGATTCCGAAATCCACCCACAAAAACCGTATGGAAGAAAATTTCAATATCTTTCATTTTGCTTTGGATGCCGGGGATATGAAAGAAATCGGGAGCCTTGATACTGGAGAGAGCTTATTCTTTTCACATTACGATCCGAAGACGGTGGAATGGTTTATGACGATAGTATAATAAAAATGCTGTTAGGACAAATGAAATGACGTAGGCAGGAAGTAAAAAATGTCAAGGGGTATGTAACAGCATACCTCTTTTTTTATGTGAATAAAAATTTACTCGTATGTATAAGCATTTTGAAAAGTGGGTTCTTATGGTTGAAAAAAGGCCAAAATAATTGCAAAAACAGGCTGACTTATGAAACAGAGGTGATTTGCCGATATATTATTAAAATGTTGTTTGAGGAAAATGATTATTTTACACAACTGAAAGTTATGGGTGATGAAACAGAAAAGGAGACCAGGAAGATGATTCGATTAATTAGAAATTTAAAAATCAGATTCAAACTTTATATTCTCATAGGAGTTGCACTGATAGGTATGCTTATTATCGGAGGCATGTCATTTAATCTTATGGGGCAGATGAATGAAATGACAAATGATATTTCAACAAGCTGGCTTCCGAGTATTGATATAGCAAGGGACTTGAGTTATACGCTTTCAAATATTCGCCTGAATGAATTAGGATATCTTACCGCAGTTTCTGATGATGTAGAAAAATCCAGCCTTCAGTATCTCGAAAGTGAAAAAAAAGATATAGAAACCCTCTTAACTACATATGGGAATTTAATTGACGAAGAAGAAAGAGAATTCTATAATAATGCAACGAATCTCTGGACACAGTACAACGAAGCAGATAAAGAAATGATGGCATTATTCAAACAGGGGCGTGTGAAAGATGCCCGTGCTATCCTGGAAGGTAAATGTGTTGATTTATACAATTCTCTAAACAGTGCCTTTAACGATATCAATACCTACAATACAGAGGGCAGTGACGATGCCGCGAAGGAAAGTGATTCTCTTTACAAAACTGCAACCAACCGCATGACGATAGTTATTATTGTTATAATTCTGGTGGGAGTTTTCTTCTCGTTTGTCATCATTCGCATGATAAAGATTCCTATTTCCGAAATCCAGAATGCAGCTATCAAAATGGCAGCGGGGGATTTGGATGTAGACATTTCTTATACCTCTAAGGATGAATTGGGAGTACTCGCTACACAGGTACGCAGATTAATCCATAAACTTCAGGTTATTATTGATGATGAGAATAAATTTCTTGCTAAAATGGCTGACGGAGACTTTACGGTGGATTCTGTCTGTGAAGAAGAATATACAGGTGGTTTCTATCCGCTGCTTGTTTCTTTCCGGGGCATTGCAGAAAAGCTCAATGATACGATGCTGCAGATTAGCCAAAGTTCCACTCAGGTTGCAAGCGGAGCGGAACAGGTATCTACTGGCGCCCAGGCTCTTGCTCAGGGAGCAACTGAGCAGGCAGGTTCCGTGCAGGAACTTGCTGCTACTATTAATGAAATCTCCAACAAGATAAACCAGAATGCAGATAATGCACGACAGGCCAATGAAACAGCAGGCTGTGTCAGCACAGAGATGAATGAGAGCAACGAAAAAATGCAGCAGATGATTCAGGCAATGGATGATATTAACAACAGTTCCAGTGAGATTGGCAAAATTATTAAGACAATTGAAGATATTGCTTTCCAGACCAATATCCTTGCGATTAACGCTGCTGTGGAGGCTGCCCGGGCAGGGGTGGCCGGAAAAGGGTTTGCCGTAGTAGCTGATGAAGTCCGCAATCTGGCAAGCAAAAGCGCAAAGGCTTCTGAGAACATCTCTGTTTTAATTGAAGATTCTTTAAAGGTAGTAGGAAATGGTACTCAGATTGTTGACGCAACAGCGCAGTCCCTGCTTCAGGCAGTAAATGACGTAAACGAAATGACAGGTGTTATCGGACAAATCTCAGAGGCCAGCAGCCAGCAGGCTGATTCCATTACTCAGGTTATGACGGGAATTGAACAGATTTCCGATGTTGTACAGACAAATTCAGCAACTGCGGAAGAAAGTGCAGCGGCAAGCGAAGAATTATCCAGCCAGTCACAGCTTATGAAAGGGCTCGTGGGACAGTTTAAGTTAAAAAGTTAGTGATATGTTCAAGGACTTAAATGACGTGTTTTACGAAAGTCATGGGATAGTATTAGTATATGGAGAGCGCAATGAAAGAGAAACAGGACACAAAAAAGATAGATAAAGGATTCTCCCTGCTGATTTCTATTATTTTGGTATTTTGCATTTTGGGTGCGGTGGTATTTTCTGTATCGAGGAAAATTTCTGCGGAGATGTCGGAGTCGGCAATTCAGAATCTGAGCGAAAGCTTGGACTTAATTAAGAGTACGATTGAGGCAATCCTGAATAAAGAGGCGGAATTTCAGAGGCTGATGGCGCAGGAGATTGCGTCGGCGGAGAATCCTGAGGAACGGCTGCGTTTCTATGGAGACAGTCAGACAATGACAAGAGTTTCCTTGATACGTGCGGGTAAGACGGAGGGGATTTCTGATAACGGTGAGGCATTTACAGAGGAGGAATTGGACTTTTCCGCTGGTGGGGCGGTAGATGGTGTGGCGGTATCCCAGTCCTACCTGAATTATATGGGTACGTGGGCATACACGATGAAATGTCCTGTCACAAGGGATGGGAAGGAAGTGGCTATGCTCTATGTGGAATATATCTATGATTCCCTGGATAGATCTCTTCCAAATGGATTCTACAATAAGAAAGCTATGCTGTATATTATGGATGCGGAGACGGAGCGTCTTGTCCTGAAACCCAAAGGAATGGGAGAGCGGGATGCGGGGCATCTGAATCTGAAAGATTTTTATCGGGCAAATGATATTCAGGAAGACGGCCTTCTGGAAGAGGTGGATGCCTGCCTGAGAGAGAGCAGGGACATTATGTTCAACCATGATATTCGGGGAAAAAAGGCACTGAACTATATGTGGTCTGTGAATGGCGGAACCATTTACCTGATTGGCTATGTGCCGATTGGGGAAATTCAGCAGGAGGGGACGACAGTTAATCAAAATATCTTTATTGTGGTTGCCGTGATGCTGATCGCATTTTTTCTTTGCTGTGTATTATATTATTTCAATCAGAGACAGCAGATTCGGATCCGAAGGGAGCGGGAGGCAGAGCGGGAAATTCACAACAGACAGCTGGCGGAGGCGCTTCAGGCGGCACAGGCCGCAAGCAATTCGAAAACTACATTTCTTTCAAATATGTCCCATGATATCCGGACGCCAATGAATGCAGTACTTGGTTTCACTACATTGTTAGACAGAGACGCGGAGAACCCGGATAAGGTGAGGGAGTACACGAAGAAGATTATGGCATCCGGACAGCATCTGCTTAGTCTGATCAATGATATACTTGATATTTCCAAGATTGAGAGCGGTAAGGTGGTGCTCTCGGTGGAGGAGTTTACGTTAAACGATCTGGTGTCGTCTGTGGACGCGATTATCCGTCCTATGGCAAAGGCCAGAGAGCAGAAGTTCTTCGTGACGGTGACCGGTGTGAAGCATGAATATCTGCTGGGGGATGAGACGCGGGTCAACCAGGTTTTGATCAATCTGCTATCTAATGCAGTAAAATATACGCCGGTGGGCGGCAACATCTGGTTCAGGATCATTGGGTTAAAACAGCGTTCCAGCCAGTTCGAGCATATAAAGATAGAAGTGGAAGATGACGGATATGGCATGACACCGGAATATCTGAAGACGATCTTTGACGCATTTACCAGGGCAGAGAACAGTACAACGAATAAAGTGCAGGGAACCGGGCTTGGTATGGCGATCACGAAAAATATCGTGGAGCTCATGGGGGGCACGATCGACGTTTCCAGTGAGGTAGATAAGGGAACCCTCTTCCGGGTAGATATGGAATTCCGGATACCGGAGGGACAGGAAGACAGACAGTTCTGGAAAGAAAGCGGGATTTCCAGAATGCTGGTGTTGGATGGTGATGCGCAAAGCGGGCAGAACGTTCAGGCGCTCATGCAGGATATGGATGTGGCAGTGGACACGGCGCAGAGCATGGAAGAGGCCAGACAGCTGTTGCAGGTTTCTGGTATTGGCGAAAAGGTTTACCAGCTCGTCCTGGTGGACTGGGATATACCGGGACTGGACGCACGACAGGCGGCGGAGGAGCTCAGGCAGATCATGCCGGAGGCACCGATCCTGTTCATTACAGAATATGAGAAGGAGGAAGAAGTTGAGGTGCCTACCGTGGAAATGACTGGAATTATGACGAAGCCGTTTTTCGTATCTGCATTAAAAGAAAAAGTGTTGAAGATGAAGAATAATGGCAGGGCAGAACAGGAGAACCGGAAAGCGGAGGCTGGCAGCATGGAAGGGCTGAGTTTTCTTGCTGCAGAGGATAATGAGATAAATGCGGAAATTCTGAAGGAAATTTTATCCATTGAAAATGCTGCCTGCGAAATTGTTGAAAATGGGCAGCTGGCGGTGGAACGTTTTTCGGCCTCTGCTGAGGGTGAGTTCGATGCCATCCTGATGGATGTACAGATGCCGGTGATGAATGGCTATGAGGCGACGAAGGCAAATACGGAACCTGGACCGTGGGGACGCAGCTGACATCCCGATTATAGCCATGACTGCCAATGCGTTTGCGGAGGATGAGAGGGAGGCACTTAGAGCAGGTATGAATGTTCATTTGACAAAGCCCATTGATGTAGAATTACTACGGCAGGTCATAAGACAGTATGTGATAAAAAAGTAAGGAATACCTGAAGGTATAAGGAGGGGAATTTGTTGAAAAATAAAAGTAAGAAATCTATTGTAAAAGCGGCGGCAGTCTTTCTGATGTGCATTGTTCCGCTTGTGGCGGCAGCCTGTGGGAAAAAGGAAGATACCAATAATCTGCTCTCGGAGGAAGAGGATACGAAAAGGGTTGTGAGTATGTTCAGCCCTATGGAGAAAACGGAGGCGGACTCGGTCAATACGGCAAGAAGCGCGACGGATAAAACGGTCATTATGGCAGAAGAGAAGCTGGACCTTAAAGTGAGTTATGTGACTTATACGGCTGAAGATTACCAGGATAAAACTTATGATGACGTGACGCTTGACAGGGTGCGTAACAATATGGACGATATCTATCTGCTCAATCCGGATACCATAAAGGCATTGGGAGAAGAAAGAAAGCTCATGGATCTGTCGGGACTCGCATGTACCGACAATCTGAGGGATGTGGTAAAGACGGCGAATGTTGTTGACGGAAAGCTGGTCGCAATTCCGCAGGAGGTGGTAGCTTACGGGTTGTTTATCAATAAGGATATGTTTGATCAGTATAAGCTGGAACTGCCGAATACACCGGAGGAATTTCTGGAATGCTGCAGGGTGTTTAAAGAAAACGGAATTGAAACGCCGGTAGGAGCCAACCGTTGGTGGCTGGAGACCTTCGTACTGGCGCAGGCTTATGCGGATCTGTACAACGGCGGGAATACGGAGGCAGAGATTGAGGCTTTAAACAGTGGGAAAAGCAAGTACAGTGATTATATGCGTCCGGGCTTTGAGTTCCTGCAGGAGATGATCGATAAGGGGTATATTGATGCCAAAAAGGCATATGTAAGTGAAGCGATTGAAGGGGAAGGCCCCGATTTTCTGGCACAGAAGACGCCGATTGTAATGGCTTACTGGGGAGCGGCGAATACGGATACCGCCTATGGCAATCCGGATTTTGATATGCTGGTCATCGGATTTCCAAGCAGCAGGGGGCGGATGCCGGTAATGCCTATGACGGGCTTCGGTATCGGTGCAGAGGCGGAGCATGCGGAAGACGCTTTGAAGACGCTGGATATTATGTTGTCCGATGAGGCTCTCCAGGTTTATGCAGAGACCAATAAAGTGATTTCGCCGTCAAAGAATGTTGAGGTGGAATGCATTCCGGCCCTGAAGCCGCTGAATGACAGAATTCAGTCCAATATCTATGTTCTTGGCGCCAATGC
>DKUB01000082.1 GCA_002490465.1 Lachnoclostridium sp. UBA7215
ATTTAAGAGGCCCGCGCTTTTCAGCCGGGCCTTTTTTAGGGAGAAATTTAAATGAAAAACATTAAGCAGATAACGGGAATCGAACCCGCCTCCCCAGCTTGGGAAGCTGGTATTCTACCAATGAACTATATCTGCAAATATTAAGCACGCTCTGAGAAAGCTACATCTGTGCTTATGCGTACATTATATCATATATTGATAGAAATGCAACTTATTTTTGCCACAATTTTTACTTGCCAATTGAACAAAAGTAGTGTATAGTGGTAATAAAGTGGTGGAAAGTGGAGGGAAGTGTCATAAAGTGGTAAACTTCTTTTCCGAAGTGGTATTGGTTTTTTTATGGACAAGCAGCCGGAAAGGTCAGTATGCCGCTGTAACACCATGTTTTATCATGGATTACATTCTACGGGAAATCGGGGATGTATTCCCATGGGTACGGAAGTTGGTGAAGCGATATGTTTATGGGCACGTTTGAACACGGGCTTGATGCTAAGGGGAGAGTCATAATTCCGGCAAAGCTGCGTGAAAATCTGGGTGAATCTTTTGTGGTCACATTTGGCCTGGACGGATGCCTGTTTGCCTATCCGATGGAGGAATGGGAAGACTTTGCCAACCAGTTGAAAGCGCTTCCGGGGACGAAGGAGGCGCGAAAGTTACAGCGATATTTTCTGGCAGGGGCGGCATCCTGTGAAGTAGACAAGCAGGGAAGAACGCTTATTCCGGCGAATTTAAGGGATAAAGCGGGTTTGGTTAAGGATATCGTTTTTGTAGGTGTATTGCAGAAAATCGAAATTTGGAGCAAGGAACGCTGGGAAGAGAATGACGACTATGGCAATGTGGATGAAATTGCGGAGCATATGTCAGAGTTTGGTTTGAGTTTTTAACCGGCTGTACGGCAAAGAGCCGGATAGTGGCATCGGCATAGGGGGTAGGCATGGAAACAGAACAATTTTCCACGGAATCAAGACAGGTTTCCATGGAATCAAAACAATTTTCCACGGAATTTAATCATGTTTCTGTTTTGCTGAATGAGGTTTTGGATAATCTGGATATTAAAACAGACGGAATATATGTAGATGGCACATTGGGAGGGGCCGGACACGCGTATGAGATTTGTAAAAGACTGGGGGATAAGGGACGGTTTATAGGTTTTGATCAGGATGAAGAGGCAATCCATGTATCGAAGGAGCGGCTTGCTGTGTTTCATTCCAGAATAGACATTATAAAAAGTAATTATGTACATATGAAACAAATTCTTTATTCTAAGGGGATTCAAAAGGTTGATGGAATTCTTTTGGATTTAGGAGTGTCTTCCTATCAGCTGGACAGCGCCGAACGGGGATTTTCTTATAGGGAAGATGCACCCCTTGATATGAGGATGGATAGAGAACAGCCAATAACGGCAAAGGATATTATAAACCGTTATCCGGAAGCGGAGCTTACACGTATTATCCGAAGTTACGGTGAGGAGAGATATGCGAAGAGCATAGCGAGAAATATCGTAAAGGAACGGGAGCGAAAAGAAATTGAGACCACAGGAAAGCTGGTAGAAATCATCCGGGAATCTATGCCGGCAAAAGCACAAAATGGTAAAGGACACCCGGCAAAACGCACTTTCCAGGCAATTCGGATCGAGTGTAATCAAGAGCTTGAGGTATTGAGCCAGGCCTTGGAAGATATGATTGATTTGCTGCGGGAGAATGGCAGGCTTTGTATTATTTCCTTTCACTCTTTAGAAGACCGGATGGTAAAAAACAGTTTTAGGAAAGCAGAAAATCCATGTACATGTCCGCCGGATTTTCCGGTATGTGTATGTGGAAAAAAATCAAAAGGAAAGGTAATTACAAGAAAGCCGATTTTACCTTCGGAAGCGGAAAGAGAGGCAAATAGCCGCTCGAAAAGTGCAAAGTTACGGGTGTTTAAGAGAGTAGAGGAGTAGAAGAGGGAGGCCTGAATGGACAGACGAACGGAAACATATATATACGGAAGTGAAGCAAGGGAGTGGGAAACACAGCCGCTGCGGCGGAGAGAAGAGGAAATTCGGCGCAGGCAGAGACAGCAGCAGAGAAAACGTCCGGCACCGAAGAGAAAACTGGATAAGGTGGCAGTTTTTTTTATATGCATAACTTTTGCAGCAGCTATGGGATTTGGAATAGGATATCTTCATTTGCAATTTGAGGCTACCTATTTGAGTAAAAATGTGTTAAATTTACAGAGAGAGGTTGTAGAGATGGAAAAAGAAAATTCTGCAGCCAAAATGAAATTAGAAAACTCTGTAAATTTGGATGAGATTTATACGGAAGCAACAGAGCGGTTAGGTATGAAAGTTGCAAAAAAAGGGCGTGTTTTTACATATAAAAGTCATAAAAGCACCCAGATCCGGCAATATGGACAAATTCCTGCCAAATAAAACCGGTTTTCATCCAAAAACAGATAGCAAGGTGCATAAATGGAGGAAATGATGAGTCAGTACAGCCGCAGAAATCCTCATACTGTCAGGAGAAGACGCAGAAAAAAAAGACCAAAAATATTTACGAGAGGGATGCGTATTGCGCTCTTTTGCGTGTTTATTTTTTTTCTGTTTTCTTTTGGGGGATTGTTCATAAGAATATACAGTATTGATAAAAATGAGGGGGACCGTTACCGCAAATCGGCATTGTCCCAGCATGCGTATACAAATACGATATTAAATTATCAGAGAGGAACAATACGTGACAGAAATAATACAACACTTGCTGTGAGCATACGGAAGTATGACCTTGTATTAGAGGCAAGGACACTTCTGGCCAATGACGAACAGCGGATAGAAACAGTAACCGCTATCAGCGAATATTTTACATTTGATAAAACGGTATTAGAGGATGTGATTGTTAAAAATCCCACTTCCATGTATTTACATATAGATGGACTTCGCCAGCTGGACTCTGAGATGGTAGACGGATTTAAAGAAAAAATGAAGGATAATAAAAATATCAAGGGGGTATGGTTTGAAGAAACATATACAAGAAATTATCCGCTTGGTTCTGTAGCGTGCAGTTTGATAGGTTTTTTGTCATCGGATCAGAGCGGCTCTTATGGTGTGGAGGAAAGTTATAATGATGTGCTGTCAGGGACAACTGGGCGGGAATATGGTTATTTTGATGCAGATATGAACCTACAGCGCACAATAAAAGAGGCTAAGGATGGAAATTCGGTTATGCTGACCATTGATGCGAATGTGCAGCAGATCGTAGAGCAGGAAATCGCTGATTTTCAGAAAAATGGCGTGGGGGCAAAACGTATTGGAGTTATGCTTATGGATCCTAATAATGGAGAAATACTCGCTATGGCATCTGATAAAACTTTTGATTTGAACAATCCGCAGGACTTGTCCTCCATGTATACACAGCAACAGATAGAGGCTATGAAACCGGAAAAGAAGAATAAAAAATTGTTGGATATGTGGTCTAATTTTTGTATTGCTTCCGACTATGAGCCGGGCTCTACATTTAAACCATTTACGATTGTGGCAGGATTGGATGAAAACCTGATAAACGATGATACGAGTTTTTTCTGCCGTGGATATAAAAAGGTAGTTGACACAACAATCCGCTGTAATAACCGTTCCGGTCATAAAACACTTGATTTGAGGCACAGTTTAATGGAGTCCTGTAATGTAGCGCTGATGGAAATTGGACAGAGTCTGGGACGTGCCAAATTTTTCCGGTATAATAAGCTTTATGGTTTTGGACAGAGAACCGGAGTGGATTTGCCAGGGGAGCAGTCCGGTCTTGTATTTACAAAAGAACGGTTGAATCCGGTTGAACTTGCGACAAGCAGTTTCGGTCAGACGCAGACGGTGACAATGGTTCAGATGCTGAGTGGTTTCTGCTCGATTATAAACGGGGGAGATTATTATCATCCGCATATTGTCAGAGAAATCCAAAACAGTAATGGGGATGTGGTAGATAGAATAAACCCGGTTGTTGTGAAAAAGACGACATCGGAGGACACAAGCAAAAAGATCCGCAGTTATTTAGAATCTACAGTGAAAGAGGGAACAGCTTCCCCGGCAAAGGTAAAAGGATATTCTGTTGCCGGAAAAACCGGAACAGCAGAAAAACATAAAAATGGGAAATTATTGAAAGGCAAATACCTTGTCTCGTTTATTGGCTGTGTTCCGGCGGATAATCCGGAAGTGGCAATTTATGTTATTGTCGATGAGCCTAATGTCAGAGACCAGGCCCACAGTACCTTTGCCACAGAGTTTGCAGCTAAACTTATGAAAAAAGTACTGCCATTTTTGGGACAGTATTCAGCGAAGTAGCATATCTTTTCTTTGTGGGAAATAGACTATAAGGATGAAAATATCCGGTGATGCCTATGTGGATCCGACACAAAACTTACCAAAGACAAAATATGTTTTTGGTATTTTTTGTTTTTGGCCTTTTACTAGTATGTATGTTTACGAGGCTTTCCTACCTGATGATATATGAGGCGGATTACTATGGTGTTCAGGCAAAAGAGCTTCATGAACGGGAGAGAAAAATCAAGGCAGAGCGAGGAAAGATATTGGATCGGAATGGAAGCCTTCTGGCTGGAAACCGCTCGGTATCAACAATTTCTGTCATACACAGCCAGATAGAGGAACCAGAAAAAATTATCGCTGTTTTGTCAAAAGAGCTGGACATGGATCAGGAGACTATCCGAAGAAAAGTGGAAAAAGTCTCTTCACGGGAAAAAGTCAAATCGAATGTTGATAAAGAGACTTCTGATAGAATACGTAACTGCAAACTGGCGGGAGTGACCGTCGATGAAGATTATAAAAGGGAATATCAATACGATTCTCTGGCGTCTAAAGTTCTCGGATTTACCGGGAGTGACAATCAGGGAATTATCGGGCTTGAAGTGGCCTATGAGAAATACCTGAAAGGTACGGATGGTTCTATTCTCACAATGACTACCGCTCACGGGACAGAAATTGAAAATGGAGCGGAAGACCGGATTGAACCGATTGCGGGATGGACATTGAATACCAGCCTGGATTTGACGGTTATGGAATATGCGGACCAGGTTGCCAATACACTGATGAAAAAAAAGAATGCCAAAAGTGTGGATATTATTGTAATGAATCCGCAAAATGGTGAGATATATGCCATGGCAGGCGCGCCGGAGTTTAATCTGAACGATCCTTATACTCTGCCTGGTGATAGTGGGTCAATGAGTGAGAAGGAGAAAAATGCGGCGCTGAATGCCATGTGGAGAAACGGGTGTGTTTCCGATACCTATGAACCGGGCTCCACATTCAAGATACTTACAACTGCTATGGCTCTGGAGAAAGGTGTTGTGAAAATGTCAGATCACTTTAGCTGTCCGGGGTATAAAATGGTTGAGGATAGAAGAATCCGCTGCCACAAGACAACAGGACATGGAAGCGAGACATTTTTAGAGGGTATTATGAATTCATGTAATCCTGTCTTTATTGAGGTGGGAGCCAGAGTAGGGGTACGCAGTTTTTTTGAGGAATTAACAAAATTTTATGCACTGAAAAGGACCGGGATTGATGTGCCGGGAGAAGCAGTGACAATTATGCATAAAGAAGAAAATGTTGGTGCAGTAGAGCTGGCAACCATGTCGTTTGGTCAGTCTTTTCAGCTGTCTCCTATCAGACTGATTACATGTGCTGCCTCGATCATCAATGGGGGAAAAAGCATAACACCGCATTTTGGAGTCAGTGTAGTAAATGCCGATGGCACTGCAATGAAAAAATTCAAATATCCAGGGGGAGATACCGTTGTCTCCCGGGAGACGTCTGATCTGGTAAGAGAGGCGCTCGGGAAAGTGGTTTCTGAGGGAACCGGGAAAAATGCCGGCGTAGAGGGATTTACTGTTGGTGCCAAAACAGGCACAAGTCAGAAGCTTCCAAGAGGGAATGGTAAGTATATTGCCTCTACCATTGGGTTTGCCCCGGTGGAAAATCCACAGGTTATTGCTCTTGTGCGGATTGATGAACCAGAGGGGCTTTATTATGGAGGCACAGTAGCGGCACCGGGAATTTCGACACTGTTTACCAATATTCTTCCCTATTTGACGGAAGCGCAGCAGTAGATTTGATAACAGCCGGCGTCTGACCCGCCCTGCATACGAGGGTTAAACACCCCGCGGGCGCGCTCGGATGTGCAAATAAATTTGCACATCCTCACTTTGCCTTCGCGCGAATAAGTGCTTGCGGGAACAGCCGGAATGGTATAAAATAGAAACGTGCGTAAACGTACCAAAAAAGATAAGGCGAGGTAAGAAAATGAATTTTAATCTGAGTGTATTAATGCCGGTGATAATTTCGTTTCTGGTTAGTGTAGTTCTCTGCCCGATTATCATTCCGTTTCTCAGGAAAATGAAATTTGGTCAGACAGAAAGGGACGATGGCCCGGAATCCCATTTGAAAAAGAATGGAACTCCAACAATGGGCGGTCTGGTAATTTTAGCAAGCATAACAATTACATCACTGATTTACGTGGGGAAATATACCGATATTATTCCCGTGCTTTTTATGACGCTTGGATTTGGAATTATTGGTTTTCTGGATGATTATATAAAGGTGGTCATGAAACGGTCGCTTGGGCTTACACCAATGCAGAAGATTGCTTTGCAGTTTATTGTGACCGGGATTTTTGTGTACTATTATTTCCATGTGGCAAATATGGATACAACAATCCGGATTCCCTTTGTTGAGGGGGCCGGATTTGTCATGCCGGTCTGGCTTTTTGTTGTTTTTGTTTTTTTTGTTGTACTTGGGACAGTAAATGGTGTGAATCTGACCGATGGTCTTGACGGTCTTGTATCTGGTGTGACAGCGATAGTGGCGACGTTTTTTACCCTGGCAGCATTAATGCTGAATACCAGTATGACGCCGATTACTGGTGCCGTAGTAGGGAGCCTGCTTGGATTTTTACTGTTTAACACATATCCGGCAAGAGTTTTCATGGGAGATACCGGTTCTCTTGCCCTCGGCGGTTTTGTGGCTTCTATTGCATTGATGCTGCATATACCGCTCTTTATTGTAATTGTCGGGCTTGTTTATCTGGTAGAAGTGATTTCTGATATTCTGCAGGTTGGATACTTTAAGCTGACACACGGGAAAAGACTATTTAAAATGGCCCCGATTCATCATCATTTTGAGCTTTGCGGTTATTCGGAGACGCAGGTGGTTGCAGCGTTCAGTATTGTGACAGCATTACTGTGTCTTGTGGGAATAATGGCGTTGTCTTAAGCAGTTAGTACAGAAGGGAGACGGCAATGGATTTACAAAATAAAAAGACCGTTGTAATTGGAATGGGAAAAAGCGGGCTTGCTGCATGTGAACTATTAAAAAAGCTGGGTGCGAAGGTATGCGTCTTTGACGAAAACAAAGAAATGTCTGATTCTAATAAAGAACGCTTTGGTCAGGTGCCAATTTTTCTGGGGGATTTGCCGGAAGAGGAACTGGCAGAATTGGACTGTGCAGTGATAAGTCCCGGCATACCGTTGAGCAAACCCATTGCCAGAAAGGTAAGGGCGGGAAATATTCCTATTATAGGTGAGGTAGAACTGGCGTATCTGATGGAACAGGGAACGGTTATCGGAATTACGGGGACGAATGGAAAGACAACAACAACTGCTCTGACAGGAGATATCATGAAAGCCTATAAGGAATCCGTCTATGTTGTTGGAAATATTGGAAATCCCTATACAAAAGAAGTAGAAAAGACATCAAAGGAATCTGTGACGGTAGCGGAAATCAGCAGCTTCCAGTTAGAGACAGTGGATACATTCTGTCCGGCAGTCAGTGCCATCCTGAATATTACACCGGATCATCTGGATCGGCATGGGACAATGGAGAATTACATAGAGACAAAATTTTTGATTACAAAAAATCAGACAGAAAACCAGCTCTGTGTTTTAAACTATGAGGACGAAGTGCTTAGGGGGCGTGCCGGGGCTCTTCCCTGCCGGGTAGCTTTCTTTAGCAGTAAACGCCCAGTAGAAAATGGCCTGTATCAAAATGAGAACCACGATATTGTGGATGCTGCCACAGGAGAGGTTCTTATGAATATGAGTGAAAGCCATATTTTGGGGGACAGAAATTGTGAAAACATTATGGCCGCCATTCTTATGACAAGGGAACTTGGTGTGCCAATGGATATCATATTATCTGCTGTAAAAGCGTTCCAGGCGGTAGAGCATCGTATCGAGTATGTCTGCACAAAAAACGGTGTTGAATATTACAATGATTCTAAGGGAACAAACCCTGATGCGGCAATAACAGGAATTCAGTCTATGAGCCGTAAAACGGTATTGATTGGCGGCGGCTATGACAAAGGGGCAGAATACGACAGCTGGATTCAGGCTTTTGAGGGAAAAGTGAAAAAGCTGATTCTTTTAGGTGAGACAAGAGAAAAGATTGCTGCAACAGCAAGAAAGCTCGGTTTTGAGGAAATAGAGATGACAGATAGTTTGGAGGAAGCTGTAAAACGTGCAGCGCAGATAGCTGTTCCGGGGGATGCGGTTCTCCTTTCCCCGGCGTGTGCAAGCTGGGATATGTTTAAGTCCTTTGAACAGAGGGGTGCTTTATTTAAGGAATATGCAAACAATTTATCGTGACGGGAGGATTGTCTGTGGAACGGGAGAATAAGAAAACGGGTGCAGTGCAGAGTGCGTTTGATTACAGCTTGCTGTTAATTACACTGTGTCTGGTTGGCTTTGGCATGTTAATGATTTACAGCGCCAGTTCTTATACCTCGCAGGTAAAATACGGGGACTCTACCTTTTTTTTGAGAAAACAGGCGGTTGGAGCTCTGGTAGGAGTAGTGGCAATGTTTATTGTCGGGAGATTTCCCTATAAGTTATTTTTAAAGCATATGCCTCTCATCCGGATACGATTTATCACATTTTTGTACTGGACAGCGGCAATTTTGCAGACTCTTGTTCTCTTTATTGGTTCGGAAGTAAACGGTGCAAAGCGATGGCTGTATATAGGACCTCTCTCCATTCAGCCATCAGAGATAACTAAAATTGTAATTATCCTTGTAACTGCTTATTTTATTCAGATGCGTCCACAGGATATGAGTCATCTAACCGGAATCATCAGGGTTTTTCTACCAGCCAGTTTCTTGATTGTTCTGGTTGCCTTGCAGAACCTCAGTACAGCGATTGTTGTATTTCTTATTGTCTTTGGTATGTGCTTTGTCTCTGCGAAAAAGAAGGGATGGTATTTTCTTTTGTTTGCCATTGGGGCTGGTGCGATTCTGTTGTACATATTTATGGGAGCCGGATTTCGATCACAGCGTGTAGATATATGGCTCAACGTCGAGAGCCATCCTAAGGGCTTTCAGATTTTACAGGGTCTGTATGCCATTGCATCAGGGGGAATATTCGGAAGCGGTCTTGGCGAAAGCATGCAAAAGCTTGGCTTTATTCCGGAATCCCATAATGATATGATTTTTTCTATTATATGTGAGGAGCTTGGACTGGTAGGGGCAGGAATCGTAATTCTTTTATATATTCTGCTTTTGTGGAGAATTTTAAATACTGCTATGTATGCTCCGGATTTGTTTACTTCTCTTATTTGTACCGGAATTATGATACATATTGCAGCTCAGGTTATTATAAACATTGCCGTTGTTACGAACTCTATCCCGTCTACCGGTATTCCACTTCCCTTTATTAGCTATGGAGGTACTTCTGTCATGATTCTGATGGCGGAAATGGGTCTGGTTCTTGGTATATCTACGAGAAGCAAAGTCCCCGGTTAAAGGGGACTGCGGCACTGACAGGCACGGATCATACGCATTGTCATACAATAGAAATTGAGAGTATATTGATATGGTGATGAAATGGCAATTGCAGTCTGTGGAGGAAAGAGAGCAGAAGGGGAACTGCGCGTGCAGGGGTCAAAAAATGCCGTTCTGCCTATGATGGCGGCGGCTGTTTTGAGCGAAGAACCATGTGTGATTGAAAACTGCCCGGATATAACTGACGTCCATGCCATGGCAGAAGTGATTCAGGAAACAGGTGCAGGGGCAGTTTTAGAGGGACATAGGCTGATACTTTCCGGCAGGGATGTACATTCCGGACAGATTGAGGGGAAAAAGGCTGGAGAAATCCGGGCTTCTGTTCTTTTGCTTGGTGCCCTTCTTGCAAGAACCGGTCAGGCGTGCATGGATTATCCAGGCGGCTGTTCCATAGGAAGCCGTCCGGTAAATTATCACTTACAGGCATTCCGGCAGATGGGGGCAGAAGTTTCTGAGGAAGAGAATTGTATACGCTGTGTGAGCAGGGATAGGCTTCACGGCGCGTCAATAAAGCTTCCGTTTCCGAGTGTTGGGGCAACAGAAAATATCCTGTTGGCCGCAGTCAGGGCGGATGGAACGACATGGATTCAGAATGCGGCCAGGGAACCGGAAATTGTAGAATTCTGCGGTTTCTTAAAAAAGATGGGGGCAGGTATTGAAGGAGAAGGAACTTCTCACATAGTAATTCAGGGGCGGAAAAAGCTGCGGGGAATAACGTGGAAACTTGGAACAGACCGGATTGCTTTTTTAACATATGCGATGATGGTAGCCGGCTGTGGCGGTGACTGTTTTTTTTCGCTTGGAGAGACACATCCGTCAAAAGAGGTATCGATACTGGCAAAACTCGGATGTGAGCTTAACTTTGAAAAACAGGGGGTACGGGTGCTGCAAAAAGGGCGTCCTAAATCCATTGCCAATATATGCACAGGTCCCTATCCGGGATTTCCAACAGATGGACAGTCGCTTATAATGGCAGTTCTCACAAAGAGCAGTGGAATCAGCATGATTGAAGAGGGAGTATTTGACAACCGCTTTCGTATGATACACCAGCTGCACAAAATGGGGGCAAATATAGACTATGTCAGCAATCATGCCTGTATCACTGGCGTAACGAAACTGCATGGCGCTGATGTGTCAGCGGATGATCTGCGGAGTGGAGCGGGACTTTTAATTGCAGGGGCGATGGCTGACGGGGAGACGATAGTAACAAAAGAACATTTTATTCAGCGCGGTTATGAGGATGTAGTAGAAAAGATGCGGCAGATTTCTTTACAAGCGTCATATGGGGCAACATAAGAAAATGGGAAAGGATGCGAAGATTAGATGGACGGGATATTTAAGAAATACCGGAAATGGTGGATTATGCTGGCAGTAGTTGCCGTAGTGGCCAGCTGCCTTTTTTTCTTCCGGGTGACAGAAGTAACCGTGGAGGGAAATACTTATTACAGCCAGTCTGAGATAGCGAAAGAATTTCAGGACAATGTGTTGGAGCGTAATATATTGTCCTTTTTTCTGATGGACAAGCTTTCTTTGACTCCGGAACTTCCTTATGTAAGGGAGTATGAGATAACATATCCCTCTGTGAATCATGTGCATATACGGCTGTATGAGAAAACCATTGTGGCAGGAATTGCTTATATTAATCAGTACATTTACTTTGACAATGAGGGGATGGTACTTGAAACATCGGAGAAACCGAAAGAGGGTATTCCTCTTTTTGAAACGAAGAGCCTGACCACATTTTCCCGGTATTCTCAAATACATATGGAAGATGCCGGCCTTTTGGAGCAGATTTTAAATCTGGCTAATTTATTCTCGCATTACAAGATAAACTGGGATACGGTAAGGTTTAATGACAAGAACGAAGTACTGCTCTACGCAGGGGATATAACAGTAAAACTTGGAAAGCGGGAAAATTATGATGAGCAGGTATCCGCATTGGCCGGCATTTTGGAACAGGCACAGCGGGAAAAGCTGAAAGGGACAATGGATTTGAGTGGATATGATGCAAAGGGTACCGTTATTTTTAAGGAAGAAAAAGGATAAATAGTGCTGTATTGTCCCATTTTCAGGGCAATATGTCAGGGTGATACAGAAGAAAAGTTAAGAAAATGTAATTTTTACTTGATTATTCATCCGAAAAAAAGTATTATATAAATATGTGACCATGTATAATATTTCTATTTATATAGAAGGAGGAACTGTAGTGCTAGAGATTATGACAAGCGAAGCAGAGAATATGGCTGCCAATCTGCTAGTAGTCGGAGTAGGCGGTGCAGGAAACAACGCCGTAAACCGAATGATAGACGAGGGAATTAAGGGTGTTGAATTCGTTTGTATCAATACGGATAAGCAGATATTAAAACGCTGTAAGGCGCCGATATGTATGCAGATAGGTGAGAAACTTACCAAGGGACTTGGCGCCGGGGCAAAACCGGAGATTGGTGAGAAAGCGGCGCAGGAGAGTCAGGAAGAGCTGGCAGAGATTGTAAAGGATGCCGACATGGTATTTGTCACCTGTGGTATGGGTGGCGGAACCGGAACAGGTGCAGCTCCGGTAGTGGCTAGTATCGCTAAAGAGATGGGCAAGCTGACCGTTGGCATTGTGACAAAGCCATTTAGTTTTGAAGGAAAGAACCGGATGCAGAATGCCATCGGTGGAATTGAGAAATTAAAAGACAGTGTGGATACGCTTATTGTTATTCCGAATGACAAGCTTCTGGCTATTTGTGACCGGAGGACAACGATGCCGGAGGCACTGAAAAAGGCCGATGAAGTTTTACAGCAGGGTGTTCAGGGTATTACGGATCTGATTAACACCCCGGCATTGATTAACCTTGACTTTGCCGATGTTGTAACGGTTATGAAGGATAAGGGAATTGCACATATTGGTATTGGAACGGGCAAGGGAGACGATAAGTGTGTTGAGGCTGTAAAACAGGCGATTACAAGCCCGCTGCTTGAGACAACAATTGATGGGGCAACTCATGTCATTATAAACATATCCGGCGAGGTAAGCTTGATTGAGGCGAACGAGGCGGCTTCTTACGTACAGGAACTGGCAGGTGAAGAAGCAACGATTATCTTTGGTGCAATGTACGATGAAGCGGCGGCAGATACCGTGACAATTACGGTAATTGCTACAGGTCTTGATGAAGCAGATTCTATGGGAGGAAGCCGCAGCAGTTTCAGTTCAGGCTTTAATTCTTCCCGGCCAAGCTTTTTAAATAATAATACATCAGCCCCACGCAGAAGCGGACTTAGTTTCTTAGAGGGAATGAACAGCCAGTCAGGAGCAGCTTCCAAAGCTTCGGGTACTCGTCCGCAGCCGTCAAGTGGGCTTGAGGAGGATATGCCGGTGATTAGCCACCGGGGGGCGGCAAACCCGGCATCCAGTGAAAAACAGGGAATGGAAGGAATAAAAATTCCTACGTTCATCCAAAATAAGAAACAGGAGGATTAATACCATATGACAACGTCAGTTTTAAAAACAATTGTAACTATTGCCTATATTATAATCTGCATTGCTCTAGTAATTGTAGTGTTGATGCAGGAGGGAAAAACATCAGGCCTGGGTGCTGTAAGCGGCGCCGCAGATACTTACTGGACAAAAAATAAAGGACGTTCTTCTGAGGGGGTATTGATTAAGATTACCCGTGTGTTAGCTGCTTTATTTGTTGTCCTCTCAGTCGTTCTTTGTACAGACTGGCTTGGCTAAGCAAATTAGTTTAACTAAGCAGTATATTTCAGTAAGAACCGAAATAGTATTTTACAGGCACTCTTTCCTCATGGAAGGGTGCTTTTTCTTACAGTAAGCCGCTTATAAAATAAGCTTATAAAATAAGCTGATTGCGAAGCGGGACAGCGTTTTTTATATGGAATTGAGGTTAATATGTTGGATGAAAGAGAGATGCAGCGGAAGGAAATGCTGTTAGCGTTTGTTCAGGACGAAAGTTATCGTCCAATGAAGGCAAAGGAGATGGCCAATTTTTTTGGCGTACCCAAAAAAGAGCGTGGAAAATTTCATGAAATACTGGATGCCCTGCTTTTGCAGGGGAAAATCTTAATTGATGCCAGGGGGCTGATACGGCTTCCGGAAGAGAATATGTTTACCGGCAATTTTATGGCATCAAAAAGAGGTTTTGGATTTGTCCGTACCGACGTGGACGAAGAAGATATTTTTATTCCGGAATCGGAGTGTCATGGTGCTTTCCATGGTGATTTGGTCCAGGTCATTGTGACTGGAAATGAGGAGGGAAAGAAGCGGGAAGGTACGATTATCCGTATTCTGCAGAGAGCTTCTACAACTGTAGTTGGGACGATTAGCCTAAATCACCATATTTGTTTTCTTATACCGGATAATGAGAAATTTGGCCGGGATATTTTTATTCCAAAAGGAAAGACCCTGGGAGCGGTACAAGGTCAGAAGGCAGTTGCTGAAATTGAGGACTTTGGGGATGGCAGTAAAAGTCCGGAGGGACAGATTACGCAAATTTTAGGGCACCCGGATGACCCGGGGGTGGATGTGTTGTCGGTAATAAAATCATTTGGGCTGCCAGAAGAGTTTCCGGAGGATGTACAGAGGGAAGCTCTGGCAGCTCCTGAAAGAGTAGAACCGTTCCAGATTGGCGGAAGGGTGGATATCCGGGAGATGGATACTGTAACTATTGACGGGGAGGACGCCAAGGACCTTGATGACGCTATTACCATTGAGAAAAAGACGGATGGAAGCTTTTCCCTCGGTGTCCATATTGCGGATGTCTCACATTATGTCACAGAGGGTTCTGCCCTTGACAGGGAAGCTCTTGCCAGAGGGACAAGTGTTTATCTGGCAGACCGGGTGATTCCAATGATTCCCCATAAGCTGTCAAATGGAATCTGCTCGCTCAATGCAGGAGAGGACAGGCTTACGCTCAGCTGTTTCATGGAATTTGACGCCGGGGGGCGGCTGAAAGACCACCGGATAGCAGAGACGGTAGTAAGGGTAACCGAGCGGATGAGTTATACCGATGTGAATGATATATTGACAAACCATAAACCGGAAACCTGTGCCAGATATGAGCGGCTGATTCCTATGTTTGAGGCAATGGAGGAACTGGCCGGAAAGCTGCGCAGGCGAAGAAAAAAGAAAGGTGCGATTGATTTTGACTTTGCCGAGTGTAAAATACGGCTTGACAGAGAAGGGCATCCGCTGGAAATTGTTCCTTATGAGAGGAATACAGCTACGAAAATTATTGAGGAATTTATGCTGGCTGCCAACCAGGTTGTGGCAGAAGAATACTATTGGCAGGAGCTTCCCTTTTTGTATCGTACCCATGAGTATCCGGATTTAGATAAAATCCAGCAGCTGGCCATTGTGACAGCAAATTTTGGACATCATATAAAAACCGGTACAGAAGAAGTCCATCCGGGGGAGATACAGAAGCTTCTTTCACGTATTCAGGGGACGGAGGAGGAGGCATTTCTCAGCAGACTTACCCTTCGCGCCATGAAGAGGGCAAAGTATTCCACGGTAAATGAGGGACACTTCGGCCTTGCCACACAGTATTACTGCCATTTTACGTCACCGATCAGGCGCTATCCGGATTTACAGATCCATCGTATCATAAAAGAAAACCTGCGTTATGGCCTTCAGGGAAAGCGTTACCAGCATTACGAAGAACTGCTCCCGGCAGTAGCGGCCCAGACAAGTGATTTGGAGCGCCGGGCGGATGAGGCAGAGCGTGAAGTAGATAAAATGAAAAAAGCGGAATATATGGAGGCACATATTGGAGAGCAGTTTGAGGGAATTATCAGCGGCGTCACTTCCTGGGGTATTTATGTGGAACTTCCGAATACGATAGAGGGAATGGTGCGCCTTGAGGATTTGGTGGATGATTACTATGAGTATGAGGACGATAAGTACCGGGTAATTGGACATGATACTGGAAAAATATACAGCATGGGACAAAAGGTAACTGTTGAGGCAGTGCGGGTAGACCGCCATGCCAGGACAATTGACTTTATGATGACAGGGTCTTAAAGTCAAATGCCGACATGAAGCAGATTTGTTTGCAAATATGCGGGAATGAGGTGTTTGCAGGATTGCGGGAGTTGTGTAACAACGAAGCAATCCGTTGCATCAATTGGAATATGATGATGTAAGTTCAGATATGGAGGGAAAACTTGATGGCTAAGGTGCAGGAAAAGCTTGTTGCCAATAATAAAAAGGCATGGCACGATTATTTTATAGAGGAAAAATATGAGGCAGGTATTGCGCTTGCGGGAACAGAAGTAAAATCGGTAAGGCAGGGGCACTGCAGTATAAAAGAGGCATTTATACGGATAGATAAAAATGGGGAAGTACAGTTGTATGGGATGCATATAAATCCGTATGAAAAAGGAAATATATTTAATAAAGATCCTCTGCGAGTGAGGAAACTTCTGCTTCATCGGCATGAGATACGCAGGCTGACACAGAAAATGGATCAGAAGGGATACACCCTCGTCCCCTTGCGTGTATATTTTAAAGGCAGTCTTATTAAAGTAGAAATTGCACTGGCAAAAGGGAAAAAATTATACGATAAGCGTCAGGATATTGCCAGGAAGGACCAGCGCCGTGCGGCTGAGAGGGACTTTAAAGTAAAGAATCTGTATTGACGGCGTGCAGAGGGAGAACAGATTTTATGGAATTATTTAAAATCTACCATCCGATAACAGCAGTCCCGTTTAAATGTACGGAAGAATATATGGAGATTGAGCCATGCGATGCCCTAAAACCCTATGTCCGGTGTTTCTGGGGTTCAAGAAAAGCTGTCAAGCAGGATGGAAGCGGTGCTGGTACAATAGATATCGTAATACCGGATACCTGTATGGATATTATTTTTAAAGTAGATTTTATAAATAATAAGATTGAAAGCTGTTTTTGCGGAATCGATGACCGATCCTTTGCTACATATAATGACCGTAAAAAAAGCATAACTTTTTTTACATTTGCCATTCGATTCTATCCGTGGGGTGTTCCCATGTTTGCGGAAGAGTCCATGAGAAATACGAAAAATGCTTTTTTTGATGCGGGCTATCATTTTTCCAAAATAAAAGAAGAAATTGAAAAGCGTTTATTTGACGTTACAGATATTTATCAGCTTATTGTGGTGGTAGAGAAAATACTGTTAAATCATTTTAAGGACAGGCACATCAACCACGTTGTATTTCAGGCGGTATCAAAGATACTTGAAAGCAGGGGAAATTTGCGGATAACGAATTTAGGACAGGATGTTTTTGCCAGCAGCCGTCAGCTTGAGCGGTTATTTTTGGAATATGTTGGTGTCTCTCCTAAGAGCCTGGCGTCAATGGTGAGATATCAGTATTTATGGAATGAGTTTATTTATCATCCCAATTTTAATATTTTGGACGCGGTATGCCGTTATGGATATTCGGACCAGGCGCATTTGTGTCATGATTTTAAGAAATATCACACAATGAGCATGTCAGAGGCAAGAGAGTATGCTGTGCAGCATTTGGATCCAAAAAATAATTGATATTGCAGATAAAGATGGATATAATTAAAGTAAGGAAAGTAAGGAATGCGAGGAAAGGAGGTTATTGTATGGAACTTGCAAAGGTTACATCAAAAGGACAGATTACAATACCAATAGAGATTAGAAAGAAGCTGGGCATCAAAGAGGGAAGTAAGGTACTATTTTTAGAAGAGGCAGGACGGATATATTTATCAAATTCTTCCATGGAAGCACTGAGAGAGGCTCAGGCAGCATTTGCAGGTGAGGCAGAGAGAGCTGGTTTGGAAACAGAAGAAGATGTTGTAGCGCTGGTTAAGGGCTTAAGAAAGGATAGAGCGGTGAAATAATTGCGGATAATGGTTGATACAAATGTACTGATTTCATTATTGGTATTTTCCAGCAAGAAAATGAACCAGATGATGGAGTGTATTTTTATGGAACATCAGCTAGTTCTTTCTTCTTATATTGTAGAAGAGTTGAAGAATGTTATTAAAAGAAAATTTCCTGGCAAGGCTGGAGTAGTAGATACACTGCTGGCTAAGATGAATTATGAATATGTATATACACCAGACATATTGGATGAAACATTATTTGAAATCAGGGATGTGAATGATTATCCAGTTCTTTATACAGCAATACTGGAAGATGTGGATATTCTTGTGACAGGAGATAGTGATTTTATCGATGTAGATGTTGAAAGACCGGAAATTCTAACACCTGCGGAATTTGTGGAGAGGTATTGTTGAATAAGATAATAAAAACTGTTGTTCCATGCGGAATGTCGCAAATATACAAGATAAATAATCCGAGTTGGTGTATGATATTGAGGGCAAAGGGGATTTT
Source organism: Lachnoclostridium sp. UBA7215 (assembly GCA_002490465.1). GTDB lineage: Bacteria > Bacillota > Clostridia > Lachnospirales > Lachnospiraceae > Eubacterium_F. The sequence continues at coordinate 18,152 of DKUB01000082.1, forward strand.
GTCCCCAACATATACCATTAAGCATTAGGAGGAATGATTTATGAGTTTATCAAAATTAAGCGTCTGCGGCACGGACTGCAGTACATGTTATTGTTATGGAGAGATGTGCAAGGGCTGTAATGAATGCGAGGGAAAAGTATTTCATGTTCCGGAAGGGGAGGAATGCAGCATTTACAAGTGTGTAATTCATGATAAAAAGCTGAAAGACTGTGGTAAATGCAAAGAATTGCCATGCAGTATTTGGAAAGCCACAAGAGATCCTAAATTTTCGGATGAGGAGTTTGAGAAAAATATATCCGGTAGGGTGAAGGCGCTGAGAGGGGAGTAATGATATTGATTACTTATAAAGAAGTAGATAAATCTTATTTTGAGCTATATGACACTGTTTCCATGAATGTAGATGTGCAATCGGAATATAAAGTCGAAAGAATCAATAGTGGACTAGGTGGATTTACTTTTAAAGAAATTCAGGTTAGTCCATATGTAAAAGACTTGAGTAAGTATGAACGTGCGGTAAATTATGAAAAAGAATTTGATATTACCAATTGGAGATTTTATATGGCATTTGATGGCGAAATCCCAGTTGGAGCAATGACAATTGCCGGTAAAACGGAAGGATTACATATGCTTTCAGGCAGAGCGGATGCCTGTGTCTTATGGGATATCCGCGTTGCAGATGCGTATAAACATAACGGAATCGGACAAGGATTACTAAAGATGGGGATAGCGGGTGCGAAAAGCGATGGGTATTGTCAAATGATTATTGAATGTCAGAATAATAATGTTCCGGCTTGCAGATTTTATCAGAAACAAGGTGCGTTGCTATCAAAAATAGATATGTATGCGTATTATTCAGAACCGGAAGTGAGAGACGAAGTTCAGTTTGTGTGGTATTTAAATATTGAGTGAGAAAAGGGGAAAAGATGGAAGCATTTTTGGGAATCAGTCAAATACCCCGCGCGCAGTCGCCAAATGCAAGCATGCTTGCGTTTGGCTCGTTGCGTACGCGAGAATAAAACGCTCTATCCCCAGAATTCAACCTACGGTAGAAACAGCCTGGTAAATTCTCTAATACGGTTATTGCCGGGGTACTCGTTTATACGTTATCATGAAGTCAGATATCCGCAGGGGAGTGGTTGTTTGGCTTCCTGTTGGCGGAAAAAACGGAGGTATCTCTATGCTTAACAGTATGAAAGTGGGAAATTTTATAATGGATAAACGCAAATCCCTTGGCTTTACCCAGCAGCAGCTTGCCGACAAGTTAAATGTTTCTTTTCAGGCAGTATCAAAATGGGAAAATGGAACTGCTTATCCGAATATCGAGATCTTAATGGATTTAGCAACTATATTGGATGTTTCAGTGGATGAAATACTGGCCGGAAGTGAAAGAAATGCCGGGGATTTTTCGTACAGTAAAGCGGGAGTGGATATTGCCTATACCGATACGATAAAGAAGGAAATGTCCAGGCACCTGGAAACTGGAGATGCGCGTGTTTTAAACAGTATGGGAGCATTTGCATCCTTGTATGATATTCATTTTCCTGCTCTGAAAAATCCTGTTTTAGTATTAAAATCAGAAGAGCCGGGTTCTAAGCAGAAGCTTGCCATGGAATACGGTTATACAGAATCTATCTGCCATGATATGATTAATCATCTGGTAAATGATATTATTGTTATGGGGGCAAAACCTCTGGCGGTATTAGACACCATTGTATGTGGAAATGCCGAAAAGGATACGATTAAAACACTGGTAAAAGGAGTATCGGAAGCCTGCAAGATAAATGAATGTTCTCTGGTAGGAGGCGAAACATCCATTCAGCCGTCGGTAGTAGATTCAGGGGTTTATGTCCTGACGTCAAGTATTGCTGGTATTGTTGAGAAATCCAAGGTCATTGATGGTTCTGCGATGGAAGAGGGGGATGTTGTTCTGGCAATTGCCTCAAACGGTTTACACACAAATGGATATTCGCTGGTTCGCCTGCTGATGGATAAAATGCCGCAAATTAAATTAGATAGAATTGATGGAATAACATTTATTGAGCAGATCATGAAGCCACATACTCCATATTATAAATCCGTTAAGGATTTGTTTGACAGAAGCGTGATACATGGAATGGCCCATATTACAGGAGGCGGCATACAGGGCAATCTGTGCAGGGTGATTCCGGATGGATTAAGTGCCTGTATTGATTTGTCCAAAATCAATATACTGAATATATTTAAGTATATTCGTCATAGTGGCAGTATTAGTGATGAAGAAATGCTGCGGACGTTTAACTGCGGGGTGGGTCTTTGTCTGGTTGTATCAGAGAGGGATAAGGCTTTAGTCATGAAACATATCAATCAGTTTTATCCGTGTTATGAAATCGGGCAGATAAAAAAGGGAGAAAATAAAGTAGTGTTTGAAAACAGAATGAATTGGTTGTGAAAATAGAAGGTGTGAGTGATGAAATTTGTATTTCCAGGTATGGATTATAAAGAAAAAGCGATAAAGTATATCAATGAGTTTTATGAGCACAATTCTGAGATTAACGGAAGTGGTTCGTTGGATGATTATTTAATAAAATCGACTTATGAAGAATGGCTTAAAAAAGTTTTTGCAGATATTGATATCGCTAATATTTTACCACCGAGAGTTCCGGCGTTGACATATTTTTATGTTCGCGAGGAAGATAATAAAATTGTTGGAATGGTAAATATACGATTAGCTCTAAATGATTTTTTAAGAAAAGAATGTGGGCATATAGGATATTGTGTAAGGCCTACGGAGCGAAAAAAGCATTATGCAACGAATATGCTCAAGGCGGCATTAAAAGTGTGCCGTACAATTGGAATTCATGAGGTGATTGTATCATGTGACAAATCTAATATTGCATCAGCTCATGTCATTAAGAATTGCGGGGGAGAACTTGAATCAGAATTTTATAGTGAGACTTTTAGAGAAATAATACAAAAATATAATATTAAAATAGAGGGGGATTTATAAATGGATGCAGTTTTGCTAAAGGAAGTTGAGAGAATGAAAGGAGACCTTAATTGACACGAATTATAAAGTCTATGCAAGAGAAATATTTATTACCATCTCTGGAATTGGTAGAGGATGTATTTGCAAAATGGGATAGTCCGGAAGAAGGTAAGATGGTTCGTCAGTTGGTAGAAGAGATACGGGCCAGGAAATATTATGTTCCAGAACTTGATTTGGTTATGGTAAATGAAAAGGATGATGTAATTGGATATGCTATGTTCTCAAGGTTTCATTTGGAGGGGAAATACGAAAATGATCGATTGAATAGCGTAAGACAAATCAGTGCAAACACGGACAGGACTTTCGAAGTATGATACGCTATAATGAGTGCATACAAGGAGGACAGAACAAAGTGTCGGTACAACTCATACAGCAGGCAATCTGTTATATGGAAGAGCATATTTGTGAAAACATAAATTATGCTGAGGTTGCAAAAAATGTGCATATGTCAAGCTATAATTTTCATCGTACATTCAGTTTTATTGTAGGAATGACTGCGAATGAATACATTAGGAAACGACGTCTTACACTGGCGGCCGGGGAGCTGCAGACAACGGATATATCGGTGATGGATGTGGCTTATAAGTATGGTTATGAATCGCCGGAAAGCTTTTCGAAAGCCTTTTCACGGTTTCATGGCTCAACTCCCAGACAGGCAAAACAAAAGGGCACAAAACTTCATTTGTTCAATCCGCTTGTAATAAAAATCATATTGGAAGGCGGTAGTATTATGGATTACAGAATTGAACACAAAGAGAGTCAGCAGTTTGTTGCACTGGTAAAACCTTTTTCAAATGAAATCATCAATGATGACAGCGATCACAGCATTCCTGACTTTTGGACAGAATGTTATGAAAAGAATCTTATTGAACCGATGAAAATGCTTCGTGAGGAAGGGAAAAGAGATTTGTACGGTTTGTGCAGCCCGGTGAAAGACAGCGAAACCCATTTTAATTATGGAATCGGCATTATAGTAGATGAGGACACGGATACTACAAAATTAGATAGTCTTATCCAAAAAGGCTATGCTATGTGGAAAACAGAACCCGCAGATTATGCCGTGTTTAAATGCCTTGGTTCTGATGGTGACTGTCTGGCTGAAACGTGGAGTAAGTTTTTTAAAGAATTTGTTCCGCAGACAGGTTATACACAAACGGACGATACCGACTATGAAATATATTTTGAAAATGGTGAAGCGGGCGTGTTCTGTGAGCTATGGGTTCCCGTTAGTTATTAAGTTCTTGACACAGAAGCCGATATTTGTTATTATAGAAAAAATTAAACAGTACGGGCTTGTACTGGTTTCGACAGGCCGGCTGAAGACGGTGAAGCTATCCGTGGACTGTGACCACGTTAAAACACAGATTAAAAATTAAACGCTGATAATAAAGAATTAGCTTACGCTGCCTAATTAATGGCGGCTGCAGCATGTAAGTGTCCTACAGCTTATATGCTGTATCATCCTTTTGTAGGGAACCTTTTTCGTTAAGCTTTGCGCGGGAAAGAGAACTCATGAAGCTACTGAGTCCGGAGGGTGTCCGCTCCCAACCGGATAAAGGAATATTGAACAACGGACTATGATAGTAGAAGAACGTGGGATTCCGGTTTGGACGCGGGTTCGACTCCCGCCAGGTCCATTTCTTGTGGTAAGGAGGGACCCACGAAGTGGGAGGATGCCTTATCGTTTGTGGTAAGGAGGGGCCCACGGAGTGGGAGGATACCTTA
>DKUB01000055.1 GCA_002490465.1 Lachnoclostridium sp. UBA7215
GCCGCGCAGCGGCATGTTCCCGCACCTGGTACTCTGGTGTTCGTACAGGTTCATGGATGCTCCGATGATAAAGGACAGGTCGTTCTTTACGCCAAGGAATACGGCATCCGCCAGTGTCGTAATCTCCAGCTGATCAGGGTCTTTGTAGGATGTGCGGTTGACTGCGTTGTACAGTTCCAGCAGGTCTTTGCGATCCTGGAATGCGAGCCGGAACAGCCGGTCTCTGCGGTTACGGTTTAAGGGCTGCTTTTGGGAATTTCTGCGTTTTTTCTTTTTCATCTGTTTCTCCTTTATTATATCCGTTTTTTGGGTTGGATGGCAAGAGGTTTCCCGCATTGACGCGAAAATGCTTTTGTAAGGGGAGAGAATAATATTTTCTACATTATAGCGTAATTTTTTCTTGAAGTCCACAAAAATATTGAATATTTACCAAGGATTTCCTTCTATGGAAAAACTGAAAGCGGCACTGGTTGGTTAAAGGTCATTTTAATATAATAAAGGAGCTGTTGTACCGGCAGACGATTCATCTGCCTTTGCAACAGCTCTTTTTTGAACGATAAAATATTATTTTCTGCGTTTCTTTTGCTTATTATTTATTTCTTCCCGTTTTTGACTAACGGATTCTGATTCTTCGCAGGTTGCTTCAAACTGCATGATATCCTGAACTTTACAATTTAAGATAAGACATAATTCATTGAGTGTGGCAGTGGTAATCGGCTCGTTGTGGCTCATTCGGCGGAGGGTGTTGCTGGATATGCCCCAGTGGTATATGAGCTGGTATTTTGTTACTTTTCGCTTTTTCATAGTAGTCCAGAGCGGCTGGTAGCTGATCATGCGTCGAAATCTCCTTTTGAAAATGATATTCAGGCAAAAGGTCTGCCTGACAATGTACACTTTCTATTTTAGTTCCGAAGCAATATATTAAACATTAGTTATAAAATACATAGGTAAATTATTGCATATAATAAGCTTGCGACAGGAAATGGCGTATGATATAATCCACTTATAATATGGGCAATATAATGCATATATAAATCCGCCGGATTATTTGTGAGAAGATCAGAATAACAGCTGGATGAATGAAATGCATATTGAAAACAGAATATTTGGATTTATAACAGGACGGGTTGATATGGACAGGAAAATAAAAAAGGAATCCGGATGGATTCCCGCTGTATTGAAACATTAAGAATATTTGTATGAAAATAAGCCAGGTGCGTATGGTCAGACAGAATCGTCATCTTCCGGCAGAAAATCATTTAATTCCGGGAAGTCAAGAAATTCTCCCAGGGTCATATTAAAAGTGGTGGCGATCATATGGAGGGTCCGGATCTTGGGATTTTTGCTGGTGCCTCTGATGATATTGTCAACGGTGGACTGCTTCAGCCCGCTCATGACAGCCAGTTTATTGATGGTGATTCCGTGTTTCGCGCACAGCGTCCGAATGCGCATGGCGAACAGTTCTGAGTAAGTCATGATTTTGCTCCAGAGTTTGAGGTATTACCTGCATATAGCTAAGTTCATGATAACAGAAGGACAACTGACAGTTACCTTTGCATAGGTTGATGCAGGGGAGAATGTGCGGGAAATTCCTGTAATTACCTTTGCGAAAGTAATCAGGTATGAGATTCAATGTATGATAAGAAGTAGGAATGTGTTTGATATGTAAGGCCGCAGTGAGTGATAAGATGTGTGCGGTTTTATATAAAATGGCGGATGCGGAGACATAGATTCTGCCAGCCGGAAAAATTTATAAGGAGAGAAGGTTATGAAGTTGAGAAAAAGGTTTGTAGCAGGGGTTTTGGCGGCTTTGGTGGCGATTGCGGGGGTGCCGTATCCGGGGAGCAGCGCCAGGGCGAAGGAGGTGCCTGCATTGGAAGAAGTGCAGGAAACCGAGCCTGTTGACGCGGGCGAAACCACAGATGTGAGTGAGGATATTGATGCAAATGAAACAGAAGACGAGATTGGAGCAGCAGAAGGCGAAAACCAGGGACTGGAAGAAGATGCAAGTCTGTCTGTTAAAGAAACAGAAAGTGCAGAAACAGATGAAGATGGAGAGGAAGAGGATGAAGAAACATATACATTAACATATATTGTAAAGAATAATGGGACAGCGTCTATCACAGGGTATGAAGGGACAGGTAGCGGAGATCTGGTAATTCCAGAAGAGATTGATGGATATAAGGTGACAAGTATAGGAGAAGAAGCGTTTATTTGGTGCGATGAATTTACCGGAAGCCTGATAATTCCCTCCAGTGTAACAAGTATAGGGGATTCCGCGTTTTTAGGATGTAGTGATTTAATTAATGTGAATATTTCATCGGGTGTGACAAGCATAGGAGATTATGCGTTTTCTGAATGCGGTTTAGCAAACGTGAGTATTCCGTCAAGTGTGATAAGTATAGGGGGTGCTGCGTTTTCTGGCTGTAGTGATTTGGTAAGTGTGAATATCTCATCGGGCGTGACAAGCATAGGAGATTATGCGTTCTCTGAATGCAGCGGATTGACAAACGTGAGTATTCCATCAAGTGTAACAAGTATAGGGGACGCCATGTTTTCTGAATGTAGTGGATTGACAAACATAAACATTCCATCAAGTGTGACAAGCATAGGTATAGAGGCGTTTTCTGGTTGTATCAGTTTGATAAGTGTAAGTATTCCATCAAGTGTGAGAAATATAGAATCTGAGGCGTTTTCTGGTTGCAGCAGTTTAACAAAGGTGGAAATTCTCGCTAGTGTGACAGATATGGGAGAAGATGTTTTTTTGGGCTGTAATGGATTGGTAAGCGCAGGACCGATTGGAGGCGGCTACAATCTGGAGTTTGGATGGGAAAAAGTAATACCTGCGTATGCGTTTTTTGGTTGCAACAGTTTAGCAAGTGTGAATATTCCATCGGGCGTGATAAGTATCGGAGAATATGCGTTTTCAGGCTGCAGTAGATTAACAAGTGTAAAAATCCCCTCTACTGTGACAGACATAGCGGTATATATGTTCGAGGACTGTAACCAGTTAACAAGTGCGGGTCCCATAGGGGGCGGTTATACCTATGAATTTGGATGGGAAGAGATGATACCAGATAATGCGTTTTCAGGCTGTAGCAGTTTGACAAGTGTAAAAATTCCTGCCAGTGTGACAAGCATAGGGGAAGACACATTTTCAGGTTGCAGTGGTTTAACAAGCGCGGGTCCAATAGGAGGAGGTTATGCCTATGAATTTGAATGGGAAAAAGTAATACCTGCAAATGCATTTTCAGGTTGTGGTGGTTTGACAAGTGTAAATATTCCATCCAGCGTAACATATATAGGATATGATGCATTTTCTTATTGCAGCAGTTTAGCAAGTGTGAATATTCCATCGAGCGTGATAAGCATAGGTGATAATACGTTTAAATGTTGCGATAGCTTAACAAGCGTAAATATTCCTTTTGGTGTGACAGGCATAGGCGATGATGCGTTTTCCGAATGCAGTAGTTTGACAACTGTGAGTATTCCATCCAGCGTAATATACATAGGGCGTAATGCATTTTTCAAATGTAGCAGTTTAACAAGTATGGATATTCCGCCTAGTGTGACAGGTATAGGGAGTAATGCGTTTTCAGGCTGCAGCAATTTGGCAAGTGTGAGTATTCCATCCAGCGTGGTATACATAGGTGAAGATGCGTTCGATGAATGTAATGCTTTATTATCTGTTCAAATTATAAATGTGACTTGCAGTATTTATGATTCAAGTTCTACTATACCAGAAAATATAAAGATATATGGCTATGTAAATTCTACAGCTGAATCATATGCCAAAAAGTACAGCAGGACATTTGTTCCCATTGGAACTGCTGAAAAGGATGCGGTTCCCATTGCATTGACAGTATTAAAAGAACAAACAGAGTATGATGTGGGAGATATCTTAGGAATAGATGATAATATCACAGTTATAGAGGATATCATAGTAATAGCCAACTACACAGATGGAACTATAAGAGAGGTAACTGGATTTTCAACAAACATATTAGATATAGATATGTCTGTAGCAGGTAAAAAAACACTGGTAGTTACATATCAAGAAGACAATATTACACTTAAAGCAAATATAGAAATTAATGTTAAAGAAAAATCCGAGGCTGTTGGATCTGCATATGCCCTGACATATGCTGTGGTAGAAGAAAGCAGGACAGCGGATATTAGAGGATATAAAGGAACGATCGAAGGAGAACTTATAATTCCAGAAAAAATTAATGGGTATAAGGTAACAGGAATAGGGTATTCTGCCTTTAAAGATTGTACCGGCATAACAAGCATAAGTATTCCAAGCGGCGTGACATACATAGGTGGCTATGCATTTTCCGGTTGTAGTGGTCTGGTAAGCGTGAGTATTCCATCAAGTGTGGAGCGTATAGGTGACTATGCGTTTTCTGGCTGTAAAGGTTTGACAAACGTAAGCATTTTGTCCGGCGTGACAAGCATGGGAGAAGGGGTGTTTTCTTATTGTAGTGGATTAACAAATGCAGGACCTGCAGGGGGCGGTTATGATTACGAATATGGATGGGAAGAAGCTATCCCTGACAATGCGTTTTCAGGTTGTAGAGGTTTAACAAGCGTGAGTATCCCGTCAGGCATGACAAGTATAGGGTATGAAGCGTTTCGGGGTTGTGGTAGTTTGACGAGCGTGAGTATCCCATCAGGTGTGACGAGTATAGATCGCGATGCGTTTCGGGGTTGCGACAGTTTAACAAGCGTGAGTATCCCGTCCAGTGTAACAAGTATAGGATATGATACGTTTTCAGGCTGCAGTGGTTTAACAAGTGCGGGACCGACAGGGGGCGGTTATGATTACGAATATGGATGGGAAGAAGCTATCCCTGATAATGCGTTTTCCGGCTGTAGTGGTTTAACAAGCGTGAATATCCCATCAAGCGTAACAAGCATAGGGTCTGACGCATTTCAGTACTGTGGCAGTTTGACAAGCGTGAGTATTCCATCAAATGTGACATATATAGGAAATAATGCGTTTTATGATTGTAGCAGCTTAACATATGTGAATATCCCGAACGGTGTGACAGAAATAGGGCATGATGTTTTTTCATGGTGTAGCAGCTTAACAAATTTGAATATTCCATCAAGCGTGGCATATATAAGAGAGGGTGCGTTTTGTGGCTGTAGTGGTTTGAGAAGTATAAGTATTCCATCAAGTGTGGAATACATAGGAAGGCGGGCGTTTGGAAATTGTAGTGGTTTGTCATCAATTTTAATTTTTAATTCAGCTTGTGAGATTTATGATTCAGATTCATATTCTTCTATGTTGGAGAATACGACCATATTTGGCTATGCAAATTCCACGGCGGAGTCATACGCAGAAAAACATAACAGGGCTTTTGTTTCGTTTGAATCTATTGGAAATGATACAGTGCCTATTGTGTTGACAGCATCAAAAGAAAAAACAGAATATAAAACCGGGGAGATCCTTAACATAGATGACATCGTAGTAACAGCCATCTATACGGATGGGACTACAAAAACAGTGACTGGATATACAACGAATGTATCAGAGATAGATATGTCTGTTGCAGGAAAGGAATGTTTATTAATTACATATCAGGAGGGAAAAGTTGAACTCAGGACAAGTATAGAAATTGAGGTAGAAGAGAAAATTGAAGTTGTTGCGCCTTATGAAAATGCGACATATATGTTGAAATATATAGTCAAAAGTAATGAAACAGTAATTATTATCGGATGTGAAAGAACAGCCAGTGGAGATTTGGTAATTCCAGAAAAGATTGGCGAACATAGTGTTACGAGTATAGGTGACGACGCGTTTTGGTGCTGCAGCGGTTTAACGGGCGTGACAATCCCGCCTAGCGTTATGAGCATAGGAGAGGATGCGTTTTATGACTGTAGTGGTCTATCATCAATTTCAATCTTAAACGCAGATTGTCAAATTTATGATACAGGTGATACCATACCGGAAAATGCAATAATACACGGTTATGCAGATTCTACAGCGCAGGCCTATGCGGAAAAACATAATAGAACTTTTGTTTCACTTGATTCTACTGAAGTACTGCCTGTTCAATTGACAGTTTTAAAAGAAAAAAACGAATATAAAACAGGGGAAAGCCTTAATGTAGACGACATCACAGCAACGGTTAGTTATACGGATGGGACTACAAAAGCAGTGACTGGATTTGCAACGAATGTATCAGAGATAGATATGTCTGTAGCAGGCAAAAAGGTTCTGACAGTTACATATCAGGAAAAGGGCGTTGAACTTGAGGCAAAGATAGAAATCAATGTAAAAGAGACATCTGAGATTATTAAACCAAAATATTACACAGTCACTTTCGATGCAAACGGAGGTACGGAATTAAGTGAAACGAGCAGGACAGTAGAAGAAGGAAAAACAATTGGTGCGTTGCCAGAAGAAGTCCAGCGTGTGGGCTACACATTTACCGGCTGGTACAAAGAAGCATCTTGTAAAAATAAATGGAATTTTGACACGGACGTCGTGACGCAAGATACGGTGCTGTATGCCGGTTGGGAACCGGTCGTGGTCACTTATACAGTGTCATTTGACCTGCAAGGCCACGGGAGCATAGAGGGTATAACGGTTATTTCCGGAAGTAAAATAGAGAGGCCGTCTGATCCGGCGGCGGATGGTTATACGTTTATTGGCTGGTACAAAGAAGCGGCCTGCGAGAACCAATGGAATTTTGATACCGATACTGTGACCGGTGATCTTACTTTGTATGCTGGCTGGGTAAAAAATAAGGATTCTCAGGATTTTGGCGATGTCCTTCCAGGGGACGTCCCAGCGGATGAAAAGATCCCGGAAAAGCAGTTATGGATAGTTCCCATCCAGGATGTAACTTACACTGGCAAAGCCGTAAAGCCGGAAGTACATATTTACTGGGGCAAAGAGCGCCTGGACGAGGGTGTGGATTATACATTGAAATACCGGAACAATACCCAGGCTAACAGCGGATCTGACCTGGGTAAAGCGCCGCAGGTCGCAGTCAAATATAAGAAACATTTCTTGGAAAAGCAACAGGAAACCATTTATTTTAAGATTCAGCCGGTGAATCTGGCGGATGTGACTGCCGACGATTTGACGCTGGCAGTAAGTAAAAAGGTGCAGAAGAAAGTTCCCACGGCAACCTGGCTTGGCAAAAAATTGGTGAAGGGCAAAGACTTTGACGTATCCTACCCGGATGAGGGCAAATCCGGCGCTTATCAGGAAAAAGGAGAATATACCGTCCTCCTGACCGCTGGAAAGAGCGGCAATTTCACCGGAAGCAAGGCTGTGCGCCTTACAGTTACTGATCTGATACCCGTTAGTAAAGTATCGGTCAAGGTAAAGAGCCAGCTTTATGATAAAGGGAAACCTGTAGAGCCGGAACCGAAAGTCACATACAAAGGGAAAGCGTTGGAAAAAGATGTCGATTATACCGTTTCCTACCAGAACAATACGGAGATCGGAACTGCCTCTGCGGTCATAACAGGAGCAGGCAAATACCAGGGGACAAAGAGAGTGAATTTTAAGATCACCGGGACGTCGATCAAACGGGCGGCAGTGTCCGGGCTTACGGAAAAAGAATATACCGGGGCGGCGCAGATACCGGAGGGATTAACAGTTGCATTAGGAGGAAAATCATTAAAAGAGGGAACCGATTATTCTGTTTCATATACCAAAAACAGGAACGCGGGAAAAGCGACCGTGATCATAAGCGGTATGGGACAATATACAGGGACAGTCAAAAAGACGTTTAAGATTAAAGCGTATGACCTGAAACTGGATGAAAGCAAGAATGAAAACAGACTGCTCAAAGGGCTGGAAGACGATATCAGCGTAAGTCTTTCGGAATATACGAAAGGTATCTGTAAACCGGAACCGGTGTTGACGTTTAAAGGAAGAGTGCTCCGAAAAGGGAGAGACTATACACTGTCCTATAAAAATAATAAAAAGGCAGCTACAGCGGCAGACCAGAAAGCGCCGATGATCGTGATCAAAGGGAAAGGGAATTTTAAAGGGACGGTGCAGAAGGCGTTTACGATAACAGAGTGAGAGGAACTCGGGGAAACTGCCAATATCCGGCAGTTTCCCTGTGAATAGTTGTATGGAGGGATAGATAATGAAAAGAAAATGGAAGAAACTGATAGCAGGATTTGTATGTGGGATGGTTATATGCACAAATGTCGGACTGGAACAGGTGGTTTGGGCGCAGGAAGTAGAGAATGTGCCCGTGCTGAAAGAGACAGAGGATATACCTGAATCAGAAGAAATACAGGAAAACGAAGCAGTTGACATGGACGAAACTTTCAACATGGATGAATCTGTCAATAAAAATGAGTCAGAAGATGCAGTTTTACTTGTTGAAAAAGAAAAAAATGCAAAAATAGATGCAGAGTTGGCAGTGGAGGAAGATTCAGGAGATACAGCATATACATTTACATATGATGTAAATGACGATGGGACGGCAACGATTACAGGGTATGAAGGAACCGTCAGTGGCAATTTGATGATCCCAGAAGAGATTGATGAGTATAAAGTGACAAGCATAGGTTCTGGTGCGTTTGAAGAATGTAGCAGCCTAAAAAGTGTAGATATCCCATCCAGCGTAACAAGCATAGAATTTGGTGCGTTTTCTTATTGTAGAAACCTGATAAACATGATCATTCCATTCGGTGTGACAAGTATAGGAATTTATGCGTTCTCTGGATGCAGCAGCTTAACAAAGGTAAGTATTCCATCTAGTGTAACCAGTATAGGAACTTACGCATTTTCTAATTGCAGCGGTTTAAAAAGTGCAGGACCAATTGGAGGCGGTTATAATTATGAATTTGGATGGGAAGAAAATATACCTTCTAAGGCCTTTGAGGTGTGTGGAAGTTTAACAAGCGTAAGTATCCCGTATGGTGTGACAAGTATAGGAAGCTATGCGTTCTCTGAATGCAGCAGCTTAACAAGTGTAATTATTCCGTCCAGCGTGACGGAGATAGGGGAAAATGCGTTTTTTGGCTGTGATGGTTTAACAAGTCTGGATATTCCGTCCAGTGTGGTACATATAGGAAATTCTGCATTTTACGGTTGCGGGGGTTTGAAAAGTGTGAATATTTCGTCAGGTGTAAGGAGCATAGGAGGGAATGCATTTGAGTCTTGTGACAATTTAACAAGCGTGACCGTTCCATCAAGCGTGACCAGCATGGGGTACGATGTGTTTTGTGATTGTAGTGGTTTAAAAAGTGCGGGTCCGATAGGAAGTGGTTGTAATTATGAGTTTGGCTGGGAAAAAGCCATACCTGGCTGTGCGTTTTTTGGATGTAGTGCATTAACAAGTCTTACCATTCCGCCTGACGTGACAACTATGGGGCCAAATGCGGTTAGTGGCTGTAGCGGCTTAAAAAGTGCAGGGCCAATAGGAGGTGGTTATGATTATGAATTTGGATGGAAAGAAACCATACCAAGCTCTGCGTTTGGAGGCTGTAGCGGCTTAACAAGTGTGAGTATTCCATCTGGTGTGACTAAGATAGATTCTTATGCGTTTTGGAGTTGTAGAAGTTTAACAAACATGAGTTTTCCGACAAGTGTTACGAGTATAGGGGAAAACGTGTTTGACAGGTGTAGCGGTTTGTTATCTGTCCAAATTTTAAATTTGGCTTGTCAAATTTATGATTCAAATGACACGATACCTGAAAATGTAACAATATATGGCTATGCAAATTCTACAGCCGAATCATATGCAGAAAAATACAAGAGGACATTTGTTTCTCTTGGGATAGCCGAGGCGTTGCCTGTACAATTGACAGCTTCAAAAGAAAAAACGGAATATAAAACTGGGGAGATCCTTAATGTAGAGGATATTACGGCAACGATCACTTATACGGATGGAACTACAAAAACGGTAACTGGATTTACAACCAACGTATCAGAAATAGATATGTCTGTAGCAGGCAAGAAGATTCTGGTTATTACATATCGAGAAAGTGACATTAAACTTGAATTTAATGTAGAAATCACTGTAAAAGAGGCATCTGAGATTGTTGAACCCAAATTTTACACAGTCATCTTTGACGCAAACGGAGGCACAGGATTAAGTGAAACAAACAGAACAGTAGAGGAAGGAAAAACACTTGGTTCGCAACCAGAAGAAGTTAAGCGAGCTGGCTATACATTTACCGGCTGGTATAAAGAACCCGAGTGCAAAACTAAGTGGAATTTTGATGGGGATATCGTGACGGGAGACACAGTGTTGTATGCTGGTTGGGAGCCAGTAGTGATAACTTATACAGTATCGTTTGATCTGCAAGGCCACGGAAGCATAGAAGATGTAACGGTTGTTTCTGGCAATAAAATAAAAGAGCCGTCAGTCCCAGCCTTGACTGGTTATATATTTATCGGTTGGTATAAAGAAGCAGAATGTAACAATAAATGGGATTTTGATAGTGATATAGTAGAGGGCAACATTACATTATATGCAGGATGGGAAAGTCTTGGCGATGTCCTCCCGGACGATGTCCCGACAGACGGAGAAATACAGGAAGGAGAAATCTGGACAGCTTTCGTAGAGGATGCAGTCTATACCGGAAAAGCCATCAAGCCGGAAGTACATATCTACTGGGGCAAAGAGCGTCTGGACGAAGGGATAGATTATACCCTTAAATATAAAAATAACACCCAGGCCAATGACGCTTCTAATCTCAACAAAGCGCCGCGTGTGGAAATAAACTACAAAAAACATTTTCCAGATACGAAACCTGAAACTATTTATTTTAAGATAAATCCGGTGAATCTGGACGATGTGACAGCCGACGATCTGACGATAGCCCTGAATCAAAAAGTGCAGAAAAAAGTTCCCACGGCAATCTGGTGCGGAAGGAAATTATCAAAAGGCAAAGATTTTGACATTTCTTACCCGGATGAGGGGACGCCCGGCGCGTATCAGGAAAAAGGAACCTACGATATACTTCTGACCGCAGGCAAAAACGGCAATTTCACCGGAAGCAAAACCGTAAGCCTTACGATCACAGACCTGATTCCGGTCAGCAAAGTGTCCGTGAAGATTAAAAGTCAGCTCTATGATAAAGGAAATCCCGTCAAACCGGAGCCAAAGATCACATACAAAGGAACGCCGCTGGAAAAAGACAAGGATTATACGATTGCTTATAAAAATAACACAGAGATAGGAACCGCAACCGCTATTGTGACAGGAACCGGCAAATACGAAGGAACGAAAAAAGTGACTTTTAAAATAACCGGAACTTCTGTCAAAAAAGCGGCAGTGACAGGGCTTACGAAAACTGAATATAATGGGTTCGCACAGATCCCGGATAACCTTGCGGTCACGCTGGGCGGAAAACTATTAAAGCAGGGAGAAGATTATAACATATCATTTTCCAAAAACAGGAACGCAGGAAAAGCGACCGTAATCATAAGCGGTAAGGGCGTGTACACCGGCACAGTCAGGAAAATTTTCAGGATCACTCCCTACGATTTGAAACAGGACGAAAGTAAAAAAGAAAACCGGCTGGTCAAGGGACTGGAAGATGATATCACCATTAGCCTTTCTGACTATCAAAAAGGTGTCTGCAAACCGGAGCCGACACTGACTTTCCAGGGAAGAGTGCTTAGAAAAGGAAGGGATTATACAATTTCTTATAGAAATAATAAAAAAGCAGCTACTGCTGCGGATACAAAAGCGCCGACGATCGTAATTAAAGGGAAGGGGAACTTTAAAGGAACAATACAAAAAGCGTTTACGATAACAGAATGATATGCATACAGGAAAACTGAAAAGAAATTGCAGTTTCCCTGCGAGTAGCTGGCTAAAAAAGGAGAAGGAAATGAAGAAACGAATTTTAGCGACATGTCTGTCAGTGATTATGATATTTAGTATCATGCCGGAACCGGTACATGCTGCCCAAAACGAAGAAACATCAGAAACCTCAGAAGCAGATACGGAATCCGAGTTGGAGACGGAAGAAACCACAGAAGACGATTCAGATTCTTTGTCTGAGGAATTTCAATTTAAAGAAAATGAAAATACAGATGAAGAACCAGACGTTTTAGAAAAGGAAGAAGACGATTACGAAGAAGCAGATCTTTATAGTGATGAAGAGCCTGCTTCCAATGTTGAAACTGTCGATGAAGAAGGAAACAATGAGGAAACTGTCTGGAAATACACTGTCAGCAATGGAAATGTGACGATTACAGGTTATAGTGGGAGCTCGGAAAATGTAGTAGTTCCTGATACTTTGGAAGGAAATACTGTCACTGCAATCGGAAACAGTGCTTTTGCGAATCACACAGGAATTGTTATGGTAACTTTGCCGGAGAAAGTGACCAGCGTAGGGAATCAGGCGTTTTCAGGATGTACGGCATTGACAAGTCTGATTTTGCCGGAAA
>DKUB01000065.1 GCA_002490465.1 Lachnoclostridium sp. UBA7215
AAAAATTTGGAAATGTCCGAGCTTTGTAACAATTCAGGCCTTTTTTAAGCTGATAGGATGAAAGGCTCGGACATTTCTGTGACATTTGCGTTTTACAATGTCCTTACCATAAAGAATGGCATGGGGATTTGAGGGATAACCACCTGGCAATAGAGTGCTAAGAAAAGCCCTCATGTATAAGATGGAGGGATGCGTATAGAGGGAAATTAGAAATCTTCTTCTCCTTATTGCATATCTGGACATTCACCAATATGCAGTTCCCTACAACTGAATAATTGGCAGCCTGTTCAGAAAACATGAATAATCAACAACTCCGGCGCCCGGTATCATACTGAGCGTCGGAGTTGTTTTTATGATTCGGTTACAGAAAGGAATGCCAGCCACTTGGAACCATAAGTATCCATATAAAACCGGTTGCCATACTCATTTTCAACAAAGCGGTCTTTTACCTGGTACCATCCCTGCAATTCCTTTCTTAGAACTGAGTCTGGAGAGATTGGCTCCACCCAGATTTCTTTTTGCCTGTGAACTTCAGAGTGAGAGAGTGGTGGCTCTTTTGGCAGGTCAGATTCAGAAAACGGAGGGGAGGAGATGTATAACTCCCCGATAATATCTGAAAATGGCAGACTGTGGCCATCCGGGAAAGTCAGCAGCCGGTCTGCAGCATTTACCAGCAGCCATCCGTATGCAGCGGACCATACCGGCCTGCCATGAAAAGCCGGCAAGGCCTTTGGTGAAATTGGCTGTTTGGGATCCTGGTTGTGGGTTTCGGAGCGTCCCAACAGGAAATCGGTTGTGACACCGTAAAGGTCAGCCATATTTTCAAGCTTATCTATGGAGGGAGATTTCCGTTCGCCTTCCCAGGCACTAAGGGTCGGCTGGGAAATATTAAGCTTTTCAGCGGCCTCTGTGATTTTTAATTTGTTAATTTGTCTTGCTGTTTTAAATTGCTTTGGCATTCGTTTGTCTCCTATTCAGAAATATGCAAATTGAGACAGCAGTTTTTGTTGATTGAGGACATTAGAAATGGCATGAGAAATTGCGGTTCGGTTCTCAGTTACTCTATCAATCACCTTCTCAGCCACCCTGTCATGGTTTAAACATTCTCTGCTGTATACATATTTCTATAAATATCAAGGATTGAATCTTTGCTGCGGGAAATGCCGATGTCTTCCAAACGCATTTCCGTTTCACTCATTTGCTCAATAAATGATTGTATATCTTTGCCAACGGCAGCAGGAACAGTGATTTTAATATCTTCTCTCACAAGCGGGAATAACCGGAAGACATCCAGGCGATGCTTTCTGATGTCACGGGAATTGACATGCATTCCCTGCGCTTTTTTATCCTTGAGATCCAGCCAGGCTTTCATTTTCAGAGGAATGATATGCTCGGCATCCAGGATAGAAACGCCATTTGCCTCGGCCCTGCCGGCCAGCAGGAAATTATAATAATCATCATTAAGCAGGATAGCCGACAGGCTGGATACTTCATCATCTATATGTAACGGCATAAGATGGGTATCAGCATGCAGCTTCACATTGTTTTGCGGCCTGGAGAATAATTCGATCATCTTAGGATAAGATGGGTTGGCAGGCTCTACAAAGCGATAAAACTCAGGTATGCCGTTGCTGCGCTGTCTTGCCTGATATCCGCCGGCATCAATGAATTCCCAGAATGCTTTTGCAAAATCGGTTGTAAGAGCCTCAACAATCAGTACCATATCAATATCTACGGTCTGTCTGAAGTCAAGACCTGCATCAGACATAAGCAGGTCGCAGGCAAAACCGCCGATTACTGTATACTGCTCTTTGTATTCGCTGAAATGATTTTTGAAAATGTCGATACCGTTTACCATATATCCCTTACTCCCTATTCTTCGTCCTTGATGGGTAACTGATGTCTTTCCCTTATTTCGTCAAGCCCCATCTGAATGCGCTCATTACTGCTGTTATTGAGACTCAGCAGTAGTGAAATATCATCTACACGGCCGCCATCGGCGAACAGTGTCGGATCATAGCTCCATACTTCGGTTACATATCCGCCAAAATCCTCAAACTCACGCTTGGAGATAATGGCATCGGTCGGAATGCCTGCGCTGTCCTTTTTGCATATTGCTGCCGCACCGTCATGTTCGTCGGCGCCAACCATTGATATATCGGCCAGGGCCAACAAGCCGCTTTTGGGCCAGCCGGGTTCTGCAGGGGTTTTTAAATAAATGTTCCTCTCCACCGGAGATTTCAGGCGTGCAAATCCCTTTTTGAGATATTCGGGTTTTTCATAGGCGGGGGTAATCCATTTAATCCTGCCTTCCGCGTGCTGTTCTATCAGCCCACACGCTGTCAGATCATTGATGGCTCGGTTACAGGTTGCTTTGGAAAGCTGAAGGTCATTTGCAATTTGCGTAAGGTTGACCTTCCCGGTGTTTTCCAGGTAATAAAGATATAGGAAAACCAGCTGGGTTCCCGGCGCCATTTTATCCGCAACGGGAGCATCTACTTTAAATTTTTCAAAGAAAGAGCATCCCCAAAACGGGAGATATACCTGCTGGGAGGAAGAAACAAAGGGTATGTTGTTTTCTATGAGGTTGCGGCGCTGCAGTGCGGTCATTCCCTCAAGATAAAGGGCGCATGGAAACTCGCAGATCTCCTGAAAGTTCTTTAATTGTTTTTTTAAAGTCGGGAGACGCCAGGATGCAGTTCTGGGAGATAACAGGACGCATGGATTGTTGTTCCATGTCAGCTGCTGCAGTTTGTACCCGTCCCTGATATATACCGGGGTTTTATCCGGGAAGGAATATTCGGAAACGCCAATGCAGTCTCCAAATACTGTTTTCAAAAAATCCAGCATATTTGTTCTCCTCTCTGAAGCGTTGGTCACGGATTGTTTCATTCGATTTTAAGTATATCACCATATATGAAACTTGTCAAGTATTGATGAAACAATCAGGACAGACTTTATCAGTATTTTTTCAAAGGCATCCTACATAGTATGCACGGAAATGAGTAAAATTATCAGTTCAACATAAGAGCAATTATGTTTAACTGAGCGTGTGTAGCTGACTAAAAATCAGCTCTGAGTTAAACGCAATCGACACCATTTTTATGAAAATCAAGTTAAACACAATCAAATCCGGTTGTAATACCGGTTCCCCACCCGTGTAATGTAAGTAGGAGGCGATGCTTATGTTACATGGATTCAAAGAATATTTATTGGATCTGGGAAAATCAGAGAATACAGCGGCGGCATATTTGCGGGATGCAAAGCTGTTTATGGTCTGGTGCAGGGACAGCTTTGGGGATGAACCGAAGCTATTGCACAGAGCTAATATTTTGGATTACATTTCTTATATGCGCAATGTGAAGGGATATCATCCGAAGACCGTAAACCACCATTTGTCTTCCCTGCGGAGTCTGAATGAGTATTTGATTACGAACGGCAGGCAGACGGAAGCTGCGGTACTGGACAGTGATTTTATGAAAATCCAGATTCAGTATGCCAGCCCTTGTACGGTGGAGAAAAAGGACGTGGAGGCATTTCGCCAGCGTCTTCTGGAGAGCGGCAGCAAACGGGATTTTTGCATAGTTACACTCTATGCCTACTCTGGGATTCGTCGCAGTGAATGTGTGAATCTGAAATTAAGCCAGATTGATCTGACGGCAAAGGAGATTCGTATCGTCGGCAAGGGCGATAAACACCGGTTAGTCTATCTCAATGATAAAACTGTTCACGCTATCCGGGAATACCTGAAGGTGCGGGACTCAGACAGTCCCTATCTGTTTGTCAGCCGCCAGAGCGGGAAACTGAATCCCTCACGGATCAATCAGATATTTAACCAATATTCGGATGTGATTACGCCAAAGACGCTGCGGCATTATTTTTGTTCTAACGCGCTGGAGAGCGGTTACTCCATCCATGAGGTTGCCAACGAGGCAGGACATAGTAATATCCAGACAACTTTAATTTACAGTAATCCTACCGCAAAGGAGATGAAAGATAAAGCCAACCGGCTGTGAAGGACTATGAAAAAGAAAAGATTATATGCCATACTCATTTTATTTTTTACAGGAATTTTTGCTTTAGGCGCCTTCCAGGTTTATCGGCAGCTCAGAGAGTATGAAGAGGGCGACTCTTCCTATACTGATATAGAGCAGTATGTTTCGATAGAGGAGGAACCTGAAGACAATAGCGATGGACAGGAAAATGAAAATCAGTCTGGAGAAAGTGAGTCTGATGTCAGCTGGCCGGCCGTAGATTTTGCTGCTCTATCCGAAATCAATCCGGATATCGTAGCGTGGATTTATATTGAGGGCACAGAAATCAATTATCCGGTTGTGCAGGGATCGGATAACCAGTATTACTTGAAGCATTTATTCAACGGGAAATGGAATAGCTCCGGATGCATCTTCTTGGACAGCCGGAACACACCGGACTTCTCAGACCGACACAGCATTATCTATGGGCATCATATGAAAAATGGTACCATGTTTTCGGGATTGACGGAATATAAGAAGCAGGAGTTTTATGATGCACACCCGACCGTATTGCTCCTGACGCCGGAAAAGAACATCCGGATTGAAATCTTTGCCGGTTATGTGGCGGGTGTCAGTGACAAAGCGTGGGAAATTGCTCTCGGCTCGGATAAAGAATTTGGAGACTGGCTGGAGGCAGCAGAAGAACGCTCGTGTTTTGAAAGCGAAGTTCCTTTCGCAGTCACAGACCGCATTGTGACGCTGTCCACCTGCAGCTATGAGTTTGATAACGCAAGGTTTGTATTGGTTGGAAGAATTACGGAATAGGAAATAGATAAAGCCCTGATATCCGCATTCAATCGTGGAGTATCAGGGCTTTCATTATTCATGCTTTCTGAATAGGCTGCCAGTATTCAGTTTTAATGTTCAGATATGTTGTAAGGGGAAAATGTGTTTTCCTGCTATCGCCTCTTTCCATTTAAAATCGTTTATTACTATAAATGCCTACTTGCCTGAATCAATCAGTCTGATTTCATATACAACAGGATAGTAAAACGGGGTTTCTTCATTAAAGGCATCTTTCACTGTGACCTTGACAGAGCTGCCGGAAGGAATATCTTTTGCGGAAATGTTCTTTCCGTCTGCATCAAGTAACTTTGTATCCTTGCTGATGCCAAGTGAATTAGCTGGGTTTCCATAGATCTCCGTGGTACGCTCCACAATGATGCGGGTTTCACCGTCAGGTTGTGTGACCGTTTCTTTTACAACAGCTTCAAAGGATCTTTGCGACCATTTTGGCGACTGTGTAAACAAACCAATTGCACAGACGGCGACGATAAGGATGATACCGCTGAAAATGACAGTCTTTTTTCTCTTCATATCTGCGCCTCACGCAACCTGGTGCTTCTTGAAGCCCAGCCCTGCAAGGGGCAGCATAACCGCAGTCAAGATTGCATATAGGACGGCCCGCATGGAAAGGGCGTCAAGAACCAGTCCGCCGATCTGGTAGGAAACATATTTACCGATTTCCGGCATGACAGAACGGTATGGCAGCAGGAACAAAGTCAGGTTGTATGCCCCGGTTGTTCCATTAGGGGAGAGGAACAGCGGGATAAAAAGCACGGGCACAAGTATGACCAGCACGAGGTAAGGGCTTTTCATTTTGGCAGACAGCAGCAGCGTCAGTCCGATCATGGCAAGCAGTACCAGATAAATAACGCCCAAGTTGATCAGGGTCGCCTGCAGGAAGGTGAATGGGTATGGGATTGTGAGTCCTGCAACCTGTAAAGGCAGGTTCCATCCATCTGCCCCGAAAGCCGCAAGGGGCAGACCGAAAGCGACGATAACATGCAGCGTGAATGCAAGGACGCCAAACAGTATAGACGATATAATTTTTGCTGTTACCAGCCTGGTCTTGCCATATTTGCCGGACAGGATGACGGCATCTGTGCCAGCCTGATATTCACCGGAAAAGACAGGCGCTATCACAATGCAGACAGCCAGCAGGGCGAACATCAGCAGTTCAAAGCTGCTCATGATGATCTCCCAGCCTTCGTGATATCCATATTGCAGGGGCGTTTCTACCTTGCTGCTCATATTGCTCCAGTATTCTTTTTGCTCCGTTGAAAGATCCCTGGATGGTGTGTTCAGGAGCAATTCTACTTTTTCATCCCTTGCCTGATAAAAATTAGCCCCGTTTGCCAGATCCAGTTCGGGCAGTTTATTGAAACCGGAATTTTCACCGGGGGAATCATATGCGGAGGCGATTATGCTAAGCTGTTTTTCCCTGGGTGCCACAAAATTCCAGTATGCGTCGCCGATCAGGAATTTTTCGCTGCCGTCATAACCTACATTGTCAGGGTTTTCAAAGAGCTTTTGATATTCTGTGATTGTTTTTTCTACATATTCGTCAGTAATCGGGACGGATATATCCTGATACTGGTCTTTTGTATAAGCAATGCCCTTAAGCCCTTTGATTACACCATCCTGGTTATAGGTCTGGTACTGCAGGATGGGCAGCCCGAACAGGAATGCTGTTAATAACAGGCTGACCGCCATGACGATAATGGTGGATTTTTTTCGCAGGATCTTTAAGAATTCATATTTAATCAACATAATCATCGCTCCTTTCGCTCTGTGCGTCTTCTCCGAAATGATACAGGAACAGATCCTCTAAGCTTGGCTCTACAGTAACTGCATCTGCCGCCGGTGCGGTATCGCTCACAATACGCAGCCGGACCATATTGTTTTCGTGGTGTAGGTTTACAACAGAAAAATTCCGGCTGTATTCCCTCACTTCCCGGTTGTCAATTATGATTTCCCAGACCTTCCCTTTGATATGGTCTGTAACCGTTTCCATGGGTTCGCCAAGCAAGAATTGTCCGCTTTTCATCATCAAAATGTAGTCGGCGATATAGGAAACATCCGATACGATGTGCGTGGACAGGATAACAATTTTCTCTTTTGCAAAATCGGATATGAGGTTGCGGAAACGTACCCGCTCCTTGGGATCAAGCCCGGCAGTGGGTTCATCCAGTATCAAAATCGAGGGATGGTTCAGCTCCGCCTGGGCGATGCCCAAACGCTGCTTCATTCCGCCGGAATAGGATTTGACTTTTTTGTTTGCCACATCCTGCAGGTTTACCATATGAAGCAGATGCTCTGTCCGCTGTTTTGCCGTTTTGGCGTCAAGCCCTTTTACCGCCGCCATATACAGCATAAATTCACGGGCAGTAAAATCGGGATAAAAGCCGAAATCCTGTGGCATGTACCCTAAATGGGAATAGTACCGTTCGCCTAATTCTTCAATGCTTTTGCCATTTAGGCGGATGCTGCCGGAAGAGGGCTTTAAAACACCGCATATCATTCTCATAAGTGTTGTTTTACCGGCACCGTTTGCTCCGAGCAGTCCGTATACTCCGGGTGAAAGGCTTGCACTTACATGATTCACAGCACACTTTGTTCCGTACTGCTTACATAAGTTTTTTAATTGTAACTGCATACAATAATCCTCCTGATATATTTTATATAGGCATAAAAATAAGGCGGCCTATGCTTAATAGCATAAACCACCTATCTTAGTCTGGACTTTTCCCTATCTTAATTTAACCTTAATTTGCAGCTACTCTATTTTTACATGGAACATGGATGATAAATTCTGTTCCAATACCCAGCTGGCTTTTGACTGTAATCTCACCACCATGAAGTGTTACAATTTGCTCCGCTATGGCAAGCCCCAGTCCGCTTCCTTCCGGCTTTTCTTTTGTATTTGTCCCACGGTAATATCGCTCAAACAGCTTTGATTGTTCTGATTCGCTCAACCCATTTCCGTTATCACGGACAGATAGCAGAATACTGCCGTTTTTATCCGTGTCAAGTGTAACGTTTACTTTTGTTTCAGCAGGGTTATGGGTGAGAGCGTTCAAAATCAGATTCGTAACGGCGCGCCGAAATAGGGCAGAATCAATATCGGCATACAATTCCGGTACATTACTCTCAAACGCAATATCCCGGTCTGAAAAAGCAGGATCATTGATAATATCAATTACCCATTCTTTGACACAGCGCGTAATACGAATTTTTTGAGGATTGTACGGTATATAGCCGGAATCCAACTGATAAGTTAGTTTTAAATCATTAATCAGGTTTTCGGTATGGTTGATGTTCTTTAGGATAACAGAGGCATATTCCTGTATCGCCTGTTTCTCCTTATCGGAATCGTCGGCCAGCAATTCTGCATAGCCTTTGATCGGGGACAGGGGTGTTTTCAGGTCATGGGTGATATTTGCAATCCATTCCCGGCGCGTTGTTTCTGTTTCTTCGCTTATTTGGTCGGCGCGGTGTATGTCCCTGTCCATTTTGTTCAGGGCACCGTAGATTTCGCTGAACATTCCGTTTTCTTTCAATGGCTGGTAGGCACGGAGAGAGATATTTTTGATGCCCTTTGTAATGCCTGACAATTTCCGTGAGAGCCAAAAACCGTAAACAAGCACGACAATAATAAGGGAGCTTAAAGCAGCAAGAATAATTATTCTTGCTATGGGGGAGAGCCTTGCAACTCTGCCGCCGTTGTAATGTAGCATATACTTTCCTATATCATAAGGAAATCCTATGACATAGCTACAGACTTCATCGGAGCCATCCAGACTGTTTACAAATTCCGTATATCCGTTTTGATAGTCGCTGGAGCTAAGAGCCAGCAGTTCGGAAGCAGAATATTTTAAAGGATACCCGGCAGGTTTGTTATGGGAGAAAATTTCCTGCCCGGATTCATCCACAAACTGGATCCATAAACCATATTCGTCCAGACGGTCAAGCCCGATCTGTTCTATGGAGAGTTCTCCACCCTCATAGCTTGTCCAGGAAGAAAAATTGTCTGTAAAAGTCTGCGGCCAATGGGCGAGGCTCATCCCTTCCGGTTCCGGGATCGAGAAGATATAATAGAACAGGCCGATTGCCGTGATAACACCAATCAATAATGTCATTGACAGGAGCAGGATCATCCGGAAGAACGGGTTGAAATTCTTTTTATTTTTCATAAGGATTTACCAGCTTATAGCCTAAGCCTTTCATTGTGATAAGATATTGCGGTGTGGTAGGGTCGCTTTCCATTTTCTCGCGCAGGTGCCGGATATGGACCATGACCGTATTATCGCAGCCAAAGCTGTCCTCGTTCCAGATCGCTTCATATAAATGCTCGCGGCTGATAACCCGTCCTTTATTTTCCGCTAAGTATTGCAGTATTTCAAATTCCCTGGCAGTCAGTTCCAGGTCCCTGCCGTCTTTGAGCGCCCTGCAGCCATCCGTATCAATCGTCAAGGCACCGATTTCTATTGTCTGGTTGCCTGGAGGGTTTCTCTTATATTCCATGCGGCGCAGCTGAGCTTTCACCCTGTAAGCAATTTCTTTGGGGCTGAAAGGCTTGGTAACATAATCGTCGCCGCCCACAGCCAGGCCCAGGATTTTATCTAATTCATCATTTTTGGAGGAAAGGAACAGAATGGGGCAGTGGGAGAACTGCCGGATCTGTTTACATACCTCATAGCCGTCAATATCCGGCAGCATAACATCTAAAATAATGATATCCGGCTGTATTTCTTTGCAGGTGTTTACCGCTTTTATTCCTGTATCAACTTTTATGACGGCAGGAAATCCCTCCATATTCAAAGACTTTCCAAGCAGGTCCAGAATATCCGGCTCGTCGTCAACGACCATAATTTTATATTCATTCATTACAAGTATTCTCCTTGGGGCTGTTTTCTTTGTTTTTTTCGCTTTTTAATCTTCCGTCTGCAGGCTTTTTGGCGCTTTTGGGAATCAGCCAGGTGTTTCCCATTTTAACAGCACCGCCGATCCGTCCGGCATTGCAATACTGTAATACCCGCCTGTCCGATATGCCCCATATACCGGCGGCTTCTTTGGTTGTCATGTAATCCATACCGTACCTCTGAAAAAAATATGATATACTTATTATACTTCGTTTGTCCGAAGAATACAAGTGGAATATGTAAAAGCCCCGATATCCGCATTAAATTGTGGAGTATCAGGGCTTGTTATGAAACGCAATTTGGCTTTTTATCGCCTTGCAGGCATCTGAAAGTTTGCTAGGGCCTTGTTCAGATAATCGTTAAACGGTTTCATAATGTGAAAAAGATGGGCTGCCTTTGAGAGAAATGCTTCGGCATCCTGCAGCTCTTCATCTTTGAGCGGATATTCCAGATACCAGCTTTTATATTTCAAATATTCTGCCTGTGGATGTTTCTTATCATATCCGGCCGGGACATT
>DKUB01000001.1 GCA_002490465.1 Lachnoclostridium sp. UBA7215
CGAGTTTCGCAATTACCTATATATTTTAGTTTTATTTCTTCTATCTTATTAACAGTGTAACATTATTTTTTAAAAAAAGACGTTTTATGCACGAATGGTAAAAAATCGTACATAAAACGTCTTTTTTAAAGCGGCAACATGATTTCCGTGACAAAAACTCCCGGTTCATTTTTCCGATTAATAAAGCCCTGATTTTTTTCCACGATATTGTCGATCCTCTTTAGCCCATGCCCGTGATTTCCCCACTTACTGCTCACAAATTCATAATTGTGTTTTCGTTCCTTCTCATTCGTAGAATTCATAATCGAAATGTATAGCTGCTCTTTAAAAAGACCGATGTAAATCCGGAGAAACTTCTTCTCAGAAGGACCCATCTTTTCACATGACTCCAGGCTGTTATCCACGAGATTCCCAATGATCACACAGAGATCAACATCACTGACCGAAAGTTCCTTCGGCACTTTTGCCTTGCAGTTGATCTCAATGTCCTTATCCGACGCCACGGAGAGTTTGCTGTTCAAAATTGCGTCCACGCTTACATTCCCCGTTCGGTACGCGATGTCGATCGCATCCAGATCCTCCTCCAGCCAGTTTAAATACTCTGTTACTTCCTGAAACTGCCCGAGTGCCAAATGCGCTTTAATCTTCTGCATATGATTATGGTAATCGTGCCGCCACCCGCGCATCGTCTTATAAATGTTCTGTACTTCCTCTCGCTGGGTTTTAAGGATTTTATCCTGGTAGTCACCAAACAATTCCTCTTCCCGCTTTCTTACTACATAAGTAGTTATAATTACCGCCAGCACTACTGTCAAAATCCAGGCAGCAATTCCAACGCCCATCTGCACGCTACATCATTCCCTTCGATTATTGTAATACCGGATAAACGCCTCATTTACCGCTTTATACTGATTTCTGCTGACCGGTACGCGCGCACCGTTATCAAGTATACACTCGGTCTTTCCGACACGCGAGACCCTGCATAAATTAACAAGTACGCCCCTCCTTGTCATCACAAACCCATGCTCCTCAAACACAGATTGCACGCTGCCAAAGCTTGATTTCCACTGCACCTTCTGATCCCCGTAAGCCATTTGCACATAATGCCCCTGTGATTCGACGTACCAAATATCCTGAAACGGAATCCTCTGTATATTCGTCCCCGTTTCCAGCAAAAAGCATTCTACACTCATCTCATTTTCTTTTTCCGCCACCTCGTCCATAATGTGGAAAAACTCATCCTCTTTAACCGGTTTCAGCAAATATCGGACAGCTCCCACTTCATATCCCTCGATCGCGTAGTCTTTTACACCAGTCAGAAAAAGAATGGCCGCCCGGGAATCCGCCGCCCGAATCTTTCGCGCCAGTTCCATGCCGTTCATTTTCCCCATCTGTATATCCAGGATATACACCTGATAGGGAAGATCTCCGTCAAACGAATACATCAACTGTTCGGCGCTGACATATCCGGCCGTTTCACACGGAATCCCTTTCTTCTCCGCCCACCGTTCTACCAATGCACAGATGTAATCCCTCTGCGCGTCCTCATCCTCACAAACCGCGATTTTCAGCCACTCCTGCATCCCCTCCGAAGTTCCTCCCTGCACATAAAATAAAAATTGCCATGAACCTGTGTAGCACTTACATTATAAGGAGATTTCCCGATATTGGCAACCATATTTTTTCACCCATCAGGTGCCGGTATCCGTTCACAATTTCCTTTCTACATGCGGAACACAGTCTCCATTGTTCCATATTGAAACCCCTTTTCTCAAGATAACCCCTGTGAATTCTTACAGACTATTTCATTAAACTGTACTGCCCAAAATGTTAAATCGCAGTCCCGATCAAATGCCCGGACCGGCGTCACAAGCGCAAAGCAGGGCGCATAATACCTGCTTTTTACCTTTACATGCATCTGATTGTCCGGTTTCATAATCTTGTTTATATGGTTCAGCGCATCCGCAAGCATCCGGATATTTTTTTCCGTTCTCCATGCCTTGGTATATGCCAGTGTCTCTAATGTATAGCCATTCGGGAAATATTCGTCCGACTCAAGATAAGGGAGTTTATCTTTCTTCTCCATTCCCCTTGGTTTGCCCCCGATCCAAGAGCAGACAGTCCTTTTTCGGAACAACAATAGCGTGTTCCAACGCAGCATTTAATCTGCTTTTCGGTATCTTGAATACATAAGAATCTTTGTTTAATTCCACCAATGACAGAATAAAATTTTTATCTTCATCTGATACAGTAACATAAAATGTCAAAAACTCTTCGGGAGCATATCCTCCCTTTATTGTTTCCGGGGCAATCTGTTCTTTTATGATATTTGAATCTTCATATACCGTCAGTTCCATCAATTTTTCTAAACTTCCATCATTATAGGCAGCCACAGGTGTTTTGTAGGAAATAATTGTGCATATTATGTTAAGGTCTCCAATTTTACTCTCCAGTGCGTCCATCTCCTCATCGGTATCAGACGGAATGTCCGTATAATTTAAGTTATTAAACTGGCTGAGAATTTCTTCATCCAAAATAGTATTGACCAAATGTCCATCACTTGAATATATTTCTATCTGTGAAAGTCCCTGTAAATCTTTTCCTTTGTCACTCTGGTCTACACCACAGCCAGCCAATCCTATGGTGATCAGAATAACCATCAGTATAAATAAAATTATATTCTTCATTTAGATTCCCTCTTTTCTATAAGAAGTTTGCAGACAGTTATCAGCAATACACAAAACAGGAATATGATTGGGAAAACTGGACTCCACGCATTTGTGACAATCCCTACCACCACTGCCAGAACTGTTGCAGGCAAAGCTACATAAAACCATGCAAACTTACCGCGTGAATTTTTCTTATGAATATACTCTGTATTCTGTGCAATGATATTTTCCGCATGGATTGACATACCCGCCATGATCAATAGCATAACTGCCGCAGCATCTATCAGCCAGTCCAAGGCATTGCACACTTCGCTTCCCACGATATCTTTCGCCATAAATATAAATTCCGATCCAAAGAAGAACAGCAAAACGCTTAATACAATCATGCCTGCATATCTTTTCCGGTTCCGGCTGCTATCCTCACGAAAAGACTTTATGACTGCCTCATCAAACAGCAATGAGTTTGAGCAGATTTCCTGATAATGCTTCGGCTGAAAAAAAGTCCATACCAATATGGCTAAGTTCATATGTGGCGGCCTGTTGTTCTACGGATTGGAAACTGGTTTATAATCAAAGCAATCACCATGTGCGCCCGCCGACTTTCAGACAGCTAATTTTCATATATCCCTTTCAGGGTAAACTGATCTAAGATATGCCCGTCCATTTCCCGATAAATCTCATTGCCTGACCTGAAAAAACACGCTCTGAAATCTTTCGTGATTCCTGCTCCGCATATTGAGCCATAATCGTGAATTTAAAATAATCATCCGTATTATATGTCCAAATGCCATCATTCACAAAGTATACTTCAACTCCATGCTCTATCAGTTCATCCACCAAATCCAAAACAAGTTTGGCATTACGCATAAACCGGCTCACCTCACAAACAACGATCAGATTATATACCCCATTTTTCGCCTTATGGATCTGTATCTTAGCTCTGCTCCAGCATTTGGGGCAGGGGCTAAACTGACGAAAATAATTCCTTTTCTTTGTTCACTATGCTGTATCTGGCAATAAATGTCCTTTTTTCATACTACTTTTTTTCCTTATTCAACCATCTAGCGTACTACCCCTTTTCCATATTTCTGCACACACAAAAAAGAGCCAACTGTCAACAGACAATCAGCCCCGGTTCCTTTTCCCTGCAGAGAAATCCTGCTCGTAGAATTTATTCGCTCATGGAATTGCATAATACATGCAGATGTCCATTCTTATCCTCTATCTTCAGATTTCTCACATTACTTTCTCCCTGCGGCAGAGTAATATTTAGTTTATGGTTCTTATCATCAATCTCATAAATCAGATGCTGGAACATGGTAGCACTTAAAATAAGATTAAAAGACAGTTCCAGCTCATCATTGGCAATTATGTGCATATTAGGAAATATCAGTCCGCCAACCTCCAGTGTTACCTGATAAAGGTTACCATAGGCAGTACCCCCAAACCCAGTAAAAGGAACACCCTTTTTTACCAATATGCCTCCCATTCCTGACACCAGCGTTTCTTCTGAATCAGTCCATACCGGGAAATAGGCTCCTGTATCAAAAAGTGCAGACAAGCCATTCTTTAATGCCACTACAGGTCTCTGCTGTCTGGCATCTAATCTTAATGTAAATTGTTTCATCCATGTACCTCCACCATACCCAGTTGAAAGACATTATCTGGTGTCGTATATCTTGAAATAATCTCTCCATCCAGCATACGCTTCGTAAGCTCCCCTTTTGACAAATCTGTATATTTCACAACTGCCGATTCAATCGACACACCATCATCATTCAAATACTTGACTTCCACCAGACCAACCCACTGATCAGGATACTGCGTCTGAATCTCCTGCCAAGTTAATCGCTCTGTCATAATACCACCGCCTCTCAAAGTTTTTCTTACTTATTATGATAACACAACAAGAAAAATATTTCAGTATGAAATCAAAAATCCTCACAAAAAATATAAAAGAGCCAGCTCTCTGACAGCCAGCCCTTACCCACCGCCTATTCTTGTTCAATACCCCCAGAGAGCAGGCATTTCCCATCATACACATCAGGACTGAAAAGCCCTTCTCCTCCAAAATCCCCCTTATCCACTGTCGTGATCTCCTGCACCCTGCACAGAATTTCTTTATTAAAAAGAATGTCCGAAGTTCCCATATTATAAAGATGGATTCTTTCTATATTGGAAGAAACATGGTAAGTTTCTATTTCAGGAGTTCCCAGTCCCTGGGGGAAATACCTGAAATCTGCGACGCCTGTCCTGGTACATAAAATGCTGTCCTGAAACATCCCTATGTGAACCTTTACATCCAGCTCATGGATAATACCCCCGGAATCCTTGAAAAAATGCCTCTGTGCATCTCTCGCCCAGCATCATGAGGAACAGTTCATTTTCTGAAAGCCTCTTTTCCAGCTCCTTACCCATTTTTTCTTTTTTTCGGACAGCATCTGCAACTGCACACTTTCCAAAGGATGATACCCCAAATAAATTGAGGTTTTTGTCGGTTCTCTCCCACTTCTCTGTACAGATATCCCCACCGGCAAGGCAGTAATGATTACCCGAATGGGTGACCAGCAGGAGACTGTACCCCTCGGTATCCACTGTCACCTGAACCAAAACACTTGTATGGATATGAGTGCCATCTGACAGTCTGGGATGCCCTGACACATACCCCTCCGCAACACACTGGTTACCTTCCACTCTTTCAATCTGCCACTGATACAGCCTGATCATCTTTATCCACCCTTTCTTCTCTTGTTATCTTTTCGCCGTTTTCATATTCTTCATACCTCACATACAGACTGCCTGTCTCATAAGGTTGCTTCACTTCTTTCAAAAATTCTTCCAGAACCCTTATCCCGTCATACAGCTCAACCGTGGAGTCATAATTTCGGAAGCCCCATAAGGCATACTTTATCGTATCCGCCCCCTCGGCAAAAGTTTTCTGTATCCAAAACAAGTCCAAACACCTCATCTTTCCTAATCAGGCAACCTATGAGGAGGCAAAAACTGTAATTCAGAAATATGAAAATTCATCAGTAAATGATATCCTTCCTGATATTGCTGCCAAGTATCTTTTCATCAACTACTGTAGCAAATCTCGTGGGGGATTGAATGAAAGTAACCTGATTGAATACGACAAGAATGCGATGGAGAAATATAGAATTTATCTAGACTGTCTCTGGAACTTCCAAAGCTTTGACAAAAAGGTTATCATACATAATGAGGATGCCCTTGATATTATAAAGAGATACAACAGAAAAAAGCACCTTCTTTTTGTTGACCCGCCATACCCTAAAACAAAGGGATATGAAACAGATTTCTCAATAGAAGATTTTGAAAACATCGCCAAAGCTACGATTAATTTCAACGGGTACTTCATCTTCTGTTGTCGAATAACAGACAAACATGAAAAAGTCTATTCTCATAAGGATACTTACGGCACTAAAGATCTACACATCAAACACATCATTGACAACTCCTTCTCAGGTCATGGTCTTTATTACCATGATTACCTCTTCAACAAAGGCGGAGTTGCCATCGAACGTGTCATCACCAACTTCCCATTCACAGGCTGTTATCACTATAACACTGGTCAGCCTTGGCAGGGATAATGACTGCCTTTCCAGAACTAGATAACAGCAAAAAACAGTCCACGCAGAGATTTATCCTCTGAATGGACTGTTTTTTATACTTTCTTATACTGACTTTGAGAAATCAGACACCCCTCAAAATCCCATAAATTCAAGACTTTTCAGATTCCTCTTTTTAAGAGGAATTGCCTACTTCTGTGCAATCGCCGCCTGTGCTGCTGCCAGTCTTGCAATCGGCACACGGAACGGTGAACAGGATACATAATCAAGACCAATCTGATTGCAGAATTCTACAGAAGATGGGTCTCCGCCATGCTCGCCACAAATACCACAGTGAAGTTTACTGTTTACAGGTTTTCCAAGCTTCAGGGCTGTCTCCATCAGTTTGCCGACACCAGTCTGGTCAAGCTTAGCAAATGGATCGTTCTCGAAGATTTTTGCATCATAGTAAGCATCCAGGAACTTACCAGCGTCATCACGGGAGAACCCGAATGTCATCTGAGTAAGGTCGTTGGTACCGAAGCAGAAGAAGTCGGCCTCTTTGGCAATCTCATCCGCAGTAAGAGCGGCACGTGGAATCTCAATCATCGTACCTACTTCATACTCAAGGCTGATGCCTGCAGCTGCAATTTCAGCATCTGCTGTATCAACAACAAACTTCTTCACATATTTTAACTCTTTTACATCTCCAACAAGCGGAATCATAATTTCCGGTTTTACATTCCAGTCAGCATGTGCTTTCTTAACCTCGATTGCGGCGCGGATAACAGCTTTTGTCTGCATCTTGGCAATCTCCGGATAGGTAACGGCAAGACGACATCCACGGTGTCCCATCATCGGGTTGAACTCGTGCAGGGAAGCGATAATAGCTTTGATATCCTCAACGGATTTGCCCTGAGCGTCTGCCAGTTTCTTAATGTCTGCTTCCTCTGTAGGAACAAACTCATGAAGCGGTGGATCCAAGAAACGAATCGTAACCGGATTTCCTTCAAGAGCCTCATACAGAGCTTTAAAATCTCCCTGCTGATAAGGAAGAATCTTCTCAAGGGCTGCCTCACGCTCTTCTACCGTATCTGCACAAATCATTTCACGGAAAGCAGCAATTCTGTCTTCCTCGAAGAACATATGCTCCGTACGGCAGAGACCAATACCCTCTGCGCCAAGCTCACGTGCTTTCTTAGCATCTGCCGGCGTATCTGCATTTGTACGCACTTTCATTGTACGGAACTTATCTGCCCA
Source organism: Lachnoclostridium sp. UBA7215 (assembly GCA_002490465.1). GTDB lineage: Bacteria > Bacillota > Clostridia > Lachnospirales > Lachnospiraceae > Eubacterium_F. Next base: position 7,496 of record DKUB01000001.1, read on the forward strand.
TCCCATGATACGGCCAAACTCCCCGGCAATCGTAGCATCTACCGTTGGGATAATGCCATCATAAATGTTACCGGTGGAACCATCGATGGAAATCGGATCTCCTTCATGGAACTCTTTTCCGGCAAGTGTAAATTTCTTATTTTCTTCATCCATGTTAATATCGCCACAGCCGGATACACAGCATGTACCCATACCACGTGCAACAACGGCCGCATGGCTTGTCATACCACCACGAACTGTCAGGATACCCTGGGAAGCTTTCATACCGGTAATGTCTTCCGGAGAAGTTTCCAGACGAACAAGTACAACTTTCTCACCGCGTGCGTTCCACTCCTCTGCATCCTCTGCTGTAAATACAATTTTACCGCAGGCAGCTCCAGGAGAAGCTCCAAGTGCTTTTGCCATTGGAGTAGCTGCTTTCAATGCAGCAGCATCAAACTGTGGATGAAGAAGGGTATCCAGATTACGAGGATCAATCATAGCAACAGCCTCTTCCTCTGTTCTCATACCCTCATCTACAAGGTCACAGGCAATCTTTAAAGCAGCCTGTGCTGTTCTCTTACCATTACGTGTCTGAAGCATGTACAGTTTCTTATTCTCTACTGTAAATTCCATATCCTGCATATCTCTGTAGTGGTTTTCCAGTGTAGAACAAACATCTTTAAACTGACTGAATGCCTCTGGGAACTCCTGCTCCATCTGGGCAATCGGCATCGGTGTACGAACACCGGCAACTACGTCTTCACCCTGAGCATTCTTCAGGAACTCACCCATCAGTTTCTTCTCTCCTGTAGCAGGGTCACGGGTAAAGGCAACACCAGTACCACAGTCATCCCCCATATTACCAAATGCCATGGACTGTACATTGACAGCAGTACCCCATGAGTATGGAATATCATTGTCACGGCGGTATACATTGGCACGTGGATTATCCCATGAACGGAATACAGCTTTGATAGCTCCCATCAACTGCTCTTTCGGATCATCCGGAAAATCAGCACCAATTTTCTCTTTATATTCTGCTTTAAACTGGTTGGCAAGCTCTTTTAAATCATCCGCCGTCAAATCAACATCCTGCTGTACTCCGCGGTCAGCTTTCATCTTATCAATCAGTTCTTCAAAATATTTCTTTCCTACTTCCATTACTACGTCAGAATACATCTGGATGAAACGGCGGTAGCAATCCCAAGCCCAACGCGCATTGCCGGATTTCTCAGCAATAACGTTTACAACTGTTTCATTCAGGCCAAGGTTCAGAATCGTATCCATCATACCTGGCATGGATGCACGGGCACCGGAACGTACTGATACAAGAAGCGGGTTCTCCTTGTCACCGAATTTCTTTCCTGTAATCTCTTCCATTTTAACAATGTACTCATTAATCTGGCCCTGAATCTCATCGTTGATTTCTCTGCCATCTTCATAGTATTGTGTACATGCCTCTGTTGTAATCGTAAATCCCTGCGGTACCGGAAGGCCCAGGCTTGTCATCTCGGCGAGGTTTGCACCCTTACCGCCAAGGAGCTCACGCATGTCCGCATTGCCTTCACTGAACAAATAAACCCATTTTGTTGCCATGTTTATTATTTCCTCCTATATATTATTGTGAATCTGCCATACGGTTGCCTGTCCATGGCCCTGCCTAAAACAAGGCACAAAAAATAGCGCAACCGTATGAGTTTGCTGCTCTCATTGTAACACATATCGTTGGGATAGAAAAGAACTTTTTCCCAAAAAATCCAAATTTTTCTACTTGGGGTTCCCGCTGACAGCCCCGAGTGCTGCTGGAACATCGGCAGCATCTTTCATATAATTGCAAAAAACAGCTGCCGACATAAGCCGACAGCCGTTTTTTATGTACATAACTTTTTCTTAAACAAGCTGATTGATTTCATTCTGAATCAAAGCAATCAATGCGATTGGGAACACAAGTCCAAGAATCAGCCACAACACTTTGTTGTCTGCTGTTGCAACACCTTTTTTCTCTTTAATCGCGTTGATGTTAGCATCTGCATTGATACCAAACAGAATGTAGCCAACATACACAAAAAGAAGCAGGAACTGTGCAATAACCGGCATGTTACTTGCCTGACCTTCCTTGTCAAGTGCATCCATAGTCACATAAGTCCAGTAAAGAGCATAAATACCGCATGTGACAATAGAAAGAAGAATCACAGTTACAACATTTCTTTCCTTCAGCATTTCTTTATACCTCCTTCAATATTTCCTCTGCTATGTATAGCTTTACATAACAGCTGTGCCCTTAAGAACTACAGGCACTGACTAGAATTTATTCTATCATAAGCATGCGGATAATGCAATAAAAATTGCGACATTTTTTCACAAAATTTTCACATTTTCCTGGTCTTACCCCATCCATCCGGCAGAACACAACTGCCACCAAACCCTTGATGCCTCCATTTATCTTCTTTTTCATTATATGCAGACACTTCCAAAAACTGCCACCGATTTGCAGTTTTTAAAGAGCGGTATATCTTCTTTAAAGGAATCCTCCTGCGATTGTGGTTCGGATCACCGGAATCTGCCAAAAAAACAGTATCCTTCTCTTCATCATACAGAAACAGTGTAACATAATGACCTGGCGTATTCTGCCAATAGCACGTACTGTCCCAGCTGCTCACAACTACTAACAGAGCAAGGCTTTCTTTTGCCTTTCTCTGGAAATCCTCATAAGAAGAAGGCTTTTTCCACACATCGCTTGTAATCCCCGCACAACGCAGTGTCTCCTTCATATACCCCCAGTCAATGGCACTGCCTCCGCCGTAGCCACTCTTCTTCTTGGCATAACGGTACATATCCAAAGGCGAACACTGATAAGGGGTCAGAGATGTATATAAGTTGGCCATACAGCAAAGACCGCAGCCAAACCCGCCAAATTTCCCGCCATCATAATATTCCTCGCCCCACTCGCCGGACCAGTCCAGCCGCTGTTTCCATGACTTCGGTCCCTGTAAAAAGGTTGCAATGTGTTCTTCGGGAGCTGGCGTTTTCTTTGCCTCAGCGGACGCTTTCTGCGGTATGGCAGACTCTGAAACCGCCCCGGACGAAACGGCATCCTGTTTGTCTTTATTCCCCACCGGATGAACCCGGTTCAAAACAACAGCAAGCACGATTACAGCAAAACTGATAATAATAATAGCTGCCATCTGCTTCTTTGAATAATCTCTTTTTTTCATAAATTAAAACTCAAATTTTCCTTCAAAATATTCTTTCAACTTGCTGATTTCCACGCGTTCCTGTTCCATTGTATCACGGTCACGAACCGTTACCATGTGATCTTCCTCAGAATCAAAATCATAAGTGACACAATACGGCGTACCAATCTCATCCTGCCTGCGGTACCGCTTTCCAATATTCCCACGGTCATCATATTCACAGAAATAATATTTGGACAACTCCTCATATATTTTTTCTGCATTTTGATTTAGTTTTTTAGAAAGAGGAAGTACCCCGATTTTTACCGGTGCCAGAGCCGGGTGGAAATGAAGTACCGTCCGCACATCATTTTCACCAATTTCCTCCTCATCATAAGCGCTGCAGAGAAAAGCAAGCGTCACACGGTCAGCACCCAGAGAAGGCTCTATGACAAACGGAACATACTTTTCTTTCCGCTCATCATCAAAATAACTCATATCCTCACCGGATGTATTCTGATGCTGGGTCAGGTCATAATCTGTCCGGTCAGCAATTCCCCAGAGCTCACCCCAGCCAAACGGGAACAGAAATTCGATGTCACTGGTTGCCTTGCTATAGAAAGAAAGCTCTTCCTTATCATGGTCACGGACACGCATTTCCTCTTCTTTTATGCCGAGTTTCTGAAGCCAGTTAATGCAGAAATCTTTCCAATAAGCAAACCATTCAAGGTCTGTATCCGGAACACAGAAAAACTCCAGCTCCATCTGTTCAAATTCACGGGTACGGAAAGTAAAATTCCCCGGTGTAATTTCATTTCGGAACGATTTTCCTATCTGACCAATACCAAACGGAACTTTCTTACGGGATGTCCTCTGTACATTCTTAAAATTGACAAATATCCCCTGCGCCGTTTCCGGGCGGAGGTAAACCGTATTTTTGGCATCCTCTGTCACACCCTGGAAAGTTTTAAACATAAGATTAAACTGACGGATTTCTGTAAAATTATGTTTGCCGCAGCTTGGACATTTCACATTATGTTCTTCAATGAATCCCTCCATCTTTTCTTTATCCCAGCCGTCTACAGAGCCGTCCAGCTCAATTCCATTCTCTTCTGAAAAGCTTTCAATCAACTGGTCCGCGCGGAAACGCTCATGACATTCCCGGCAGTCCATCAGCGGATCAGAAAAACCACCCAGATGTCCACTGGCCACCCAGGTCTGCGGATTCATTAAAATAGCACAGTCCACGCCGACATTATATTTATTTTCCTGTATAAACTTCTGCCACCATGCCTTTTTTACATTATTTTTTAATTCTACGCCAAGATTTCCGTAATCCCATGTATTTGCCAAACCGCCATATATTTCTGAACCCGGATAAATAAATCCACGATTCTTCGCCAATGCTACAATCTTTTCCATTGTCTTTTCCATTCTGCTATCCTCCAATATTCTCTGTTTAATCAAACTTATCCATCATTGTACTATTAGAAAAGTTTTTTTTCAAGTCATAAATCCAGCCCCGGCATGTTCAGGGAAGTAAATTTTTTATCGGTACGGGCATCAAAATACGCCCCGATTACAATTTTAAGTTCACGCAGTACATTATCTCCTACCGTAAAGGTAAACAATTTTTCAATGGGTGACGAGAGAATCCTCTGAAGTGTATAGATTGCAGTTTCTGAAATAGTAACTCCCGACTTGCCGTCATAACAGGAATCACAGACAATCCCTGCTTCCTTTACATAAAAGTGATGCAGTTTCTCCGTATTCTCACAACGGATGCATGAAAAAATGCGCGGGGCCTCGCCTTCAATAAAAAGAATACGAAACTCAAATATGTAACGCACGAGCTCTCTTGGAATCGAGGGCACTAAGAGCGCCCGCAGAGATAAATACAAAAGATTCAGCTCCGCTGTTGCCTCCATGCCCTCCCGTGTAAAATATTCCGCCACTTCACAAAAATAAAAGGCCATATACAGATTATCCAAATCCAATCTGAGTGCCGGGAAAAAATTTTTTACCTCAACCTGTTCTATGGAGTAAGAGTCCCGTCCCCGGTAAATGTAGAACTCACCAAAGGTAAATGGCTCTGTTGATGCCGAGAGCGGACTTTTGGGACGTCTTGCCCCCCTTGCAAAAGCAGATATCCGCCCTCGTTCCTTCGTCAGCAGTACTACACGTTTGTCGTACTCACCAATGGTTGCTGCCGAAAGTACCATTCCCTTCACATGTTCCTTCACGCCGTCGCCCCTCTTCTCTCGCCGCATTTTCCCCGCGGTTTTCCATTTGCTGCCTGTCACTGGCATACGCCAGATAATCCGATACCCGTCCAGTTTGGGTAAATGTTGTCCACTGTTCTTCGTTTCTCATGATTTCCTCCAGCATGTAATTTATAATTCAACTTTGTTGAATTTTTCAATTTTGTTGAATTTTTCAACTTTGTTGAATTTGTATGCTGTTAGGATATCCCTGCGCAGGAAGCCCTATACAGTTCCTCCCATGGTACTATCTTCCATAAACTTAAACACCCTCATTTTCGCTGTATCCGAAATTTTTCAGCAAAAAGTCACTATCCCGCCAATTCTTTTTAATTTTAACCCATAATTTCAAATTCACCCTGGCCTGCAGCATATCCTCTATCTCAACTCTTGCGTCCGAGCCGATTTTCTTTAAAACACTGCCCTGTTTGCCAATGATAATTCCCTTATGAGAATCTTTTTCACAGATAATTGTTGCATCAATATCATAGAAGTTTTTTCTTCCCGGACGTTTTTTCATCCGTTCCACAGACACTGCAATTCCGTGTGGAATTTCTTCTGATAATACCCGAAGCGCTTTTTCACGAATCAACTCTGCCACAATCTGGCGCTGCGGCTGGTCTGTCACTGTATCTTCATCATAATACGGCGGCCCCTCCTGCAGATAGCTGAACATTGTCTGAATCAGATGGTCAACGCTCTCTCCTGTTCGCGCAGACACCGGAACAATTTCCGCAAAATCCATTAAATCTTTATATGCCGCAATGCACTCCAAAATCTCATTCTTTTTAACAGTATCAATTTTGTTCATAACAAGGATAATCGGGACGCGGGCTTTTCTCAACTGCTCTGCAATATACTTTTCCCCCTTGCCGATAAAAGTCGTTGCTTCTACCAGCCATAATATCAAGTCAACCTCCTCAAAGGTTCGCTCTGCTGCATTTACCATATATTCACCCAGCTTGTTTTTTGCTTTGTGAATCCCCGGAGTATCAACAAAAACAATCTGTCCCCTCTCATCATGGTACACCGTTTGAATCCGGTTTCTCGTTGTCTGCGGTTTTGGAGACGTAATAGCAATTTTCTGCCCTATCATCTGGTTCATCAATGTAGATTTCCCTACATTCGGTCTTCCAACCAATGTTACAAAACCTGATTTGAATACTTTTTCCATTATTTACCCCCTATTTTTTCACACTAATGTCCGTACGGAATGGAACAGTTCTTTTGCCTGCTCCACTTTCTCTTCACCTCCAAGAACACAAATACAGTTATCACTTAATAATGCCTCTACCATTTTAGCTGCTTCCTTTATTTTCTCCTTATCGGCAGCCAGCACTTCATCACGTTCTCTCTGTTTATCCTCTATTGTTGTCTCTGACATATAGGCAGCATAAGAGCGCTCCCCCTTCGCCCTCGGCGTCAGCGGACGGTCCATATCGCTGACTGTCCCAATAATATATTTCATCATATCTGACTCACTGGCATCAAAATCTCTCAAATACCCCGGAACAGAACAAAATACATCATTTGTCTCTGACAGGTTCGGGTCTCTGTAGGAAACAAGGTAACCAATTCCCTCTTCCGCAAATAAACACATAACACCGTAAGCTCCACCTTTCACACGAACCTCATTCCATAAATAGTCGTAACTGAGAATTGTCTTGACAACTTTAAAAATCCCGCTATAATTCACTCCCCTGTCTGAGAATTTTCCGGCACGTGCAACATACTGCACCTTGCCGGCTGTCTTAAATCCCTCATTATCCGCAGGTTTTGAAATTTTCCAATCCGGCTCAATCTTTTGCAAACTGGCCTCGTCAGGCAGTCCACTGGCAAGGTTTCCCAGAGACTTATCCAACTCGGCATATCCCTTTTCATCTGCCGTAATTCCGATTGACATCCGCTCTTTCACAAAAATTGTTTCTGCCAGAGTTTTTAATACCTTTATGAGATTCTCCTTTTTCTCCTCAAAATGTGCTTCCAGGTCACAGAGGAAATCATAATACGCCACTCCTTTAAACTGCTCCCTGTAATACATATGCTCGGCAAGATAGGACATAGCACGCCCGGTCGCCGTCACATTGCCGGAAGACTGCAGGCTAATCTGTAAATCCGAGCGCACTTCGCCAATCACTTCCCGCAGTCGCTTTTCATCCCAAATATGCGACGTAGTGAGAATTTCCTGCAAAAGACCAAGCACATAACCGGTTTCCGGATAAAGTACTTTTGTCGTCACTTCCAAAATAATAGAATATCCACCACTCTTTTTCTTTTTATAAGTGGTAACAGACAATCCAAGACCGCCTGCATGGAGAAGGATCTCATTACTGAGTTCCAGTTTATCATGTTTATCAGTATCAACAAAACCGATCAACTCCGTCAGAAGAGAAATATAGGGAGCATACTCCTTTAAGTCCATAATATCAAAGCCAAAACGCAGATAATTTATGCCGTTCGTGAAAATATTATGAAAAAGTACCGGACAACCATCCATCTGGCGTTCTTCGTTGAATAATGGCTGCGTATTTTTTTCAATATCTTCTCTTGACAGAATCGGAATACAGGCAAGCTTCTCCGGCGGCGTCGGTTCCTCCTGATATATTTTCAACTCTTTTGTTTCTTTCACAAGCTCCATTAGCTCCTCATTCGTCAACGTCTCCTTATACCGTGCAAGCTTCTCCCGCTCCTCTTGTTCTATCAGTCCGGTCAGTCCCACCTTTGGCTGAATACTGACAAAACTTGTGTGGGTATTATCAAGAAAATATTTTTTTATCAACTGCTCGAAATAATCAGTCTCAGCCTGTTTTTTCAAATAATCAAATATCCCATCTTCATGAATATGGATAAAAGGCTTGCTCTCATCGTGAAGCCAGCTGTCAAACATCTGAAGGCCATACATAAGCCCTTTTGGATAAGAACCAAAATCAGCCTCCCTGTACTGAAACTCCATCGCTTGTATCGCGGCAAGAACAGAATTTTTATTCAGTCCGTTTTCTGCAAGGTCAGTCAATGTTTCGCGGACAATGCGCAAAAATTCCTCTTTCTGCTCCATTTTCACATCCTTTGCCACAATCGAAAACCAGGGCTGTTTCGTTGATTCCTCATATACACTGCTGATTTCACTTCCAATGCCTGCATCCAGAAGTGCCTGTTTCACCGGTGCCCCTACTGCCTCTACCAGCACATGTTCAAGCACCCAGATACTGCGGTACAATTCGCGATCCGGGGAAACGCCGCAGACATAGTTACAACTGAAATATGCCTTGCCTTCAGTATCCTCACCCTCTGTGACAGAATAAAAACCGTACTCCTCCTTTGGCTCAGAAAAAGCAGGCTGCAAATCAATCTCTGAATCTACTTCAAGATAATCAAAATTGCTCAGGTACTCCTTGTCTATCCAGTTCAGCTTTTCTTCCATATCCATATCACCATACAGATAAATATAGCTGTTGGATGGATGGTAGTAACGGCTGTGGAAATCAAGATAATCTTCATAAGAAAGTGATGGAATATCCATTGGATCACCGCCCGACTCCACACCATAAGGAGAATCCGGGAACAGAGAATGCTTAATACTGCTTATCAAAAGCCTGTCCGGTGAGGAATATGCCCCTTTCATCTCATTATAGACTACTCCATTATATTTCAGGGGGGCATCCAGGTTTTCCAGCTCATAATGCCATCCCTCCTGCCGGAAAATTTTCTCTTCATTATAAATATTGGGATAAAAGACTGCATCCAGATATACATGCATCAGATTCTGAAAATCTTTTGCATTACAGCTGGCCACCGGATAAACCGTTTTATCCGGATATGTCATAGCATTTAAAAACGTATTCAATGAACCCTTTGCCAGCTCTATAAAAGGGTCCTTTACCGGGAACTGCTTAGAGCCGCACAAAACGGTGTGTTCCACAATATGGGCTACTCCTGTAGAATCCTTTGGCGGTGTGCGGAATCCTATGGTGAATACTTTATTTTCATCGTCATTCTCAATCAATGCCACCTTTGCCTGCGTTTTCTTATGGCGCAGCAGATATCCTATACCATTCTGATCCGTAAGTTCCTGTTTTTCCATCAATTCATATGCACTGCAATTTTTCACATTCATTTTTATATCCTCACTTATTCATCTACTTTTTCTTATTTTGCATTATCTTAGGGTATTTATACAGTATCATATTTTTACCGACAATGCAAAAGCATTGCAAAAATTCTTTTGCAAAACAAAAATTCTTTTTGACTTTTAACCTGACTTATGGTATGGTAGAGGAGTGTTAAAAAATATTTTAGGAGGCATACTCATGAAAGGAACAGTGAAATGGTTTAATGCCAAAAAAGGATTCGGATTTATTTCGGATGAAGAGGGAAACGACGTATTCGTACACTTTTCTGCTCTGCAGATGGACGGCTTCAAAGTATTAGACGAAGGCGATGAAGTAGAGTTTGAAGTAATCGATGGCGAGAAAGGTCCTCAGGCTGCAAACGTAACTAAGTTATAATCGGATTTGAATGGACTAATTTTTATATATATTTATGTAAAAGGTTAGGAATTACAATAGGTTGTAACAAAAAGCTGACTCATTATTGAGTCAGCTTTTTATCATTTCCTCGTACAGCTCAAGTCCATAACTTGTATCCTCCGGCGGCTTCTCCACCATGCGGTACTGCAGTTCCCCTGTATTCTTCTTCCTTCCGGCAGACAAAAACAGTATTGAATTAATATTTTCACCGAAAAGGGCCTTGGCAAATGTCGTGATATGAGTTACCATCCATATGGTACGTTTGGTCTCCATACCGGCATGCAAAAGGTCCATGGCAATCTGAAAAGCAGTTACTTCCGTTGTCGTGGCAAACGATTCATTGAGCAAAAATAATGTATCCGGCCTTGATTTTAACAGAATATCCCCCATACGGTGAAGTTCCTCCTCAAATTTACCCATATTCATCGTGCTGTCCTCACGCCTTGTAAAATGCGGAAAAATGTCCTGATAGATATGAAGCGGATACGCATAGGCCGGCACATACATCCCGGCCTGGCACATAACCTGGGCAATTCCAAGGCTCCGCAAAAAGGTAGATTTTCCTCCCTGATTTGCTCCTGTAACAATAATTGCTTTATATTCTGAGATCGCAACCGTATTACTGACCGGAAGCGTTAAGGTCTGTAAAGCAAGAGACAATTCGTATAGTTTCTTCGCTTCCCTGCACTCTTCTTCCGGCATACAAAAATACATTCCTTTCTCTTTGCTGCGCACATAAAATCCGGCACAGGCATGCAAAAACATTATCTGCCGCTTCATTGTATGCAAAAGCTCCTGCCAGCGCTGCAAAAAGGGATAGCAGCTCTCCAACAGCTCCTGTATTATTTTGTTGATAAACTCCACACTGCTGTCATACACTTCTTCATCTACAATAGCCGGATTTTTCCTTGAGGCAAAAAAACCGGTCTGTATGCGTTTTGCCTTCTCGCTCACATCCAAAATCTGCAAATCCCGAAAACGAAAGCCCTCTCCTACCGATAACTGAAAAAAGATTTCCCCTTTATCCTTAAAACTGTCTAAGTGGGTAACCAGATATTTTTGTTCTTCCAATTCCTCTTCTGTCTCTTCGCTATAAAAACTATTATAAAAATTCTTAAAGGGCCCCTCTGCAAACAGTTCTTTTTCCCGCTCCATACTGGAAGATATCTTATCAAGCCCAAATACAAGATGCCGGACCGCCTCAAGATATGTTCCGATATTCGTTTCCGTTGTCATATGCTTTCCGCGGCAGTCAAGAATTGCTTTCAGCTGCCTGTCCAGATGTTCCGATGTATCTACTATAATATGGCGCAGTTTTTTCACTGATTCACTGTTATCACAGGCCGCTGTAATCAACTTCTGTCTCTCTTTAACAGCTGCCACATCCCGCAACGGGTGCTGCAAAACCTCTGCGACAAACGGGGCGTCTCCATATTTGTCATTTACCATATTCCTCACAATAAAATTGAGATTTAAGTCTTTCATGACATCCGGCGCATTGGAATAACTTTTTTTCTCCTCATAAAAAAATTCAATCCCCATTTTGCATCACCTTCTTCATCTGCTCATAAGTCATATTATACTTTGTAATTAATGAATCTTCATATTCCCCCTCTGACGCCGGTTTACGCTGGATTTTATACGATCTGGTATGATGGTCCTGCTGGAGCTCTGCCACCATACTGACAATACCCTCTCCCGCCTCGGCTAACGCCTGGATATGTGTCACGTATATGCCATAGCAGTTTTTCTCCACAAAATGTTCAAGAACACGTTTTCCCATAATGCCAGCATCGTATGTAGCTGCCGTTGTAAAAAGTTCATTGAGCACAACAAACATATTTTCCTGCGTGTCACTCATCATAGGCTGTAACCTCGTCAGCTCCTCCATGAGTTTCCCACGCCCCGTCTTTTCACTCTCCTCATCGGAAAAATGGGATAATAAATCCGTAAAATGGGGAATCACCGCCCTCTTACACGGTACTAATAACCCCATCTGCGAAAAATACAAAATCTGGCCAATCATTCGGGCAAATGTCGTTTTTCCGCCACCGTTCGCCCCGGTAATCACAAAGAAACGCTCCTTTTCCCCAATCTCAAAGTCATTGGCAATCACCGGTCTTTCACTCTGAACAGCCATTGCAGCATCATATCCGCTCTCCACAAGCAGTCTTTCCCCGGTCTCCGGCAGCGTAAAATAATAGCCTTTTTCCTCCATATATCTGCAAAATTCAAAAAAAGCAAGGAAAAACTGTACATCACCTGCCAGCTGCAAAAGAGAATTGTCCATCTGGACTTTCATAAGAACTGACAGTGCCTGTCTCTGCCCCATAGAACGAATCAGTCTCTCTGCCATCCTCTCTTCAAAAACTGTCAGGGGACGGGACTCCTCTCTGGTCTCCTCCTTTGACGGCATGAGGCGAAAAGCACGCTGCACCCTAACATTAAAGGGCTCTTTCTCCTGTTTCTCCGCCGCAACCACCTTGTTCTTTTGCACGGTAAAATAAATAGGCTGTCCGTCCAGTTCCTCCCGAACCTGCTCTAATTTTTGTTTCCACTCTTTATATTCTGCTGTTCCCACATATTCTGCCAGATACTGTACGAGTTCCTGCATAGCCGACGTAAGTCCTTCCGTCTGCTGAAGTGCGGAATATAGTGCTTCTACTGCATTAGAATAATGATACAGAGCATCCGCATGCCACTTCATCTTCTCCGCAGTGTGATGGCTGTAGCTGCTGTTCTTTTCCTGCTTCTTCACCTGCTCTATTGCAGACGCATAACAGGAAAAAGCACTCCGGACCGATGATTTTTTCATATCACTGGTAATCATGCGCCGATATTCTACCGTCTCCGTATTTTCCGGGATAGTATGATAATATTCGTATAAATCATATCCCCTGGCAAAGGAATTTATTTTGGAAATACATACATCCAGATTAAAGTCTGCAAACAGCGCCGTTCTGTCCACATCTTCCTGCTTTCTCTCCCCCCTCCATAAAAGCCCGGAAAACATATCGCTATATAGCTCCCCCTTTCCTGTTCTACATAATACAGCAAAGTCAAAAACGGAAATCCCTCTGCCCGCACTGTATATTTGCAATATATTGCGCAGCTCTTTCCCGTACAACCGGATTCGTAATGACCTCAAGCTGCTCCTTTATTACCCTGTCTCCCTTTTCCCTTGTGTCGGCTGAGGCATAATCCTCTAAATACTCCTTTAGGGTCATAAGAGCATTCGGCTGACAGCAATTGACAATCTGACCCGACTTTAACAAGCTCATAAAACGATCCCCTGTACGCCCTTCCCGGTAACATGCCGTACAAAAACTCGGAATATATCCTAACCCGAGCAGCCAGTTTACCACCTCATCCAGAGACCTGCGGTCCGTGACATCAAACTGAGCGGAATTTTCCTCCATCGGCTCTTCCTTGACATAACCGCCGACACTGGTGCGAGAACCGCCGCTGATTTGACTGATTCCAAGAGAAAGAACTTTCTCTCTGCTCTCTTTTGACTCCCGTGTCGAAACAATCATTCCCGTATAGGGAACCGCAATGCGTATGACGGCAACAATTTTCTGGAATATATCATCTGAAATGGCATTTAACTCAGACGGATCAATATCATCTGCCGGACATACCCGCGGTACGCTGATGGTGTGCGGACCTACCCCAAATTTCGCCTCCAGATGCTCCGCGTGCATAATAAGGCCAACCAGCTCATAGCGGTATTTATCCAATCCGAATAAAACACCGCATCCCACATCATCAATTCCTGCCTCCATTGCGCGGTCCATGGCCTCTGTATGGTAATTATAATCGCTCTTTGGCCCTGCCGGGTGCAGTTCCTGATATGCCTGTTTATTATATGTCTCCTGAAAAAGAATGTAAGTTCCTATTCCAGCATTTTTTAGTTTTTTATAATCTTCTACAGTTGTAGCAGCTATGTTCACATTGACACGGCGTATGGCACCATTCCTGTGTTTTATGCTGTAAATGGTATCAATGCTCTCTAATATATACTCAAGCGGGTTATTCACAGGGTCCTCCCCTGCCTCAACTGCCAGACGCTTATGCCCCATATCCTGAAGGGCGATTACTTCCCGGCGGATTTCGTCCTGGGTCAGTTTTTTTCTGGCTATATGTTTGTTTTTTATATGGTAAGGACAATATACACAGCTGTTGATGCAATAGTTTGACAAATAAAGCGGTGCAAACATAACAATCCGTTTCCCATAAAAACGCTCTTTAATTTCCTTTGCCAGATTTTGAATCTGCTTATTTTCATCCTCCAGCTCACAGGCAAGCAGCACCGCCGCTTCCCTGTGGGTAATTCCTTTCATTTCTCTGGCCTTATTTAAAATCCGGCCTATCTCTTCTTTATTGGTTTTGTTTTTTTCTGCATAATCTAAAGAGTTAAGAATTTCTACATCGTTTATAAACTCGTCTGCAATATCCGATTTTGGATTATAAGAATACATAAATAAGTCACCTCGCATAAAAAGCATAGCATATTTGTCACTTTTCCGCAAGTGTGATATAATGTTACCAACCGATGCGCAGCGAGGTTGATAACCTGCGCGAGCTTCAGCGAGCTTCCTTGTAATATAATAGGGCAAACACAAAGGAGGAATGTTCCATGGGCAAGAGAATGAAATATTATCTGAATTATTATGGCAACCTGCAGCAAAAGGAGCTCTCGAACGAAGAAAGAGCAGCTCACTGCCATGAGCTGCTCATACAAATATCATTTTTTCAACATGAAAGGCTGGTACATCTGCTGGTTACAATATTATTTGCCCTGCTCACTGTCATTACACTGCTCGCAAATCTCTTTCTTAACCAGATTTTTCTCCTTCCGCTGGAATTTCTGTTTCTTGTTCTCCTTGTGCCCTATATCCATCATTATTATGTCTTAGAAAATGGCGTACAGAAACTCTATGAACTTTACGACAACATGAGCGCCAAGCACTCATGTTAGTTTCCATCGCAATAGGCTTTTCCGTTTTTCATTTTTATCCCCTTGCGCTCCATCAACTCCGATACCGTCAATATATCATAATCATTTTTCACAAGCCATGGCAGTACCGTCTCCATTGCCTCAGCCGTTGAACCATGGATATCATGCACAAGAACAATGGCCCCGTCTTTTACCTGCCTTTTCACCTGTTTCAAAACAGCCTTTGCGTTTCTTGATTTCCAGTCCAGCGTATCGACACTCCAAAGTATCATCGGCTGATCCATTTTTTTGCGCATCAAGGAACTTATCGCCCCATAAGGCGGACGAGTCATCTTAATTTCGTAACCTGTCAATTTCTTTACTAATTTTTTTGTTTTATTTAAATTCTTATTTACCTGTTTTATGTTTCGCATCTTACTCAAATTGGCATGATCCCATGAATGGTTCCCTATCTCACATCCAATCTCCAGTTCCTTTTTCAGCAAATCTGCCCCGGATGCCACACGGTTGCCAACAACAAAAAATGTCGCATGCGCATTATATTTTTTTAATAAAGATAATATTTTCGGTGTATTTTCCGTATGCGGCCCATCATCAAAAGTAAGTGCAATCGCTTTGGAACGCGGTTTCGGCTTGGGTTTGGAAATTGCTTTCTCATCCAGTGGCTTAACTCCCTGTACCGCTCTGGATACCGTTTCTTTACCGTCTTCATCCATAGCTGTGCCAGATGCTGCCGACTGCGGTGTTGTCTGGGCTGCTACAGCAGAACCTGTATTCTCCGCTGAGGAATTGCCGGCATTGTTTAACATGACCCCTTTCCATATAAGAGCTACCGCTATCATCGCAATAACAGCACCAGCTAATATGCCGGGCCACAGTTTTCTTCTCCTGCGCCTGCGGGAATTCATACTAAATCCTCCATATGAATTCTCATACAGAATATTTGTCTTTTTGTAAGAGGCTCTTCTTTTACGCGTTCTTCCTGAATATCCTCTCATATAATTCTTCAACTCCCTCATCTCCTCTCTGGGAGAGACATATAACAAAAGCTGCCATGCTGCGCAAGCCAGCTTTTTAAAATAGCAAAACGCGAAACTATGTTCGTCTTCCCAGTACACCCTAGTATACCACGATTATTCTGGTTTTTCAATAACTATTTTACCATTCACAAGTTCTAATCTTACCTTATTCCCAGACATTCCCATTTCTTTTAACAGCTCAGACGGTATCTGTACACGCCCGGCACGGTCTAAAACTGCGTATTCTTCCTGAATCTGTTGCAGATTTGTCTGCTCCTCTTTCCAGTTTATGTCCATCGTTTCCATTTTTTCCCTATAATTATTTTTCATAATCCGCTCGCTGCTTGTCTTCCCATCCCGGATAGAAATTACACGATTTACCTTTCCTGCAAGTTCCTTATCATGGGTTACAATAACAATAGTAAGACCAAGCTTCTCATTAAGCTTGCGAAACATATCCAAAATCACGTCCGATGTCTTTCTGTCTACTGCCCCTGTCGGTTCATCCGCAAGTAAAAGCTTTGGATCATTGGCAAGTGCTATTGCAATAGCAACACGTTGCTGCTCACCACCGGATAACTGATTAAGCTTACTGTTTGCCCGGTGCTCCAATCCCACAAGAGACAGCAGCTCTAACGCCTTTTTTTTCTTCTCTGCTGTTTTGCTTCCTGCTGCTCCCGAAGTAAAGAGCATCGGCGTCATTACATTTTCCCATGCGGTCAGGTAAGGCAGCAGATTTCTTGCGTTATTCTGCCAGACAAAACCAACCGTACTGCGCTTATATTTCACAAGTTCCTCTTCACTCATCTGAAACAGATTTTTGCCGTCTACATACAATTTCCCTGCCGATGGCCTGTCTAACCCGCCAATCATATTGAGAAACGTTGATTTTCCGCTGCCGCTATTTCCGATAATCGCCATCAGCTCTCCCCGTTTTACTGTCAAATCCAGCCCCTGTAAAGCCAGTACCTCAATGTCCTTTGTCTTGTATATTTTTACCAGACTGTCACATTCTATCATTACGTCATCCGGTACCGTCACATTTTGCTCTGCATCCTCTTCCATCCTGCCTGTGTTATGAAATTTCCGCAATCTGTCTACACTTGCCCTGACGTCAATCTTCTTCAACGATTTCACCATCCTCTATCTGATAGATACAGTCCGCAATTTCAAGCAGACCGATGTCATGGGTTGTCATTACTATTGTCACACCCTGTTTGTCTATGAGTTCTCTAAATATTTTCATAATTTGAAGTCCTGTGCCCGTATCCAGCTCCGCAGTCGGCTCATCCGCAAAAATTATCTGTGGTTCATGCGCTATAGCCCTCGCAATAGCAACACGCTGCTGCTCACCGCCGGACAGCTCCTGCGGCATATGATGCATACGTCCCCCAAGGCCGACCAGCTTCAAACACTCTTCCGCACGTTCTTTTCTGTTTCCCTTATATCCGGCAAGACGAAGAACGAACTCAACATTTTCGTACGCTGTCATCAGAGGAATTAATGCCACTGACTGAAAAACAAAGCCCATTTTTTTCTTGCGCAGCTGCTCCCGCTCTTTTTCCGGCATATTTTCAATCGGCGTTCCCTGAAAAAGGATACTGCCACTTTTGGGATAATCCAGTGCACCGAGAATATTCATCAGCGTTGTTTTTCCGGAGCCGGAACGTCCCCGCAGCATCGTGAGCTGTTTGGCCGGAATCCGGATATCAATATGCTTTAATATTACCAGTTCTTCTCCGCCTGCAATAGGAAAAGACTGAACGATGTCCTTTGTCTCTATGATTGAATCCATCCGTATCCCCCTTTTTTCATCAATCTTCTCCAAGCTTCAATGCCTGTGAAATATTAATCTTATTTATCAATCTGCCAAGTACTGACATACAAACAATAATAACAAGGCCAATCACACTGAACAGACGTACCATATCCACTGCCTCAAACTGTACCTGCAGCGGCACCGCCTGGTCAGTAGATGCATAAAAGATCTGCACCAGCGGTACAAAGAGCTGGGAAGAGAGAATACCAATCCCCGCTCCTATTAAAATAGATATACCAGAACTAAATATCTGCTCATTGATAAGCATCTGAATAATCTCCCGCTTTGCCATTCCCATAGCGCGGAATACACCAAACAACAGCTCTCTCTGCCGAATGGAAAGAATCCAGTAAATAAGAAATCCCGTACAGCACAAAATGAGTATGACAATAAAACTCATTGTCAATATCCCGTTTGTTCCCTGGAATAGTGCATCGTTTTTTACCTCTACTAATTTGGATGCCACATCCTCAAATGTCATATATTCGATATTATTTTCCTTTGCATAATCATAAATAAACTGTGAAGAACCATCTGTGTGAAGCCATACCTCATAAGGTCTCACCCCAAACGTCTGCTGAACGATTGATAGATTGGCAACCACTAAGAAATTCTCTGTAGTGACAAGCGTATTAGTATCGCTTAGCTCATGGCTTTCCTTAACATATCCGGGAAAATAATCAACAAAGCCATAAACAGTTCCCTCTATTGTCTTGGACTCCTCGTTTGTGTAAGAAATTTTATCCCCAAGCTCGACTCCGTATTTACTGTGGTAATTGCTGCTGAGCAGTACTGCTCCCGCATTCCCAGCCATGGCATTCAGATAATTGTTCAGATGGGTAGGAAGCAGTGAAGGATCGAAATCAGCCACGGTCTCGCCAAAATTCTTTGTGTCAATTGCCATAAATCTTGTTCTTACTTCATTTTCCGAACTCGATTTGTCTACAGATGTAGAAATGGTATCATCCCGATAGACCTTTGTCGCATGGACAACATTTTCCATATTTTCATAAACCGAAAAGTCCGGTTCTGAATATGTCAGCTCAAGTTCCGGATTATCTTCTACAAACATAGAATTATCTTCCCACGCCTCTTTCAGAATCAAATCTGTCCCCATCTCGTAACGGATATTGCTCTCTGAATTCGATAGTATGGTCCGTGCCACTGTTGCATTAAAAATACCAAGAGATACCGTGAGCATCAAAAACACCATCATAAAGCTCTGTTTTCCGCGGCTTCTCAAAATTTGCAAAAAAGAGGCAAAGAAGGACGGCCGCCAGTGCTTTCTTCCTATCAAATAAACAATGCGGATTAGCAGAGGCTGAATGCGGAGTACAACAAGACTCGTGCTTATTATAAATAAAGAAGAACAAATAAATAAAAACGGGTCCAGGGACTCCCCCTCCAACATCTGGGTCATTAAAATATTTTCCCGCTGTGTAAAACTATACAGGCCATACAGGGATATTAAGAGAAGAAGGATATCCAGATAAACCCGCTGCCACAGGCTCTTTTTATGTCTCTTCTTATGTTTTACATTTACAATAGTCACATCTGCATCGCGAAATACCGGGAGTACCATAAACGCAATGGATACTGCCATTGCGCCTATCATATACAAAAATACGCTTCCATTAATAGTAATATGCAATGCCTTGCGCTGAATAAATTCCAAAAAGCCGTTTGTCGAGCCGAGAGCCTTACACAAAAAGTATCCCAGAGGCAGGCCGATAATACAGCTTATCAGGGACAGTACTGTTGACTGCAGTAAATAAATAAGTATAATCTGTTTTTTACTGGAACCGCGGCTTTTTAACAGAGCAATTTCATTTTGTTCCAAATCAAGCATCTGCCTTGAAATCATGAATATAAAAGCTAATAGCAGTGCCAGAACCGGAAACTGCAGAATAAGCAGCGTTGTAGTGACTTTTTTTGCCGCTGTCTGGTATTCACGGAACACTGCCAGATAATCCGGTTCCAAAACAAAGGCAGAGTAACTTCCCGCCATCTGTCCGGTCATTTGTTCTGTCTGAGCCACAATATCACTCACCTGATATGACTGAACTGCCTTGTAATCAAATGCCAGATGCCAGTCTGTTTTCACCTCAAAGACCTGATTCTTTAAGTTAATAAATGTCTTCTCGAAAAGTTCCGGTGCGATAAAAATCTGCATGTAATAGTCTGAAGGGGTGTTCACCCAGTAACTGTCCTCTTCTTCACTATTACTGAAAGCACCAACAATTTTTACACGAATTGGATTGTCAGACGCATCTTTATATTTTGTCAGCTCTAATGTATCTCCTATGACTAAATCCAGTTTTGAGAGAGCACGCTGACTGACAATTCCCTGTATATAACCCTCCGCATCCAAATCCTTCTGATACATTTCTCCCGAAATCATATAAATATGCTTATCAAGGTCAGAGAGTGAGGCAAGGTTTATGGTTTTCGAAAGATTCACTTTCCCTCTCTGTTCTACAAAATTCCCACGCGTCTTTGCCGTTTCATGATATGTAATCAAATGCTGCTGCACTACACCAAGACGTTCTGCTGCCCCTCCTGCCATTTCCTGCATGACATTATACTCCGCCTCTTCCCCCTCACTTCCATTTATGTTGGATTCAAAAGACAGAATCCCCGGATTTACATTCTCCTCCTGGATATAATTATTTAATTTCGATTGCAGTGTTTTTTGCAGGGCCGCATTCTGATACATCGGATTACTGCATGCAATAGCTATTAAAAGCACATTGCCGATAAGAAGGCTGATTACCATCCATTTTTTATGGAGAAGTTTTTGTTTGATAAATCGTATCATCTTTTTCCCCCCGTCTGACTATAATTTTTCTATTTTTTTATAACAGCCAGAACCTGGCCTTCTTCCAGCCCCTGGTTTACCAGATAGTATTTATCCTGTTTGTAGTTACTGACGATATACCGCTTATGAAGCTTTCCATTCTCAAGAAGATATACAAATAATTTCACCGAATTCTCCTGTGTCTCCTCATACACAGCTCTGGCCTCTACCATTACTGCATTTTTAATCTGCAGGGTAACTCCCGTAACATAAATGTTGTTTTTACGAAACGGATATTTTGCCATATCCTGCTTTTTCACTTTTACCAGCGTAGTTACACCTGCCTCATCTTCTGCATCATAAACAGAAGAATTATTTAAATTATCTGTTGAAATCACTCGCCCTTTTAATCGGTATTTAATGTCTTCTGCCGTTGAACCTAGTGCTATATCTACGGTCATATTATAACGAAATCCCCCCTTATCCGTCTTGACCTGGATAAGAAAATCGGACTCATCCCGAATCGTCATCAGATTTTCACCGGTAACTGCCGTATCATCCCATTCCGCCACGGATGTTGCGTCCACCACTATTCCGCTGTACGGTGACTTCAGGACCGCTTTTTTTTGCTTTTCCAAAAGCGTATTATATTCTTTCTCCTGCTGTCTTACCTCTTTCCCCGACTGCACCAGATTTTTATATTCACTTCGCATACGCTCAAGTTCTATACGGGCAATCTTTTTTTCTGATTTTCCGGTCAGGGAACGAATCGATTTCTCTTTTGCCAAAAGTTCACTCTCTTTACTCTTCAGCTGTGCCTCATATTGGGATTTGGCCTGATCTAAAAGAAGCTTTTTTTTCTGGAGAGATGCTTTCGAAGAGCGGATACGATAATACGCCAACACATCACCCTTTTTCACCTTCTGACGGTTTTTTACACACATTTTAACAAGATAGGCATTTTCATCATCAATCGAAACCGTATTTTCGGTCGTATAATACAAATCACCGGTTCCAGATACCGTCTCCTCATATGTATCCTTCTTGACCGTCACTTCCTCGTAAGCCGCCGCCTCCTCCGTCTCTTCTCCGCCCTTGTACAAAAGAATTTCTGATGTGGCTTTTTTCTCCCCACAGGCAGTCAACAAAAATCCGACACAAAGAACAGCTGCTATCTGACTAATCCTGGACATACACCACATCTCCTTCCTTCAGCCCTGTGAGAATCTGGGTATACGCATCCGTCTTTGTCCCCAATGTCACATCGGTCTTTACTTTTACATCCCCTTGCATTTTATACACATAACTCTGCCGTTTTACACGATAGACAGCATTGCTGGGCACAACAAGCGCTCCCTCTGCCAAATCATTATACAGCTCTATAGTAGCAGAATCCCCCACTTTGAGATTGACAGCATCCACAAAATCAAACCAGGTATTCGCCGGTAAATTTCCCATCTCAATATCCATGGCGCTGATCTCCTGTTCTTCCGCTTTTACACGGTACTGTTTTCCATTTACCACCGCCACATAACTGCTCGCCTTTGCAATTTCCGATTCTGCCAGATAAGCGGCACGGATTCTCGGATGCTCCATATCTGCCACATTGACAGCTGTCACGCCAGCCTGTACCATATAGCCGCTGCCGCCGGCCGTAGAAATAATCTCTCCATTTACCGGTGAAATCAATTTGCTCTCTTTCGTCTGTTTTCTCGCCTGTGCAATATCCTGGCGCATATGCTTAATCTCTAACGCCTGTGTCTCTTTCTGCTGTGAGAGCCGCAGAGCGGCAATTGCAATGTCCTCTTCCTTTTCAATTATCTGTTTTTCTAATCCGGTCTTTGCCGCTTTATTTTTTTCCTTTTTTTTCTGTGATTTTAACTGCTGCAGTTCTTCACGCATTTCATCAATATCACACTGACTGATCCGGTTTTCCTCTTTATTTTGTTTCTGTTTCTCCTTTAACTGTTTTTGCAGCTGATTAACACCACTGTTAACACTGCTGAGTGTCGCCAACAACTGTCCTTTTTTTACTTTTTGTCCCGATGAAACATACATCTTTCCAATATTACCGGAACTTAAAAAGTACAGTCCCTTTATATTCGGCACAATCTCTCCCTGAAAGGATTCCACACTGCTGAAATCCATTTTTTTTACTACCGCAGTATCAACATCAATGCCAACCGGCTCGATCAGCTCAGGCACCTTCACTTCTGCCTTCTCCCCACATCCTGTCAGGGACATAACAGCAGCTCCCAGTGCAAAGGCTGCTATCCCCCATAAAAGCCTGCTCTTTTTTACCACTTTATCCCCTCCATTTACTAATTTGTAATAACCTGCTCATTTTCCTGAAGCCCGTCCGTTATTTCAATCAGGTTGTCAATGCGTTCTCCAACTTTCACCTCACGTATTGACTTAATACCATTTTCACCCTCTACATAGACAATCTTTTTCTCTCCCATATCATACACAAGAGCTGCCGGTAAATATAACACGTCCTTTTTTTCCTTAAGAATTAAATCAATACTTCCCGCCGCACCACTTTTTAGGGAAAGTTCTGCATTTGGATAAAAGTACACTATTTTTTTGTTTGCCGTCTTTTTTGCCGTTGCCTTGTACTGCTGCCCCCCAACGGTAATAATGACCTCTTCCCCATTCTTAAAATGGGAGGCATACTCTGTTTTAGCCCGGAAACGATTTCTCTTTTTCCCCTCTATTACCATTACAACATCATTTTCCGTGGCAAATCCTCCCTCAAAAGAGCGGTCCAGCTCCACAATTTTCCCATTTATTTCTGCAGGAACTGTATTGACATCAAGCTCTTCCTTTGCTGCTTTTATGTCCAGCCGCAACAATGCCATACTGGATTTTGCATTTTGGATTTGTGAATCATACTGGGAAGAAATGCTCTTTTCCTGCTCCTTGCTGCCCTTCAGGCGTTTCAGTTTCTGAAGCTCCCTTTTCTTCATTTCCTCAGCCTGACGAATCTGCAGCTGCATCTTTTCCATTTCCCTCTCTGAATCCCTTATGATTTTTTCCTGGTCAGGGAGATAATCCTCCATCAAAACATCTCCCACTTCTACCTTTTGCCCCATCTTTACGCGGTATCTTTTTATCTGCACTCCGATGCCCCCGCCCTTCACTTCCATGCGGGCTGTCCCCTGATAATAAACAGAGATAAACTCTTTCTGCACCATGCTTCCGCGCGTCACAGTATATTTATTATAATTATTCCCCTCATAGTCTTTTATCACCGGAGCAGTATCAAACTCCTCCTCTGTAGGCAAAAGGCCACAGGAACACAGCATGCTGCCACTCAGTACAACCCCACAAAACATTGCTGCAAATCTTTTTATACCACACCGTAACATATCTATCCCCATTCCTTCCTTTTACCTATTCCCAATCCTCTTCCTCTAACTCCTCCGGATGACAGTAAAATTCCGTCTCTGTCGGCATCTTTTTCCGGGCTAAGCGTCCGGCACTCCACCGCTTTGTCATCCTGTAAATAATGGCAAATACCGGCACTGCACAAATCATTCCGAGTAATCCGAACAGTGAACCAAAAAACAGGATTGAGAATAAAATCCAAAAACTCTTCAGTCCGATAGAATCCCCCAGTATTTTAGGGCCCAGAATATTTCCATCAAACTGCATTAATATAATGATTAAAACTAAAAATATAACTCCCTTTACCGGATTGGCAATAAATACCAAAATGGCACTTGGTACAATACCGATATACTGACCAAAAAATGGGATTATATTTGTCACTCCTATAATAACACTAATCAAAATCGTATAGGGAATCCCCGCAATACTCATAATGATAAATGTAAGAACGCCTACAATAAGAGAATCCACGATTTTCCCACTGATAAATTTGGCAAATATTGTATGGGTCTCACTGAGAACCTCTAATATAGCATTGACACGCTTATACGACAAAACCGTATACATCAGGCGTTTACCAAGTGCGCAGAAGTTCTCTTTCGATGACATCAGGTAAATAGAAACGATCAACCCGATAAATACATTGACAAGGACATTTACCGCGTTCACTACTCCGTCCGTCAACATATTGAGAACCCTGGTGCTGTTTGGCAAAATTATATTCTGCAGCCATAAGAGAAGCTTTTCATATATTACCTTTGAATATGTCTGAAAAAGCCCGGTAAGCTTTGGATTAGACTTAAAAATATCCTCTCCCCAAACAAGCAGGTTCTGATAATAACCCGGCAAATTGCTAATCAGGCTGCTGATACTGTTTACTACCTCGGGCACAACCATCATAGCCAGACAAAATATAATCAGAATCGCTGCCAGAAGTACAAAGGCAACAGAAAATCCTCTGGCAATCTCTTTTGTCTTCTTATCTTTTTTTACAAATTTGCGTATCAACGGTATAAAAATAAACTTCTCCGCCTTATTTACTAACGGGCTCAGTAAATACGCAATAATGATCCCTATATATATGGGAAATAAAGCAGAATTTACTGCTGATAATACTCCTCCTAACACATGCAGATTTGCAAAAACCATCCACACAGCAAGTGCTGCTGCCAGCACAAGAAAGGCAGTAATTCCTGCATACCAGTACTTTTCAAATTTATGATTTGGCCGCTTCATAACTGTCCTCACTTTCTATTTTTTCTTTTTTCTAACAGTCAAATAAGCTACCATTATTATATTATATTTTCACTACTGGTACAAGTAATCATATTTACTTTTTTGGTCTCGCATATTATAATTATTTTACAATCATCATAAGGAGTGAATTCCAATGAACTTTCAGCATTTTGAATATATTTTAATTTTAGCAGAAGAAAAAAGTTTTTCTAAAGCTGCTGACCGGCTGTTTATGACGCAGTCCGCTCTGAGCCAGTATGTCCGCAAATTAGAAAAACAACTGAATATCACTTTATTTGACCGCAAAAACGGTCCTGTCACTCCAACGCCAGAGGGCGAATTGTATTTGGAAGCTCTTAAAAAAACAAAGCAAAATATGCTGGATTTCACAAAACAACTCTCCGATTTAACAGAACTGCGCCTCGGCCATCTGTCTATAGGAACATCTTCATTCCGTGCGGCTAATTTGTTTCCAACGGTTATTAAAGAATTTCAAACCCGTTTTCCAGGTATCCAGCTGGATATCGTAACCGGCAATATAAAATGGATAAAAGAAAAACTATTTTCCGGGGAAATCGACTTTGTAATTGAGAATAATCATTTTGAAAAGGAATTTTTCCACTATGAAAACCTGTATACAGAAACCCACTATCTGGCTCTGTCAAAAAAACACCCTTTATCGGAAACCATAAAAGACTTTGCTCTTGATTATAATGAAATCCGGGACGAGCAGGAACGCCTGTTTCTTACCCCTGCGCTTCCTTTGAGTACCTGCCCGGATTTGCCATTAATCGGAGTCAAACCGGAAAATAGTTTTTACCAATGCCACAAATATATATATACGGAATCAGGTATCCAGCCAAATATTGTTACAACCGTTGACCAAATCGAAACTGCTTTTCGCTGGTGTGAAGCCGGTATTGCTGCTGCACTGATTCCGGATTCCCTGATTCTCCACGGCAATTTTACCAATCATCCTTCTTACTACAAGCTGAATTTACTGGCTGCCAGTCAGGAGATTGTATTTGCTGTCCGCAAAGGATGCCATATATCTGCCGCCACAAAAAAGTTTTTGGAGATATTGCGCACCCTTATTGGTTTCGGCACATGGGACCAACCCATGTAAACGGATATCTAATTGTTCTGGAAAATTCTTCTGGCAAAATTGTACAGTCCGTTTTTCCACACCGAGAAATCATGACCGCCGGGCCAAACATAGTAAAAATGGTTAACTCCATTTGCCTTCAGCGCATCACTGTATTCTTTCGGACATTCATTTACAACAGTATCATTTTCACCTTTAACAATCATAAACATACTAATCGGGCGGTACTGCTCCGGTATTGTGAGCGTCTCCTTGGTAAAGAGACCAGCTTCTACATTATATGGCAGTACGCCAATCGCTGGCTCAAACGCCCCCATATAGGCAAAATCATCGATTAATTTTATCCCCACATTGATTGCCTCACGCCCTCCCATGGACAATCCACACACCGCACGGTTATCGCGTCCCGGTTTTACAGAATAATTTGTTTCTATAAACGGCATCAGACTGGTCTTTAACTCGTCTACTATACGGTCAAACATCGGAAACCGGCGCGGGTCCATAGGATTTGTCGGCACCTGCTCTCCTGGCAGGCTGACTACCTGGTGTGGAAGAACCATAATCATCTCTTTCGCTGTCCCCTTGGCAATCATGTTTCCAATGATTTTATCCGGCGCACCGCCCATCCATTCTCCTTCATCGCCTCCGATACCATGCAGCAGATAAGCAACCGGATACTCTTTGTTGGCATCATAGCTTGGCGGAAGAATCACTTTAGCTTTTCTCTTCGCTTCTGACACATAAGAATAATAAGTTATACTCTGTACTTCTCCATATGTAACACCGTCCTGCTTTTTATCAAAATCACCCGGTGTATCCGTGTCATTATCTATCCATGTCTTCGGTGCCGATGTCTCTGCTGCCGGTCTTAATGTCTGTCCCGGCGTTATATCCTTAAACGGCGTCTCTGTTGGCTTTGGCGTCCTTGTAGCACTTGGCGGCTCTGATGTCGGCGCAGTTGTCGGCACCGGCGTCTCTGTAACCTGCGGGGTACTGCTTGGTACATCGGTTGCAGGAACATCTGTCTTTGACGGTAAATCTTTCGCAATGACTTTTACCTGAACAGTGCCTACTTTTTTCTTTTTTGACTTCTTTTTCTCTTTTTCATATACCGTGATTGTTGTCTTTCCGACTTTCAGTCCCTTTACTACGCCCTTTGCCGTCACAGAAGCAATCGCTTTTTTCTTTACAGTGAAAGAGTATTTTGCATTCTTCTTTTTACTAATAAACTTTATTGTCTTCTTTTCTCCTTTTTCTAAGACAATACTTTTTGTTTTTAGTTTTGTTTTGGCCGCTGCCTTACTGCTAATCCCCGTTATTGCACTAGCTGCTATTACAGTGGCCAAAAACAAAGCTGTCCCCTTAACAAACTCTCTCCTCATGCCTGCTTCCCCTCTCTTTATCTTTATTACATCCGCATACTTATATGTACGATAAATATATTATACAAACAATCCATCCTTATAGCCAATTAAAAAATGTAATAATACTTATAATTTTTTTTACTTCATCTCTCTTGCTTTTCCTGTTGTTTTTTCTTATAATTAAATGGAGGAATAAAGATGAGAGAAAAAAAATATTATCTGGGAGACACCTCCCGCTTTCAAAAATTATTTAAAAAAGCAAGACAACAAGAACCCGTATCGCTTGTCTTTCTTGGTGCATCTGTCACGCTCGGTTTTAAAATTCCGGAAGAAGACCAGTTCCCGGTTCGCATAAAACAGTATTTCACCGATACTTTCCAAAATAACAGGATAAGTCTTTTTAACCTGAGTTCTCCCGGACTGCCTTCCATACATGGTCTTTATCAATGCTATCATGAAGTATCTGCATATAATCCGGACTTAATTGTCCTTGATTATTCCATTAATGACCAGAAAAACCCGGAATTTAGAACAGCTTATGAGAGCCTTCTTGTGAAAGCGCTCTCTCTTCCTGCCAGCCCTGCTGTCATGAGTTTTTTTGTTAAAGGCCGTGGTGAGGATGGCTATACCTGTGCACCTCATATGTCCATTACGAATGAACATTACGGCGTAGCTTATGCCAATATAGGTGCACAGCTGGAAGAGGATATCCGTACGGGACTTCTTTCCTGGACGGATTATTCCTATGACGACAAACATCCCGGACCTGAGGGGCACCACTATATCGCCGAAAAAATTATTTATCTTCTCCAGGCAATGGAGACCGCTTCCCCCGTTACTCTCCCTCTGCCAAAAACACCATTGTTCGGAAACAATCTGGCACAACTGACATTTTTAGAAAAACCATGGATCAGCAACTGCCAAAGCTTTCCATCATCTGTTGAATTTACACTGACATGCCGCACACTATTTATCTCCTACATGGTTGACACCACTCCAAATATGGGACAGCTTTCTATGGAAATTGACGGTGTTTATGCCTTTACCCTGGATGCCTACCGCATCCATGAGTGGAACCACCCTGCTTACAAAGTCCAGCCATTAAGTGAAAAAAAAGAACCCCACAAAATCCGTCTTTATCCGGATTCTGCGGGGCATACTGTATTTTATTTACTTGCACTTGGATATCATTAATGATGGAACAGGCGGATTCCTGTAAAACTCATTGCCATACCATGCTTATTGCAGGCATCAATCACATCCTGGTCACGAATGGAGCCGCCCGGCTGTGCAATATATTTTACGCCGCTTCGAAAAGCGCGCTCTACGTTATCACTGAACGGGAAGAAGGCATCTGAACCAAGGGTGACATCCTTTGCATACCCTTTCAGCCAGTTCTGTTTTTCTTCCTTTGTGAAAACAGGCGGTTTCTCTGTAAATACTTTCTCCCACTCCCCGTCAGCCAATACATCCATATAGTCCTCGCCAATATATAAGTCAATGGCATTGTCACGGTCTGCACGCTTCATATCATCTTTAAATGGAAGCTGTAAAACCTTCGGAGACTGGCGGAGCAGCCAGTTATCTGCTTTATTTCCGGCCAGACGGGTACAGTGGATGCGCGACTGCTGCCCGGCGCCTATTCCAATTGCCTGGCCATTTTTTACAAAACAAACGGAATTAGACTGGGTGTATTTAAGCGTAATCATAGCGATTGCCATATCCATTTTTGCTGATTCCGGGATATCTTTATTTTCTGTTACTATATTGTCAAAAAAGTCTTTATCCATTTTGAGTTCATTGCGTCCCTGTTCAAACGTGATGCCAAATACTTCTTTATGCTCAATCGGGTCCGGTTCATAATCGGCATCAATCTGAATAATGGCATAGGCACCTTTTTTCTTTTCTTTTAATATTTCCAGTGCCTCCGGCTCGTACCCCGGCGCAATGATACCATCTGAAAACTCTCTCTTTATCATCTTTGCCGTACATACGTCACAGATATCCGAAAGAGCAATAAAATCTCCATAAGAAGACATACGGTCTGCTCCGCGCGCCCTGGCATAGGCAGCCGCAAGAGGCGTCAGTTCTCCTAAATCGTCTACCCAGTAGATTTTTGCTTCCGTCTCCGTCAACGGGATTCCCACTGCTGCTCCCGCAGGAGAAACATGTTTAAAAGATGTCGCTGCCGGAAGGCCTGTCGCCTGCTTTAACTCCCTTACAAGCTGCCAGCCATTAAAAGCATCCAGAAAATTAATATATCCGGGTTTACCATTGTGCACCTGAATTGGCAGTTCGCCCTTTTCACTGTAAATTCTTGATGGCTTCTGATTCGGGTTACAACCGTATTTTAATTCCAATTCTTTCATATCTTGCCTCCATCATTATTCATTTTTATTTACAATTTTCGATGTATATTCTCCGCTTTGAATGTCTATGTAACGGACAAAAAGCGATACTTTATTGTCTTCATTCAAGCTGTTCCAAAGCATATCGGTAAAGGCGTCTATATCATCCATTGTGCCTACCAGTTTAGGTTCTCCCTCAAAACTCGGCAGCGGGTTTCCATCTCCCTGATAGGTATGGATAAAATGTCCCTCACCGGCCACCGGATTGCTGTATGCAAATGTATAGCGGCTGCAGGCATCCGGATTTCCATTATTACTTTTCAAAATAGACATGGCATAGCTGTATGTACCATTTTCCAAATGCATGATACCACTGATACGCGGTGTGTAATTAGGCGCGTCCGGCTCAAATTCACGGGTGCGAAGCGCCTGTTCAAAAGTCTGCTGCCTGTCCATGCACTCATAAATCGTATCGGTCTGGTCGCCGTTTGTCACTATCGTCTTATTTCCCAGTACGCGGACCGGTGCATAGATAATAAGACTTGGATCAGTGAGCTTAGAGGGGTCAAAAGCCTGGGTACGGATTCCCTCACCCTCTTCCACAAATACCCGGTTCCGGCTGTTCTCGCTCCGTCCCATAATAAAATAGGCAGTAACGGCATATTTGCCATTGGGGGATTTGCCGATAATAATTCCCCTGCCCGGATACGTGTTGTTTTTCAAGTCGTTTTCCAATGTGATTTTCTGCATACTATTCCTCATTTCTGGTATTTGTTTTTGCTCCCCTGTCAATAGGATAATCTATCTGTTTGAAAAAAGCAAGAAAATAATACGACTGCCTAAAGCAATATTCCAAACTTTATCTGAATCCTCTGTATACGCTGTAAGATGCCATCCCCAAAGACAAAGGCACACAGTGCCGCCCCGCCTGCATGGGCTGCATCATAGGGCAGTCCCGTCAAATAAAGAGTCCTTAAGGCATCCAGGCTTATAACCTGTGCACCGTCCACCGGTGATGTGCTCATTAACATGGCAGAAAAGTTCATAATCCCGCCATACAATAAAAGGGACGAAAAAAATGTAAATAGCGTAACCGTCAGCACATCTGCCGGAAGACGCCTGCGCTGGACAAAACCACCTGCTACCATACCCGCAAATCCCCACGCATACACACGCCATCCAAAAAAGCTCTCGTCCCGTCTTCCGGCGAATAAGAAAATGAGATATCCCACTGTCAAAAAGGCGAGAATACACAGGAGTGGACCGGCAACCGCACGAAATGTCTGGTTCTTTTGGAGAGACAGACGTTCTGCCAATGACTGCTTCACCATGCGGTTTCTTCTCTCAGTCCGGTTAAAAAACAATCCCGACAGATAGCCGATAAGCCCCCACGCAAACATCTGCCATGGCGTCCATGGACCCTGACCGTCAAAAAAATTGCACAAAAAACGGCTGAGTGCCCCGATTAAAAATCCCGCCTCCGGCCCAAGCCCGATTCCTGAGAGCACAACGAATGTTGTTCCGGCATGAAGCGGAACCGTGTGCGCACATATCTCATTGGCACAGGTGGTCAGCGCCGTCATTGATGCCAGCAGCACAACCTCCCTTGCCCGCGGGCGCCTTCTCTCAAAATTATAGACAAAGGCTGCAACAAGGCAGCTAAGCATAAGCAGACTAAAAACAAGATAATGTCTGTTCTGAAACAGATAAAAGAACAGAAACAACAGTCCCGGCAGCAGCACAGCCAAAACCCCCATTGTCTTCTTTCTTCTCCTGTCCTTTTCTTTAAGGAAAGACTCCCAGTCAAAATTCCTGTCCGGTGTCCGGCTCAAAAGCATCCTCCTCCCCATCCAAAATCTGTTCCACAATATCCCTGCACAGCAGACAATCCGGTAAAATCCCCTCTGCCATACGCGCTGCCGCCGTTGTATAGAAGGTATTTCCGGCAAAAAACTCCCGGACCGGTCCCTCACTAATCAGAACCCCGTCAAATAAAAGCCCGCAATGGGTGGCATTTGCGGCGCAGAACTCCAAATCATGGCTGGCCATTACGATAGTCATTCCCCCTTTGCGAAGTTTTTGGAATAGTTGTGACAGCTTATTTTTAAACGCTGCATCCAGTCCTTTTGTCGGCTCATCCAATAAGAGAATTTCCGGACGGCGCAGAAGAATTTTCCCAAGCGCAAGACGCTGTTTTTCCCCACCGCTGAGATCCATCGGATTACTCTCTTCCAGACCGTCAAGCTCAAGAAAGTGAAGCATACGCCCTGTCTCTTTTTTTATCTCCTCAGCCGGTACCTCCCCATCCAGTACTGCCATCAATTCTTCTTCCACAGCGACCTCTGTAAAAAGACTCTGCGGATTCTGGGCGAGATATAATGTTTTTCCCCGCCGCATCACCTTGCCGCGGCTGCCCTTTGCATAAACACCCGATAAAAGCTTTAATGCCGTTGTTTTCCCGGAACCATTCCCCCCAAGAATGGCAAAAAAACTGCCCCTGGGAACAGAAATTGAAAAATTGTCAAGAATACGTTTCCCCTTTGTGTAGGAATAAGAAATATCCCTCCCCTCAAGTATGGTCCCGCCATACTTGAGGGGTTCTGTAAAACCATCCTTTTTGGGATGAGAGATCTGCCTGTCTCCCGCCTGCGTCTGTATATTTGCGCGCAGCCACTCACGTCCCTCTTTTACGGAGACCGGGCACGGAAATTCTTCTTTTTTCGTCCGGACAGATACACTGACACGGACAGCCACAGGCAGCGCATCCCTTACGGGAAGAGGTCCCTTTAACTTACTTTCAGACTGGGCTAAAAGCTGCGCACTCTGTGCCGTTCTGCCATCTGCTATAATCCTGCCCTCATGCATAAAAAGAACCCTGTCTGCCAGTGGAAGTGCCTCTTCCAGCCGCTGTTCAGACAGGATCATAGCCATGCCGAAATCCTGATTCAACCGGGTTAGAGTCTGCAAAAAACGATTGGCCGAGAGCGGGTCCATCTGTGCCGTCGGCTCATCTAAAATAAGCAGGTCCGGCTTCATAACAAGCACAGACGCCAGATTCAAAAGCTGCTTCTGACCGCCGGAAAGTTCCTCCACCGGCCGACGGAACAGGGCACTCATACCTAAATACTCAGACATTTCAGCCGTTCTCCTGCGAATTTCACCGCTGGAAACTCCCATATTTTCAAGTCCAAAAGCCAGTTCATGCCACACCGTGTCTGTGACAATCTGAGCATCCGGCTCCTGTCCTACAAACCCGATACGGCGTACCGCCTCCCTGTCATCCATTGTCTCCAAATCCATACCATCAAAAGATATTGTCCCGCTTCCGCTTCCAAAGGGAATCTGATTTTTCTTCATATGACGAAGCAGTGTACTCTTCCCGCAGCCGGACTGTCCGCATAAGATTACAATTTCTGAGGGAAAAACAGAAAGGGATATATCATGAATTACCGGTTCGCTGGCTGCCGGATAACAAAAAGAAACCTGATTCAATTCAATCATCGGTTTTTTATCACTCATATGCTTCTCTTCCTTCCTAAAAGCGGCATGAATCCTGCCAACAAAAACGCCGCTGTCCCGACTGCTCCCATCCTGCTCATTTCCGCCATTCGAAACGCCGGGAAGTAGGCCGTCTCAAAACAGCCTTTCCCCACCATAAAAATGGACAGACCAAATAACGCCAACAGCAAAATACCGATAACTCTGTCCTCCCTTCTGATCCGGAACAAATGAAAACTGGTTCTGCGCCCCGTACCATATCCCCTTGACTCCATAGAAAGGGACGTTTCTACCGCACTCTCCAATGACCATGAAATCAGAACAGACAATTCTCTTCCATATTGTTTACACCGTGCCGGGATACCAAAAAGAAATTTTTCCATATCCGGTCCAGGAAGCAAAAGTCCCCTTTGTGCCTCATGAATTTCCCAAAAACGAGTGCGAAGAAGCGGAATCATACGAAAGACCATAGATACAAGAAGCCCCAATGTCGGAAACAGTCTGCCAAATAAAAACATCAGCTTTTCGCCATCCAATAACTGTCCTGCAACCTGAAACCACAAAAATACCGCCGCAAGCATCAGGCTCATCACAATGCCGTAACCGACACTTTCTAATGTGACAGCCTGAGAATTAACATAAAAAAGGGGCGTTATGCCATGATGGGAAAACAATGGCAGAATGCCCGCTGAGAACAAAAATACCGGTAAAAACAGCCACAACAGGGACTTCCATATCTTTCGTCCACAAAAAACGCTCCCCACTGCGACCGCAATAAGCAGGGATACAACAATTAATACCGGATTCCATGTCAATACTGTTACCAGCATCCCGCCGGCAAAATACAGTAACAATACATAGGGGTGCCAGCGAGTAATATCAATCCAGTTCATTACATGTATACCTCCACAAAATGGCATCCCCCTCTGATAATAAAAAGCTGGATGCGCCCAATTCCGGTCTCTTACCGTTTACACTATAAAGCCATCCGCTGTTATCCCCGGCATCCATTTCATAGAGATGGGCAATCCCCCGAACATAATAGCTTCCATACATGGGAGTATATTCGGAATCAATCGCAATTCCTTCTGCCTGGCACACATCGGCAAGTACCTGATATGCATTTGTCCCCTTCTTCACAGTAATATTTCTCTTTTCAAGTATCACACCGTTTTCCGGCACATACTCCAGTTTGTCGGCCGCTATCTTATCCTTGTTTGAAAGAATGGAATCACACCGTATTTCTATACTGCACTGTATGATATCCGAATGTTTCTCTGTTGGCCGGGGTGTTGACTTTATCTTTTTTCCGGCTTTTGCCGTCGCCTTTGGAACTGTCGTCTGTTTTGGTGCGTTCTTAGGACTTCTTTCTGTTTGTGCAGGCTTTTGATTTGATGGTTTCTTCTTCCGGGAAGGAATCTTCTCTTTTTTGCTGTCCGGTTCCCGTGTTGTCTCTATATTCGCTGAAACTGCGCTTTTGCTTGATTCTACATGCGTAGTTTCATTAGGCATTATCTGCGTTAAAATCTCCTGCCCTTCTCTTTCATACTCCTGTACAGACTGTATGTTCAGGCGGCTGACTCCAATGACAAGTAATACCAGAATAATTCCTGCCAACAGAATTGATTTTAATTTTTTATTCATTTGCTCTTTCCGGCCAGCAGTTCATCTGCAAAAGCAAAGTAATCCTGCATTGTTGTGCAGTTTGGCGCATAATCCACTAAAAGCTTTTTCGCATCCTGCGCCTCCTTGGCCTTTACACACTCACGGACAGCAGTCTGAAATAATTTGGTATCCATAGATTCTGCCAGCGCTTCTAACTGTGTCTGCACCCTCTTTTCCAGATTGGATCTGCCGGAATATTTTACAAGCAGCAGCCCTGCTATTGATAAAGAAGGATTCTGCCTTTTTTGTACCGCTTTAATTGTGTTATAAAGCTGCTGCAGCCCCTGCATAGAGTAAGCATCTGCAGTTACCGGTATAATTACCTGGTCAGCGGCAATCAGACAATTATATAAAATTACATTCAAAGACGGCGCTGTATCAATTACAATATAATCATAACCATCCAGCTCCTCAACGGCATCCTTTAATCGATACAATCCCTCTACATTACCCTCTAACATCTTTTCCGCCTTTGTCAGAAGAGGATCGGATGCAACAATGTCCCCATTCTCTCTGTGCTGAATGGCCTCATTTAACGGCAGTTTGTCTGAATCCACCATAACATCATACAGGGTAGCTTCGTCCTCAATACGGGCCTGATATGTACTTGTGCTGTTTCCCTGTGGATCTGCATCAATCAGCAGTGTTTTTCCTTTTCTGGAAAGAATTCCGGCAAGCGTTGTTGCCGTTGTTGTCTTTCCAATCCCCCCTTTTTGATTTGCGACTACAAATGTAACGGTCATATACTTCTCCTTTGTGGTTTTAAAATTCTATTTTCCCTTCTGTCTCTTTATTGACAACATAAAAAACACTGTGTTCCTCCGGTTTAATATACACGTCAATCTCTAAGATATCGTCTTCTGACACTCCCTGGGCAATGGCATCCTGTCGAATCATATCCAACAAGTGCTGCTGCGTCCTCTCCCGGCCCTGATACTGGATAACAATGTTTTTCCTTGCCCTGGCAAATCCGCCGGCAACTTTATCTGCCCGTTCCATACTGCATTTACGCGCCATAATGATACCTCCTGTTTTTTATATATACAAGTATACACGAAACAGGAAAAAAATCAAATCACTTTTACGACGCACTCACTGGAAAACAAATATTAACTACTGCAGAGTAATACTCCTTATTTTAGCACGGACAGGGAGCACCATAGAGGGCGATACCGAAAGCTCATCAAAACCCATTCGCAAAAATGTTTCTGTCAGTTCTGTATCTGCACCTAACTCACCGCAGATGCCAACCCAGCACCCCTCTTTATGCCCATTGTCCACAATATTTTGAAGCATTCTGAGAACTGCCTCATGATGGGCGTCATAAATATTATCCAGTTTTGGATTCTGCCTGTCAATTGCCAGAGTATATTGTGTCAAATCATTTGTCCCGACACTGAAAAAATCTACCTCTTTGGCTAAAAGGTCACTGATTACCGCTGCTGCCGGTGTCTCAATCATAATGCCAATCTCCACATCACCAAACGGAATTCCCTGTGCCCGCAGTTCATTTTTCACTTCCTCAACCAGCTCTTTTGCCTGATGAACTTCCGGTACGGATATAATCATTGGAAACATAATGGAGACACTTCCGTAGTGGCTGGCACGGAAAATTGCCCGAAGCTGCGTTTTAAATACATCCTGCCTGTCAAGACAGATTCGGATAGCACGATACCCCATGGCCGGATTTTCTTCTTTATCCAATTTAAAATAATCCACCTGCTTATCCGCACCGATATCCAGTGTCCTTATAATGACCTTTTTCCCCGCCATTGTTTCTACAACTGTCTTATATGCCTGGAACTGCTCCTCCTCACCAGGATAACCACTGGATTCCAAATACAGAAATTCACTCCGGAATAAGCCTATTCCACTGGCGTCGTTTGCCAGGACGGAGGCCACATCCTTTACTCCTCCGATGTTGGCATAAAGATTTATTTTCCTTCCGTCTTTTGTTATGTCCTCATGCCCTCTGAGGTCAAAGAGCAGCCGCCTCTTTTCATCTTCCTCCGCTTTCTGTTTCTCATATTTCGTCAATGTTTCCTCATCCGGCTCCACATACAGCTCCCCCTTAAACCCGTCGACAACAGCCATCTTGCCATCCATGTCTTCTTTATAATCCACTCCTATCAGAGCTGGAATACTCATGGTCCGCGCCAGAATAGCCGTATGGGAATTGGTTGAGCCAAGCCTTGTCACAAAAGCCAGAACCTTACTCTTATCCAGTTGTACTGTCTCACTGGGCGCTAAATCCTCCGCAAGAATAATCGATGGCTCTGTGCTGTGGATTCCAGCCCCCTCCCTTCCCTGCAGAGCCATAATTACCCGGTTGGAAATATCTTTCAGGTCTGCCGCCCGCTCTCTCATATAGGCGTCTTCCATTGCAGCAAATACCTGGGATAAATGATCCCCGGTTGTTGCCACAGCAAACTCAGCATTCACTTTCTGTGTCTTTATCATATTCGTCACTGACTCGATAAAATCCATGTCATCCAACATCATCTGATGTACTTCAAAAATCATGGCACCGGATTCTCCCACCTCCTGCAAAGCCTTTTCATAAAGACCGTGCAGCTGTTTTTTTGCACTCTCCCTTGCATGTTCAAACCGGGCCAATTCCCTGTCTGTATCCGATACCGTCTCACGTTTTACCTGACTCTCCTCTTTATGAAAAATACAAATGCGTCCAACAGCTATTCCTCCGTACACACTTTTTCCTGACGATACCTCCATTTTTCCCTCCATTCCTGCAACACACCGTTTAGCTTTTTATAAATTTTCTTTTAAAAAGACACTCAATTTTTCTATTGCTTCATCTTCACCTTCTCCATCTGTCTTTAAAACAATTTCATCCCCTTTTTTGACTCCAAGCCCCATCACAGCAAGAATGCGTTTGGCATCAGCCTCCCTGCCATCCTTACTAATCGTAACATTACAGCTGCACGCCACAGCCTCCTTAACAAATATCCCGGCAGGTCTTGCGTGAATCCCCTGCTCATCTGTAATAACATAACGAAATTCTTTCATAACTTATTCCTTTCTGCACAGGCTTCTTTTCAAAAGCATTTACAAAAGCCGAAAAATTTATACACAAAATTTCATATATAAAAAAGGAACTACAAATCAACTTGCTGATTCGTAGCCCCCTGTATACAAAGATAAACATCATTTATTTTATTGCTTCTATCCGCCACCCAATAATTTCTGCACTCTCCGGATTCAGTATGATGTTGTATTCCAGGTTATCAACGCGGCATAACACAGAAACAATATGCCTTTCCCAGTGGAAATTTTTCACATCCCCCTGTGAACCTCCCGGCAGCAGTTCCATGCCTACAAACGAATTTGACTGCTCTTTTTGCTGCAGATGCTCTTTGTAAAATAATTTTGCCGCATGAAAATACTTTTGTTCGTTATTCCATATCTTCTCAATTATTTTATCA
Organism: Lachnoclostridium sp. UBA7215; assembly: GCA_002490465.1. GTDB lineage: Bacteria > Bacillota > Clostridia > Lachnospirales > Lachnospiraceae > Eubacterium_F. The sequence goes on from DKUB01000001.1 coordinate 46,085, forward strand.
TCATGTTTTGAATTTCCATATCCTTTCTCCACATAATTCATTAACTTCTCCATCCAGTATATCTCTTCTCCGGTAATGGCATCAATACAAAATTCATATGCGACATCTCTCTTACAGAGAATAAGTCCTGTGTATACCCTTGCGGAATGAGTCCCTCTTTCTTTCGCATTATCTGCTTTCATATTATACTTCCCAAAATGATATTCCGATAAGTGCAAATCAATTACTTTTTTAACCTCCAGCCTGCCAAACACATCATTGGCTTTCTTTACAGCTGCCTGCGCTGCCTGTTCCGCCGACATATCCGCCTCTGTCTTTGTGATGTCTTTCTCAACCTTACCCGCAATTTCGGAAGGCTCTATCGTCTGTACCGGATAACTTGCCTTCTCCTCCCCCTTTTTTTCCTCTTTTTTAGAGGGGGATTCTTTTTCAGACACTTTCAGGGTTTTAGCCATCACTGTCTCCTGCTGCTGTGTCATGGCATGTGCCAGAAAACCTGTGCCAGTGCCGGCTATCGCAACAGCCAGCGCAACGGCTATCCAATTTTTTGTTCTCATGCTTCTTTACCTCCTGTTTTTTATATTGTCATATCATCCGGATTTTCAATGACACACTAAGTATAACCCCAAGCCGTTATGTATCCCTCTCCAAAAAGTAACAAAACAATAAATTATTCAGCTACGTTTCATTTTCCCACAAAAAAACGGTTATTTCAGTTCCGCAGCCCTTCTCCGACTGAACTACCATGCGCCCCTGATGTAAAAGGACAATCTGCTGGCAGAGTGCCAGTCCTAACCCATTGCCGCCCCTCTCCCGGCTGCGGCCTTTATCTACGCGGTAAAAAGGCTCTGTAATGTGTAGGGTTTCCTCTTCCGGCATCCCAATTCCTCTATCGTTTACCTTAATAAAAAAAGCATGACCGTCATCCGATAATTTTTCCATATATACGGTAACATCCGATCCCGTAAGGGATGACAGATTTTCCCTGTCCCTCTGGCAGCAGGCATGTATGGCATTTGACACAAGATTCCACACAAGCATACCGAGAAGATCCTCATTGCCGTACAACTCCGCTCCCAAAACATTCTTACACTCCCAGGCTATTTCTACAGCATCCTGCCCCGTCAGGGAAGGCTGACGCCTCTCTGTCATTTCCCGCATCTGACAGACAAAATTATCCGCAGGGAACTTCTCAAATTCTATTTCTTTATGGCGCATCTCCGACAAATCCATGAGGGCATAACACATCTCTTTCATCCGCTGGCTCTCTTCCATAATGAAAGAGTAACATTCCAATGCTTCCTCCGGATCTATCCGCCCTTTCATAAGATATTCTGCAAATCCATAAATACTTGTCAGCGGACTTTTCATCTCATGGGCCAGATTATCTACCAGCTGCTCTTTCTTTCTGTTATCCTCATTCAGTCTGTTTATATTATCTGCGATTGTCTCTGCCATTACATTGATATTTTCACCCAGGCCGGCCAGCTCGTCGTGTCCGCCTATCTGTACCCGGCTCTCATAATTTCCCTGCCGGATATCCGTCACCTGTTCGGTCAAAGTCTTTAACGGCCGCAGCAAAAATGCAAGAAACACACTTAGCACAATCGTCAGGACCACCGAGATACCCAGGCTGATAAAAATATAGATACGGTTTAACTGTCCCCATGTCGTGTTTAGTTCTTCCAGCGGATATTCAATATATAAAAGATATGAGTCCGAAAGTCCTGTCAGTTCTCCGGCTGCTATTAGTTTTTTCTGCTGCTTTTTCCCGCTTATTTCAATTCTCGCATGCCCTTCTTCAACAGCGTAAGGTATTTCCCCGCCGCTTTCCGGATAGATCTGCTTCTTATTTTTCCATAGCTTTATTGCGAGACTACGTTTTTTATAATCACTCTCACATATGGCCATCAGGTCTGCCGCCGCCTCTTCTGTCAGACGTTCCTGCCGTTCCATTGCCTGCATCTTCTCCTGGACACTCCGGCAGAGGATTCCATAGTCTACCTCGGAGCGGCGCTGCTCTGTATCAATACCTTTCTGATATGTCAGTTGAAATACAGCGTATATGCCTATATTGGAAAAAAGGACAGCAACTGTCAGAACGACCAGATATATTTTCTGCCACAGTTTCATCGGTCTGCCTCCAATCGATATCCCACCTTTGTAACTGTCCGAATGTACTTATTCCATCCCAGCTTGCTCCTGAGTCTCTGAATATGGACGTCCACGGTCTTTGTCTCACCTTCGTAATCATAGCCCCATGCCAGTTCTAACAGTTTGTCTCTCGACAGGGCAATATTTCTGTTCTCAATCAGCACTTCCAGTAAAGCAAATTCCCGCGGTGTAAGCGGAATTTCTTCTCCCTCCTGCATAACAGTGCGCTGTCCCAGATTCACTTCAACCCCGCCAAGCCGGAAACACACTTCTTCTTTGCGGAAACGGCGCAGCACTACATTCACTCTGGCAATCAACTCCATCATTTCAAAGGGTTTCACCAGATAGTCCTCAGCACCAAGGGACAGTCCCTGTATCTTGTCCTGTAATTCCCCTTTTGCCGTAACAAAAATAACGGGGATATCCCCGCATTTTTGTATTAGCTCAAATCCTGACAGCCCCGGCAACATAACATCCAATAATATCAGATTGAATTTCTCCTGCTCCAAAAGCTGCTGCATCTTCTGCCCTTCCTGGCACACCACACAGGAATATCCCACAAGCTGCAGGTTTCTGCGAATCAGCTCCCCGATATTTTTATCATCCTCAACAATCAATATTCTGTCCATAGGCCTCCCCTTCCTCTGCTATTGTCACTATAGCACAAAAAGGTTACAAAATCGTAAACAAGGCCTGAACTTTTCCATCAGACCTAACGAATAATGGCATACACGGTATAGGCTATATACAGCGCCACCATAATCCCGCCCTCTACGCGGTTTACTCTTTTTCCCGTACACACAAAACAGAAGCCGAGCAGCGTGACTGCCAATGCCATCACAAGGTCAACAAAGGATGCCATTGTTATGGCAATGGGGTGAATGGTGCTGGAGACACCTAAAATCAACAATAAATTAAATAAATTTGAGCCCACTACATTTCCAATCGCCATGCCGTTTTCACCTTTACAGGAAGCTACAATAGAAGTGACAAGTTCCGGAAGGCTTGTCCCAATCGCCACAATCGTAAGGCCGACCAGCGTCTCTGTCATTCCCCACGCAAGGGCAAGGCTCTTTGCGCTGTTGACTACAAACTGCCCGCCAATAATAATACCGGCAATACCGCCCAAGATAAAAACTACACTCTTCCATACCGGCATCGCTTCTTCTTCTGGTTCATCAGTCCGGTTCTTTCTTGCTATATTTACTGTAAATAACAAATAAATTACGAAAGCGGCCACAAGAATCAGTCCGTTCCAGCGGTACAGCACACCAGCTGCCTCTGAGGCATTCCGAAGGTTTGCCGCCTGACCACTCAAAACCCGGTTGCCAGCCAATAGGGCAACTGCTGCCGTCGCCACAATATTTATCGGGAAATCACGCTTTTTAATATCGGGGTCCGTCGGCAGGGGCTTAAGAATCGCGCAGACACCGAGCACAACAAGAAGATTAAATATGTTAGAACCCACGACATTGCTCACAGCAATCTCATTGGAACCGGAAAGTCCGGCGGAGATACTTACGGCAAGTTCCGGCGCACTTGTTCCCATCGCCACAATCGTAAGACCGATAATAACACCAGGAACACGCAGCATGCGCGCCACTGACGCACTTCCATCTACAAAAAAATCCGCTCCCTTAATTAACAGTATAAAACCGGCAATCAATAAAAGAATATCGGATATCATACTTGTCCCCCTTTCTCTTTCACAGTAATTATAGCACAGATTAACAGATTCTATCCCCTCCGTCAAGTAAGTGCGGGAGGTATTTTGAGATGGCATAGACGATACCGTTTTCTTCATTACTCTTTGTGATAAAATCCGCCGCCTCTAATACTTCTTTTTCTCCATTTGACATGGCAACACCAATCCCGGCCTCCCGTATCATAGCCAAATCATTTCCACTGTCGCCAAATACCATCATTTCCTCCATGGAAATTCCGAGCTTTTTACCAAGCTCACGCAGCCCGCTCGCCTTCGATATGCCCTTCCCGGTCACTTCAATATTGTTCATTCCGCCGGAGACGGCACAAAACTCCGGATAGTCCCGGACAATTGCCCAGGCTTTATCGTAATCTATCCTGCTCCCATCCCCCGCAAATGAAAAGTTTATCGTCAATTTCTCAACATCAAATCCCTTTTTGCGAAGATACTCCGACTGAGACGGCACACATAGTCTTGACGCCCGTATATAATCTTTAATCTCTTCCGAGCCGGCCATGTTGGAAATCAGGTATTTTTTATTCTCATTCATATGTCCCTGTCCACGGACAAAAGAATCTGCCATGACCTCCAGTTCTTCCAGGCGCTCAAGCAGAGGAAGAAAATCCCCCAATGGCATACACTGTTCAAAAATACAATCGCCGCTCTCTCTTTCGTATACCCCGGCTCCATTGCTTGTCAAAATATAATTCACGCCCTGCAGATGATTGATTTCCTCGATCATACCAATGAACGGCCTCCCTGTCGCAGGGACAATTTCAATTCCCTCCCTGGCTGCCTTTTCCAGAATATATTTTGTTTCCGGCAGTATTTTCTTGTGTTCATTTAAAACCGTCCCATCCAAATCAAAAGCAATTAAACGTATCATTTTCCCTCCATTTACACACCATTTTCATTCCAACCGTCTGATTTCTTCATCCGTTACCGAATCCGGGCTGTATCGCGCCTTTTCATACAGCATTATGAGATAACTGCTGCTCTCACCGGGTTTCAGATACTTTTCTCCGAGTTCCTGCGGTGTTCGAAAAGACTCAACCGGCTTCTTTCCTGCCCCACGGCGTACCCTCTGATAAAATCTCCGGCGTACTTTCCCGTTATTTCCATCCGGAAAATGCCTCTGTTTCCTGACAACCGGAACTAATTCCACATACTCTTCGTTTTCCTTTGTCAGCACAAGCCTCTCCTGATATTCATACGCAATCCCCTTCCTGCGTCTGTAAAACAAAAGAGAATAGAGCTTTAATAACGCAAATACAAGAATAAAGGCAATGCCAAATGCCACTGTCAACAGCAGAATATAGCGTATAATTCTGGCAGCAATACTCTCTTCTCCCCTCGGCTGCTGCGACAGCTCTTTTTGTACCGGATTGGGATTAGCCGGGGACTGCTGCTGCACTTTACTTTTTTCTTTCTCCTTCCTTTTCCATTCTATCTGTACCTTCCCCGGCTCCGCGTCCGGCATATGGATAAAAACCGCTGTCACAAAAGCACCCGCCAGTAAGGAAATAAGGAAAATTTTCAAAAAACTTTTCCGGTTCCCCCTCTCTGCGCGCATCCGGGTTGTCTTTGTAACACTGGGGTTACAGTACAGCGTGAGATATTTTCCATAATAATATTTACTGAAAAGCAATAGACCAAAGTCTGCACATCCCAAAAGGCAATATAAAATATAATTGGGAGTTATGTCCGGGCCAGTTACGCCCCAGACAGACAGCACAAAAAACACCCCGAAAAATTCCTCATGACAGACAGCCCCTTTCCGGTTTTCCATCTGCCTGATAAGCACGTTATCACGATATAAAAACTTTCCAGCCAAAAGGGGAAGCCCAAGGAGAACAATCAACAGAATAGTGGACGCCAAATCAGCATGAAACCAGTGGACATATGCGGTAAACACCATAATAACCAATAGATACATATAATAGAATACAAACATCCGCATAGTACGATATTCTTTCATCATATACCACCCCATTTCACTATATGCCCCTGCAGCCCCGGTACAATTTCACGAAATTCACTGTCTGCACCGTTCGTACTGACAAGCGGTGCCACCCACGTTGTAAGGATTCCTCTCTCTATCCAGGAAGCCGCCCGCTCCTGCATCGGCATTTTCCCGGCCGGAGAAACAATAATGATGCGTGTCCCCGGCATTACAGCATCTTCCTCCTGCTCCAGCAACACCTCCCCTTTTGTCTCTACATGGTGATATTCCAAACCCGCCAATGCCCGGCGGACACGTGTCATATACGCTCGTCCATTTCCTGACAAAGACCATTTATCATCACTGTTCACTACAAGTGTAGTCTCAATCTCATAACGGCCAAGGTAATAAACAAGAGAATAGGCAATCCGTATGCTCTCCTCCATTAAATCCGTATCGGTAAACACCCCGGGAGATTCCAGATTCAAGATAATTTCTACAGGTGAAGAAGCAATGTATTCCGTTGTTTTTACCTGCCATGTCCCAGTTCGCGCAGACGCTTTCCAATGGATTCGCCGCATGGAATCCTGGGGCGTATAATCGCGTACCCCGGCATAGGCGTAAGGGTCCTCATACAATGGCACCCTTGTAGCCACCCCTCCGTTTAATTCACGAAATACCGGCATCAGCCTGTCTGCATCAATCAGGGACGGATATACACAGAGCGTTGCTGAAACTTCCATCTTGCGGACAAATGTGTGTTTATATAATAAATCATAACTGACAATTTCCGCCTCCCGAATCTGATATATTCCCCGCCTCTTACACTGAAATCGAAGCTTTCTCCGCACTTTTTGGAAACGGTCAACACTCATAACGTCATTGCGGTAGAAATGATCAGACACCGTCCCGCTCTCAGCATCGGAAAAACTGAGTTCTTTTGCCGTTCCAAATTTTACACATATTGACGGAAGCCTCATTTTTTTATTATTGATTGCTGTCTCATACAAAAAAAGTTCGTCCCCTTCTCCTGCCTGCTCCTCTGAGAAATCTATTGACAAATCAAAATCCCTGCTCCAATGGCGGCTGTAATAATATGTGTGAACAAGATAAACGATAAAAACAATGAAAAAGAAGGAGAATATAAGTATCATGCAGAAAAATCCTCCGTCGGCACATTTGTCACAAAAACAACTTCCTGTATATAATCTTTCGCTTTCCGGCTGCTGCTGTACGCATCCTCTAACATAATACGGTGAGCAAGTACATATGGCGCCAGTGTTTTGATTGTCTCCGGAGTTACAAATGCCTCTCCCCTGATAGCACTGTAACATTTAGCCGCTTTCAAAAAGGCAAGGGAACCACGGGGACTGACACCAAGGGAAATGCCTTTATGCTTCCTTGTCTTGTCTACCATATCTAACAGGTAATCCATTACAGCATCATGGACAAAAACTGTCTCACATGCCTTTTGCATCTCTACAAGTGTTTCTGTCTCACATACCGGCTGTAACAGCGCCAGAGGATTTTCGGCCGCAAACCGCTTTAATATTTCTTTTTCCCCTTCCCTCTCAGGATATCCCATCGGAATCTGGAGCAGAAAACGGTCCAGCTGCGCCTCCGGCAGCGGAAAGGTTCCTGTTGTCTCAACTGGATTCTGCGTGGCAATAACAAAAAAAGGGTCCTGTATTGCCATTGTAATGCCATCAATGGTTGCCTGCCTCTCCTCCATACATTCTAAAAGGCTCGACTGAGTTCTCGGTGTTGCCCTGTTGATTTCATCTGCAAGCAGCACATTGGTAAATATACCTCCCTGCCGGAATTCAAATTCCGATGACTTCTGATTAAAATAATGAATCCCTGTCACATCTCCCGGCAGAAGATCAGGGGTAAACTGAATACGGCAAAAATCCATGGACAAAGACGCTGCCAGGGATTTGGCAAGCATGGTCTTACCGGTTCCCGGCACATCTTCCACCAAAACGTGCCCCCCGGCAAGAAGCGCCGTAAGAACCAAATCAATGACCTGTTCCTTCCCTACAATGACTTTCCCGATATTTTCACGGATTTTACCTGCTGTACTTTTTACCTCATTTATTTCCATTCGCTTTTAAGCCTCCATCGTCTTTATCAGATTTACCATTTCAATCGCTGAGCAGGCGGCATCATACCCCTTATTCCCCGCCTTTGTCCCGGCGCGCTCAATTGCCTGTTCAATATTGTCAGTTGTCAATACCCCAAACAGCGTAGGAACACCGGTCTCAAGTCCTACCTGCGCAATTCCCTTGCTGACTTCGGCACACACATAGTCGTAATGTGAGGTAGACCCTTTTATGACTGCCCCCAGACACAAAACGGCATCATATTTTCCGGATTTTGCCATTTTGCGGGCAATCATCGGAATTTCAAATGCTCCCGGAACCCAGGCTAACTCAATATGGTCCGTATCGACACCGTGGCGCACCAGCGCATCCTCGGCACCGCCGATTAACTTACTGACGATAAACTCGTTAAACCTTGCGGCAACAATCCCGATTTTTAAATCCTTACCAATTACGTTTCCTTCTAATGTTTTCATATCCTTTTCCTCCTCAATTATTTATAATGAGTCATATGCTGCATCTTTTCCTGCTTGGTGACGAGGTACTTATAATCCTCCGGTTTTGCCTTGATTTCAATAGGGACACGCTCTTCTATTGTAATCCCGTAGCCTGACAGCCCTGCAATTTTTTTAGGATTGTTTGTCAATAGCCTGAGCTTCTTTACTCCCAGGTCGTGAAGAATCTGGGCGCCAATTCCATATTCCCGCAAATCCGGTGCAAAGCCGAGTTTTACATTTGCCTCTACCGTATCATATCCCTGCTCCTGCAGTTCATATGCCTTTAACTTATTAATCAGACCTATTCCACGGCCCTCCTGACGCATATAGAGAAGAATTCCTCTTCCCTCTCTTGCAATCTGCTTCAGGGCGCTCTCCAACTGCTCCCCGCAGTCACAGCGTTTCGAGCCGAACACGTCCCCCGTCAGACACTCCGAATGGACACGGCATAAAACAGGCTCGCCATCTGATACATCTCCCATAGTCAGGGCTACATGATGCTCTCCATTTGTGATATTTTCATACCCGTGAATCCTGAAATCCCCGTATTTTGTCGGGAGTTTTGCCTCCGCCTCTTTCTTTACAAGGCTCTCCTTTTCCAGCCGTTTTCTTATCAACTGCTCAACCGTAATGACCGGAAGTTTATGTTCCCTGGCAAATTCCAGCAATTCCGTTGTCCGCATCATTGTGCCGTCCTCGCGCATAATTTCACAGCAGAGACCGCATTCTTTCAGGCCCGCCATGCGCATTAAATCTACAGTAGCCTCTGTATGCCCGGCACGCTTTAACACTCCGCCCTCACGTGCTTCCAGAGGAAACATATGACCGGGTCTTCTGAAATGCTCCGGTCTCGCCCCGTCTTCTGTACATTTTATAGCCGTAAGGGAACGCTCCACCGCAGAGATTCCCGTTGTCGTATCTATATGGTCGATGGACACCGTGAATGCTGTTGTGTGGTTGTCCGTATTCACCTCAACCATCTGGTTAAGTCCGAGTTTCCCTGTCATTTCCCTGCTCATCGGCATGCAGATCAGCCCTTTGGCAAGACTCGCCATCATATTTACATTTTCCGGGGTGGCAAACTCGGCCGCACAAATCAGATCTCCTTCATTTTCCCTGTCCGGGTCATCAATCACAAGAATAATTTTCCCTTCCCGAAGTGCGTCAAGCGCCTCATCCATTGTTGCAAAATTATCGTTCATACTTCCCTCCATTCGCGCACATTTTGCGCTATATTAATAAAACCCATGTTCCGCCAGAAAATCCATACTCAGCCTGCTCTGCACCTTTTCCGGCTGCTGTGGCATGAGCAGTTTTTCTACATATTTTCCTATAATATCCGTCTCCAGATTGACAATATCTCCTGCTGTGCGGTCGGCAAGAGCAGTATTTTTCTGTGTGTGCGGAATTACAGATACACAGAAATTCTGTTCTGACACCCTCGCCACTGTCAGGCTGATTCCGTCCACAGTTATGGAACCTTTCTCTACAATATAGCGAAGTACTCCGGGTGGGGCAGATACCTGATACCATACTGCCGTATCATCTCTCCATGTACGTTCTATTGTTCCCGTCCCATCAATGTGGCCGGCAACAATGTGTCCCCCAAAGCGCCCGTCCGCTGCCATAGCCCTCTCCAGATTTACACTGCTTCCCTTTGTAAGCAGTCCAAGGGAACTTCTATCCAGGGTCTCTTCCATAACGTCCGCCGTATACCCCTGCTGTCCTATCTCTGTCACGGTCAGGCAGACGCCGTTGACTGCAATACTGTCACCTGTCTTTGTCCCTTCCAGCACATCCCGGCATTGAATCTGCAATACGGCGGAATGACTGCCGCGCCGTATATTTTCAATCGTGCCAACTTCCTCTATAATTCCGGTAAACATACTGCCTCCTTTCCGGGAACACTATACGATACCTGTAATACATATATCGTTTCCCAATTTTATAATTTCCATTTCCCGGATATCCAGTGCATCTTTCATAAGCGGAAAACCATCTCCCTCCACTGGAGACCTGGCATCCCTTCCTCCAATAAGCTTTGGCGCCACATAACAATAAATCCGGTTCACAAGTCCGCTTTTTAATACGGTTCCATGTAAATCCCCTCCGCCCTCAATCAATATACTGTCAATATCCATCCGCCCAAGTTCCTGCACCAGCGCTGTAAAATCTACTCTGTCTCCCTCCCCGCTGCCAATCAGCTCCACTCCGGCATTCAAAAGCGCCTCTTTTTTTGTTTCATCCGCCGACGCATAAGCAATTATCGTCCGAATCTCTTTTGCTGTGCTGACAATCCGGCTATTTAAAGGAATGCGCAGATGAGAATCACAAATAACCCGCACAGGATTTACGCCGTCTTCTATGCGGCAGTTTAACATAGGGTCATCGGCAAGCACCGTACCGATACCAACCATAATGGCATGATAACGCTTCCTCAATAACTGTACATGTTCTCTGGCCGGTTCTCCGGTCACCCATTTGGAATCACCGGTAAAAGTGGCTATTTTTCCATCCAGCGTCATCGCATACTTCATTACAATATATGGCTGTTTATTTACAATATAATGCATAAATACTTCATTTAACTCCAGGCACTCTTTTTCCAGTACCCCGGTTTCCACTTCCATTCCGTGTTCGCGAAGTATCTGAGCCCCCCTGCCTGCCACCTTGGGATTCGGGTCCATTGCCCCTATGAATACACGCCCAATTCCACGCTCTATCATAATATCAGTACACGGCGGTGTCTTGCCGTGATGGCAGCATGGCTCAAGCGTCACATATAAATCCGCCCCTGTAACATCCTCCCCGCACTTTGTCAGAGCATTTCTCTCTGCGTGAAACCCGCCATATTGTTCATGAAATCCCTGCGCCACAATCCGGCCGTCTTTTACTACAACGCATCCTACCATCGGATTGGGTGAAGTATGCCCCTCGCCCTTTTTGGCAAGTGCAACAGCCATGCGCATATATTCCTGTTTTGTCATCCCATCAGTCCTCCGGAAACTGCACTTTTCCATGTAATACAAAAAGCCCCGTGTATACAAAAATACCCAGGGCATGCGTCAACATAAATTTACCGTTTCTTTTCCATCCAGACTATACTGTCGGCTCCGGAATCTCACCGAATCAACAGCCGGGAGGCTGCTCGCGGGCTATACCGCCGGTGGGGAATTTCACCCCGCCCCAAGAAAAACGATTATAAAATTTTCATATATTTTTTTCACTACGAAAAATTATACGCCTATCTCCGTGTCTTTGCAAGTTATTTCTGCAATTCATCCAGAGTTAAATCATAAGCCGGCAAAAATTCTTCCATAAAAATTTCCACTTCCGGCATCTGCATCTGCTCAAGTGCATGCTGTATTGACTGCTCTGCCGTGCGAAATTCCTGATTCCCGGTGCGCAGCTCCTCCCTGCACTTGATGAGTGCAGACAGCTTGTCCGCCGCTTTTACCAACCGCCACTCATATTCTGCCCCCTCCTGTGGGGAAAAGTATGGCTGATAGTAGGGCTGCATATACTCCGGGAGCTTGCGGAGCATGGTGTAGCTTGCCACCCTCTCCACCCGTTTGTAGGCCTCTTTGATATCCTCATCATAATATTTAACCGGAGTCGGCATATCCCCCGTTATAATCTCGTTGGCATCATGATATAGTCCCATTAGAACGATGCTGTTAATATCCAAACTCTTACCGCATTTCTCATTGGCGATAATAGCCAGTCCATGCGAGAGCATTGCCACTTCCAAAGAATGCTCACTGATATTTTCCCGAATGGAGCTGCGCATCAGCGACCATCTGTCAATGTATTTCATGCGTGCCATCATGGCAAAGAAAGAATACATGCATTTTCCTCCGTTTCCTAATTTCTACTGCAGCAGCTTCTTCATGTAGTATCCGGTATAGGATTCCTTACACTCTGCCACCTCTTCCGGCATCCCGCAGGCAACAACGGTACCGCCCTTGTCACCGCCCTCCGGTCCCATATCAATCAAATAATCTGCTGTCTTAATCACATCCAGGTTGTGCTCAATGACTACAACCGTATTGCCGCCTTCTGTCAAGCGGTGCAGGATTTCTATCAGCTTATGAACATCGGCAAAATGAAGGCCTGTTGTCGGCTCGTCGAGAATATAAATCGTCTTGCCCGTGCTCCGTTTGCTTAATTCTGTTGCCAGCTTAATCCTCTGGGCCTCCCCGCCCGACAGTGTAGTAGATGGCTGCCCGAGCTTGATATAAGACAATCCCACGTCATAAAGTGTCTGTATTTTCCTGTGGATTGTCGGAATATGCTGAAAGAACCCCAACGCCTCTTCAACCGTCATATCCAGCACATCAAATATACTCTTTCCCTTGTATTTTACATCCAGCGTTTCACGGTTATACCTCTTTCCATCGCAGACTTCACATGGGACATAAATATCCGGAAGGAAATTCATTTCTATTTTTAATATACCGTCACCACTGCACGCTTCACAACGGCCGCCCTTTGTATTAAAGCTGAATCTGCCCTTTTTATATCCCTTTGCCTTTGCATCAGGCGTAGCGGCAAACAAATCCCTTATGAGGTCAAAAACCCCTGTATATGTGGCAGGATTAGAACGCGGCGTCCGCCCAATCGGAGACTGGTCAATATTAATCACCTTATCTAACTGTTCCACCCCTTCTATCCCCTTATGCTTACCCGGGATGCACCGCGCCCTGTTTAATGTCCTCGTCAGGCTCTTAGATAAAATTTCATTGACCAGGGAGCTTTTACCGGAACCGGATACCCCCGTAACACATGTAAACACACCAATCGGAAATTTTACCTGAATTCCTTTCAGATTATTTTCTTCTGCCCCTTTTATGGTAAGATATCCGGTTGGTTTTCTTCTCTCCCGCGGAATCGGAATCTCTATCCGCTTACTAAGATACGCCCCGGTGACAGATTCCGGCACTTTCATAATCTCTTCCGCCGTTCCCTCCGCCACAACCAACCCGCCGTTCTTACCCGCTCCCGGACCGATATCCACAATATGGTCTGCCGCGAACATCGTATCTTCATCATGTTCAACTACAATGAGGGTATTGCCCAAATCCTTTAATTTCTTTAAGGATTTAATCAGTTTATCATTATCTCTCTGGTGCAGTCCGATACTCGGCTCATCCAGAATATAGGCAACTCCTACCAATCCTGAGCCAATCTGGGTGGCAAGCCGGATTCTCTGCGCCTCTCCCCCCGATAGTGTACCTGTGGCACGCGCCAGATTGAGATAATCCAAACCAACGTCTACTAAAAATCCCAATCGTGCATGGATTTCCCGAAGCACCAGACGGCCAATCTGTTTCTGCCTGTCTGTAAGCTCCAGCGTCTCCATAAACTCCTTTAATTCGAGAATGGGGAACAAACAAATCTCCGCAATATTTTTATCTCCAACCGTAACAGCCAACGATTCTTTTTTCAAACGTCTTCCCTTACATTCCCGGCATGGGGTCACCCGCATAAAAGATTCATATTCTGCTTTTAACGATTCAGAACCGGTTTCCCTGTAACGTTTTTTCAAATTGGCCAGAAGTCCGTCAAACGCCACATTATAAACGCCCTTTCCATTTCGTCCTGTATAATGCACCTCTACCCTCCGGCTTCCTGTTCCCTCCCATATGATGTCATGGACATCCTGTGGGTAATCCTGAAACGGCGTATCCAGGCTGAAACCATATTCTTTGGAAACAGCGTCCATGATACTCCGGCTGTAACTGGATGTATCTACCACTGACTGCCATCCCGGAACGATAATGGCACCTTCGGTAATACTTAGACTTTTATCCGGTATGATCAAATCCTCATCAAACTCCATGCGATAACCAAGTCCATGACAGTCCGGGCACGCTCCAAATGGATTATTAAATGAAAAACTGCGCGGCTCGATTTCCTCAATACTGATGCCGCAGTCCGGGCAGGAAAAACTCTGGCTGAAATGCAATACCTCCCCATCTACTATTTCTACAGTCATCAACCCATCTGCCAGTTTCATGACATTTTCTATGGAGTCCGCCATTCGCTTTTCAATTCCCTCACGAATTACAAGGCGGTCCACAACAATATCTATATTGTGTTTTTTATTTTTTTCCAGCTTAATCTCTTCACTTAAATCATATTGGTTTCCGTCAATTATGACACGGACATAACCACTCTTTTTTGCTTTATCGAGTATCTTTACATGTTCTCCCTTGCGGCCGCGCACAACCGGCGCCATCAGCATTATTTTCGTGCGCTCCGGATATTTCATCAGCTCGTCCACAATCTGATCAACCGTCTGTTTTTTAATTTCCTTTCCACAATTCGGGCAGTGCGGAATACCAATTCTCGCATATAAAAGTCGGAAATAATCATAAATTTCTGTTACTGTACCGACGGTAGACCTTGGATTCCTGTTTGTCGATTTCTGATCAATGGAAATGGCGGGCGGCAATCCCTCAATGCTCTCTACATCCGGCTTTTCCATCTGACCCAGAAACTGTCTCGCATACGAGGACAGTGATTCCATATAACGGCGCTGGCCCTCTGCATAAATAGTATCAAACGCAAGAGAGGATTTCCCCGAACCGCTAAGCCCTGTCAAGACAACAAACTCATCTCTTGGAATATCCAGACTGATATTTTGCAGATTATTTTCTTTTGCTCCCCGTATCCGAATATATTTTTTTCCTTCATCTCTTGTCATGTCTTTTACAATGTCCTCCATTTTCATAAACCATTATCAATTTCCTGCAGATGCTTTTTAAATTCCAGCATATGGTCCCGCAGGGTTGCTGCCAGCTCAAAATTCAATTCTGCCGCCGCCTTATTCATTTTCTTTTTCATTCCCTGAATTGCTTTTTCTAATTCTTCCTTACTCATGGACTCCGGATCCTTTTCCGCCTCCATAATATCTGTCTCCGCCTTTGATGAAATACGGATTAAATCCCGGACAGCTTTTTTAATCGTCTGCGGTGTAATTCCATGCTCATCATTGTAGTCCTGCTGAATTTTCCGGCGGCGGTTCGTCTCCCCAATCGCACGTTTCATTGAATCCGTTTCCATATCTGCATACATAACGACCCTGCCGTCAGCGTTTCGCGCCGCGCGGCCTATCGTCTGAATCAGGGAAGTCTCAGAACGCAGAAATCCCTCTTTGTCGGCATCCAAAATCGCCACTAACTGGATTTCCGGAATATCAAGTCCCTCACGCAGAAGATTAATGCCTACCAGCACATCAAATACATCCATGCGCATATCCCGGATAATTTCTGAGCGCTCTAACGTGTCAATATCGGAATGAAGATAACGCACCCTCACCCCAACTTCCGTATAATACTTTGTTAAATCTTCTGCCATGCGTTTTGTCAGGGTAGTCACAAGGACTTTCCCTTTCTTTGCTGTCACACTGCGGATTTCGCCCAGCAAATCATCCACCTGCCCCTTAACCGGCCTCACATCAATTTCCGGATCCAACAGACCGGTAGGACGCAGAATCTGCTCAACACGCAGCAGCTCATGGCTCGATTCATAATCAGAAGGTGTTGCCGATACAAATAACATCTGGTTGATATGTCCCTCAAATTCTTCAAAGTTCAGCGGGCGGTTGCTCTTTGCTGACGGCAGGCGGAATCCGTAATCTACAAGTGTCGTCTTCCTTGACTGGTCTCCGGCATACATGCCTCTTACCTGAGGAATCGTAATATGCGACTCATCGACAAGAATCAGAAAGTCGTCCGGGAAATAATCCATCAATGTCTGCGGCGTATCATCCGGTTGCAAACCATTCAGATGCATGGAATAATTCTCTATTCCGGAGCAGAAACCGGTCTCGCGGAGCATCTCTATATCAAAGTGCGTCCTCTCTGAAATCCGCTGCGCCTCTATTAATTTATCTTCACTTTTAAAATATTTTACTCTCTCTTTTAACTCTTCTTCTATCGCGTGGATGGCATATTCCATCTTCTCCGGTGATACCACATAGTGAGACGCCGGAAATACAACCATATGCTCTAACTGGGCAAGCGGTTCCCCGGTCAACACATCAATCTCCTGTATTCTGTCCACCTCATCACCAAAAAATTCCACACGAATTGCCTTATCCGTTGCAGAGGCGGGAAAAATCTCCACCACATCCCCCCGCACCCGGAAAGTGCCTCTGTGAAAATCCATATCGTTTCGCGTATACTGAATATCTATCAGCCTGCGTATTACCTCATCGCGGTCCCGCATCATACCCGGACGCAGGGACACCGTCATATTCTGATAATCTATCGGGCTTCCCAGTCCATAAATACAGGATACACTTGCCACAATGATAACGTCACTGCGCTCTGTCAGCGCTGCCGTCGCCGAATGGCGGAGCTTGTCTATCTCTTCATTGATGTCGGAATCCTTTTTAATGTAAGTATCCGTGGAAGGCACATAAGCCTCCGGCTGGTAATAATCGTAGTAGGACACAAAATACTCTACTGCGTTCTCAGGGAAGAACTCCTTGAACTCACCATATAGCTGAGCAGCAAGCGTTTTATTGTGCGCTATTACCAAAGTGGGTTTGTTAAGCTGCTGGATGACGTTTGCCATCGTGAACGTCTTGCCGGAACCCGTAACCCCCAGTAAAGTCTGGAATTGGTTGCCTTCCCGAAAACCTTTTACAAGGGCTTCGATTGCCTGTGGCTGGTCGCCTGTGGGCTTGTATTCTGAATGAAGTTTAAATATATTTTGTGTGATGAACGTTTTTTGTTCATTTTGCACAAATACCACCTCCATAAATCGAAAAGCTGTTCTTGCTTTTCCTAATATATCATAGTTCCATCTGTTTGTCCACTGTTTTGCGAACATTTGTTCCGTCCCGATTTACTGTCTTTCAAAATAGGGCATAAAATAAGACACTCCAAACCAAAATCCAGAGTGTCTTATTTGTCTTTTTGAGTAAGTTACACACGTTCTGCATCCTCCCCCTCAAACATACATGATACATTCTTCATCATAAGCGGAAAGCAATGAATCATGTGTAAGGAATTTCATTCCTTCTGTTTTTGACTGGCAAATCAAAAGACGGTCAAAGGGATCATTGTGTTTGGTTGCACCATCTGGGCGTTGCAAAGAATCCAGTCCAAAAATATGA
This sequence comes from Lachnoclostridium sp. UBA7215, assembly GCA_002490465.1. Classification (GTDB taxonomy): domain Bacteria; phylum Bacillota; class Clostridia; order Lachnospirales; family Lachnospiraceae; genus Eubacterium_F. The sequence continues at coordinate 63,615 of DKUB01000001.1, forward strand.
CGGTTAAAAATCGGAAGAACCTTGTAGCCGTTATCTTCACAACCTTTTTCAAAAAGCCTCCCATCCACTATCATATCATTTGGTCTGATACTATGCTTTATCGCAACTTCCCAAACAGATACCGTACTATAATATATTTCATTATTTTCATCCATAAGAATTTTCTCTGCTTCTTTCGGCATCTTTGGATCATCCATCAATGCCCAGAGCGCTATATGCGTATCAATCAAGACTTTCACCATCATTCCACCCCAAACATTTTTGCAATTTCATCATTGCATTCATCTATATCATATCCCTCTGCAACAAGTCTCTGCCCCTTCAGGCTGCCCATCCTGCGTGGCTTGCTCTGGTGTTCAGACGAACTTCCGACACTCTCCTTACGATCCAATGGAAGCACAACCTGCT
>DKUB01000051.1 GCA_002490465.1 Lachnoclostridium sp. UBA7215
TTTGTTTTGACGTATTTATCTATTTCCTGTCCATCGTATTTTGATACAAAAACGGCATAATAAAAAGGAGTATCACTCCATAACCACAAAATGATTATGTCGTGATACTCCTCTCATTTTCCCGAAAGTTCCCAAAAAGCCACCGCACTGGCCGCCGCCACATTCAGAGAATCTACGCCGTGGAGCATGGGAATCCGCACCCTGTAATCACAGTCCGCGACTGTATCGGCAGACAGACCGTCTCCCTCCGTACCAAGGATCACCGCCAGTTTTTCTTCGGAGAACAGCTGGGGATCGTCCACTGATACGGAGTCCTCCGCAAGGGTCATGGCGGCGGTGCGAAAGCCCAGCTCCTTTAAAAGCGCCATCCCTTCTTCCGGCCACGTTCCTTCCCCCTCCAGGTATGTCCATGGGATCTGAAATACCGTTCCCATGCTCACCCGGACGGACCGCCTGTACAGCGGATCGCTGCAGTCCGGTGTCAGCAGCACCGCGTCCATGCCGAGGGCGGCGGCGGACCGGAAGATCGCGCCCACATTGGTCGGGTTTACCACATTTTCCAGAACCGCGATCCGGCGGGCATCGGCGCATACTTCCCTGACGGTCTTTAAAAGCGGTCTTCGCATGGCGCACAGCATACCCCGGGTCAGCTTATAGCCGGTGATCTGCGCCAGCACATCCATTCCGGCCGTATACACGGGAATATCTCCGCATCGTTTTAAGAGCTCTTCTGCTTCCTTTTCCAGGTATTTCTCTTCTGCCAGAAAGGATAAGGGAATGCACCCTGCGTCCAGCGCCCGTTCGATCACACGGGGACTCTCCGCGATAAAAATCCCTTTCCAGGGCTCATGGCGGTTCAAAAGCTGTACTTCCCGAAGCCGGGCATATACATCCAGTTCCGGCGCCGAAAAATCCGTGATTCGAACCACACGGGATTCTTTTTCCTTAGCGTCTTCCATCCACATATACCGCCTTTCCGGTCTCGATGCAGTACGCCGCCAGCATTCCTCCATATACGCATCCGCAGTCAACGGCGATATGCCCGTTTCCCTGATAGATCCTGGCCATCTGGTCCTTCCTGATACAGGGCGTGGGCGTATGCCCGGTAATTACAAATGTATGAGGATCCTCATAATATCTCCTGCTGTAATCCGTCCGCGTATGGATAAAATCCATAAAATTATAATCCTCTAACGGAACGCCTTCCTTAAATCCCGCAATCCCGGCGTGGACAAGAACATAAGTCTTTTTGCCGTCTTTCACCGTCTCATACGCGTGCGCCTTTTCCAGCCATCTGTCTATCGTGTTTCTTTCTTCCCGGGGCAGCCGTATATATTGCTTCGCCGTGGTGATCCCGCCGTCTTCCAGCCACATCTGAAAGTCTTTGATATCATCCGGATCGCAGGCGGACAGATCTTTGTCCGACAGATTCAGCCCCTTACTGCCCAGAAAATACCAGAACAGGAAATCATGGTTTCCCATGATAAAGGTGACGTTTTTCCGCCTTACCAGATCCTGAACCACTTTTATGGGCGCAGGACCCCTGTCCACCGCATCGCCTAAAACATACAGATGGTCCTCTTCTGACAGACCAAGTTTTTCGATCAATGCCCTGTATTCATTGTAGCATCCGTGTATATCGGATATAACATACTTCATAATAAATAATCTCCTGTCCGAAATATCGTTTTGCCGAAAATCCCCTTTTTTCAATCATAAATAAGAATCTTTCTCCTGCTTATGCTCCTCCAGCCAGCGCATGGCCGTATACGCATAGACTGCGCAGCCGCTTACAAGCGCATCCTCGTCAAATCTGACCATCGGATGATGCTGGGGGTAAATATAGCCTTTTTCCGGTTGTCCGGCGGCCAGCGCCAGCATAACGGACGGCACTTCCTGACTGACATACGCGAAGTCTTCGGAGCCTGCCGTTTTGGGAGACTTTTTTTCTTTGCTCATGGCGCCAAGTTTCGCGGCTGAGAATGCCCTGTCCGCGCCTAACAGCTCATGCACATATTTTTCGGCGCACAGAACCAGAGCCGGATCATTTATAAGGGTCGGACATCCGCTTCCCCAGGTGACTTCCGCCTGCGCACGGAAAGCGTTCGCGATCCCTTCTGAAATCTGCACGATTCTCTCTTTAATAAAGGAACGCACTTCCTCATCAAACGTCCTGAGGCTCCCGCCCATGACCGCCACATCCGGAATCGCGTTGGCGGCGGTCCCGGCATGCATGGTTCCCACCGTCAGAACCGCTCTGTCATCCATCGCCAGCTCCCGGGCATGAATCTCCTGAAGAGCGATCAGAATATGCGCCGCCGCATTTAAAGGATCAACTCCTGCATTGGGCATGGAACCATGGCAGCCTGTCCCCTGCACTTTGATCTCAAAATAATCTGCCGCCGGAGCGCTGACCCCGGGCACGGCGACAACCACGGTGCCCGGCTCAAAAGGCATTCCTGCCATCACATGGAGCATCATCGCGCCGTCCACCTGAGGATTTTCTAACAGACCGGACCGGATCATATCCCGGGAGCCTTCAAAGATCTCCTCCGCCGGCTGAAACATCAGTTTTACGGTCCCTTCGATCTCTTCCTCGTGTGCCTTTAACAGCCTCGCGGCGCCCAACAGCATGGCCGTATGCATATCATGCCCGCAGGCATGCATACAGCCGTTCACAGAAGCAAACGCCACATCCGCCTCTTCTTTTATGGGAAGCGCATCCATGTCGGCTCTGAGCAGAAAGACCTTTCCTTCCTTTTTCCCTCCCGCCAGCGCGACAAAACCTGATTTTCCGCATGCTTTTGGCGCATACCCCATATCGGTCAGCGCCTTTTTTACAAAAGAACCGGTGTCTTTCAGATCAAACCCCGTCCCGGCATGCGCGTGTAAATATCTTCGGTCAGAAATAAGTGTCTCTCTAAGCTGCTCTGCTTCTTTCAGTAATTGTTCTGGTATCATTTTGTGTCCTCCGTCCGGATCATTCAGATTTTACCGCTGTCCAGGTTCAGCCAGATCAGATCCTGTTGTTTTTGTTTTAAATCTTATTATAACAGAATTTTGAATACGTTTTCCACATTAACGAAAACAATTCCGGATTTTCCTGCACATTCCTTTGCACCTGCATCCAAGTGTCTGCTTCATAACCCGGAAGATTCCCCACATGCCTGATTCTACGTCCCAGGCAAAACTTCCTGAACGGTAGAGGTAATCCCCAGGGCATCCGGCGCCGTCTAAAAGCTCCATATCGAACTTATTCCCAATACTGACTCCGCCCTGCAAAGGGATGATTCTGAAAAAAGGATCCCGCCGCTGTTCCCTCCATAGATGGTCATGAATCGCAATGGACGTATTTCTGGGTTTATCCGCAGGCATCACAGTCCGAAAGATAACCCGGTCTCCGGAATATGCTTTCCACACAGGCGTGGCCGGATCGCCGTGTACTTTACTGCTGAAAACCTTCCATATCCTGGGGTCTCTCGCAAGCCGGTTGGCAAACCGCTCCGAACGGTAATTGTAGCCTTTTTCTCCCGTATCCTCCGCATCTACCGGCTCTCCGTCATCTTCTGCCGCGGTCCGGATCAAATTACCCTTTACATCCAGCAGACGGATGCCGTTTTGAATGAACAGGACATATTCCCTGAAGCTTTCTGTTCCCGGCGCCGTAATGACCGCCTGTTCTGCAAAGCTGTCTTCTTTTCCGGTGAAATTACGATACCATTTTGCCCCCGGCGGTTCAATAATAACCGCTCCGAACAATCCATGGTAACGATGATTCCGCATATCTCCAAAAGACTGTATGATGCAGGCTCCGTACTCCTGATCTAAAGGAACCGTCGGATAAGAAAAGTATGGAATCGGATGCTCCGGGTCCCATGCATTATGCAAAATAACCTCTATCCAGTCACCTGCATTTGCCCTGAGAATCAATGGTTTAGGCATACATTTTCCTGCCAGCACACGATCCGCATCCTCTAAGGGAACAAATACCAGACCGTCCGGATCATGATCCCCATATCGGTTGTAGATTAATTTCTTCTGTACCGCCACAACTTCATAACGCCTGACCACGTCATCTTTTGACGGGCAGGGCGCAAGAGGCATCAGTCTGCCGTTTCCCCGGCATAACGGCTGCAGATGCTTTCTGTATCTTCTATGCACGCGTATAATTCCCCACAGTCCGAGCCATGCGTCGTCGATTCCTCCGAAATAATAGAGATAGTCCCCGGCGCCGTATTTTTGCGTTACATGCAGATTGAAGGCTTCCGATACGCCCAGTGTCTGGGATGCGGCAAGGGGCGACTTTAGATCCGCCGGCTCTTTTCTCCATGACATTCCCGTAATGTTAAAAGAGTGCTGCTCCTCATGCGCTCCGTCAACCAGGCGGAACATCAGCTCATCTCCCGGATAAGCTTCAAAAATCGGTGTTGCCGGATCTCCGTGTACAAGGGAACTGAAAAGATAAGCCGGGTCTTCCTTTTTACGAAGCCGCTCCCGCATCGGCTCGGCACAGTAATTGATCCCCATGACGCCCGGATCGTCATGCGAACCGGGAACTTCGGGCGGATTGAGCGGCCTGCCCTTTCTGTCAAACAGAAAAGCAAAATCATGGACAAACAGTGCAAATTCCCTGAAAGAGGTTCCGTCTTTCCTGCGGATAACCGCCCGTGTACCAAAGCGCAGTTCTTTTCCATTCTGCGGATTGTGGAACGTAGCACCTGCCTCTTCAATAATCAATGCGCCGAACAGCCCATGCTGCTGGTGGACATTGGCGAACAGATGGTCATGGAAGAATACCGTCCGCAGTTCCTCGTTTGCAAAGAAACGCTCCACTAATGTCTCATACCGTCTCGCGCCGGCAATGTTGTTCCAGCCGTTGGCAGCGCCGTCCGAGACAATGGTATCAAATTTTACCAGATGAAGGTGATGGCCTACAATATCTGTCCTGGTCCTTTGCTGGAACGGGCTGCCCTCAATAAATTCCGGCAGAAGGTTTGTGGTGCGAAGCTCGATACAATCCCCCGCGTTTGCACGGATGACCAGCGGCTCCACTTTAATTTCCTGTCTTTCCACTTTGCGAATATAGCACTCCAGGCCTCCATGGCGCTCCAGTTCTTCCTTGAGGACGAAAAAACGTCCCTGGGGATCATGCCAGCCATAACGATTGTAGGTGATCTTCGCCTGTACCATGGCGATCTCAAATACTCTGATTTTCCTGTCTGTATGGCACGGACAGGTATCCGTATACAGTGCGCCGGGTACTGCGTTTTCTACAAAGTTGGCTCTCTCAAGGGGAGTCGGCTTATTGGTCACGCCTCCGCCCGGCAGCAGTACGCCAAGGGGCGGCTGTAACGGTCTTTCGCTGAACCTGCCCTCTATAAAATTCGGATATCCCGGATGGCATTTATCTTTCCTGGGCGGACACTCTCTGTCTTTTAACGGCATAAGAGCCGCAATGGGCGTCCCGTCAGGCAATTCCCCTGTTCCGTCCTGAAGCCGGTCGTAAATCCTCCACAAAGTCCACATGCCTTCCATAAAATGGGGATAGAGATGGCAGTGGAAGATCACGTCTCCGATTACATGGTTCAGACTTCCAGCTCCGTATAAAATATCCAGCGTATAACATTCCTGCGGGCTGAGGGTGACGGAATCCAGAATCGTCGAAACCGGGTTATCCGCCTCCAGCCTCCACTGATGGTTATGAAGATGAAATACATGGGTTTCCTTCACTCCTCCATGAAGCAGCCGGATCTTTACCGGATCACCAACATAGGCAAAAAGAATCGGCGGCGCCGGATCGCCGTATACCCAGGAACTCATGGATACATCCTCCGCCGAATCAGCCGGGTCATGTGAGTGCGGCATCCGGCTGCGCATAGGTTCGGAGCGGTAGCTGATCGCCGTCGTTGATGACAGAAGTCCGGTGTGCGGGTCGATTGGCTGTTTTCCCTCCTTATTCAGGATTTCCAGCTCATCATGAAAAAAAACACTGTATTCCCTGAATGCCGGCTTCCCAGGCTGATAAATATCTGCCATTAACCCGCTTCTTAACTCTTCCCCTGTCTCCGGGTCGAACCACTTCGCCTCAGGCGCCTCTACAATCACTGCCCCGAACAGACCATGGATGTTAGTGGCGTCCTCGGTGCTTCGAGGATCTGCCATATCGTGAAACAGGTAGACTCCCTCGGTGTCGGCATACCAGGTATACCAGATTTCCCCGCAGGTGGTGCTGTCGTTATTGTACCCTACGCTGCTGCCATCCGAGGTATTGACATCATAGGAAAGCCCCTGTACATGTATCGACAGTCTGCGGTTCAGGGAATTTCTGAACCGGATTTTCACGGTGTCTCCCAGATTGACCCGAATCACTAACGGTTGTACTTCTTTATATGGCTGCGGTATCTCCATCTCAAATCTTTGAAGAGCTTCTCTTTTAATCCGTTCTGCGTCCTCCGCAAACACATAGAGCAGGCCGTTCGGATCATAGTCGCCATATTTATTATACACGATGGGAATCTGTATCGCTTCAATATGGAAGGTCCTGATATTTCCCGTTTTTGGATATTTGCATAATTCCATACTAATCCCTGCCTTTCTGTGCCTGTTCCAGAATACGCAGATAGTGATTCGCTTCACGGAGCACATGGTCCGCCAAAAGCGGAAGAATGACAGAGCGGATCCCACAACCTGTAATCCCTTCCGTTCCCGCTGTTTTAAACTGCTGATACTGCCTTGTTGTCCGTAAAGTCCTTGCAGTCAGGGCATTCATCGTCCTTCTGTCCTGTTCTCTCGCTTCTTCTAAAAGGCATCGATACTCTTCTGCAAATTCGCCGGCTGTTTCCATCAGTTCACATTCTGTCGGGTCTAACAATCCCCGAATAAACCAGGCATGTTCCATCATAATCTGATTCCAGAACAATTCGAGATTTCTTAAATCCGGCGTGGTGATTCTCCCGCTCTGTTCAAGCTCTGTAATGAGCCGGCGATACAATTTCGCTTCCCGCAGAATATGCTCGATCAGCAGCGGATAGTTTGTTGTATAAAGCCTGCACCCTGCCACTTCTCTTAGAATCTCTTCCTTAAAGGAAATCAGTCCGTTCAGACTTCTGAGCATCTGCTGATTCAGCCTTTTTACCTGATAGACAAGCTCCCTGCTCACCCTGCCGCAGTTTCCGGCGTAAAGCCGTTCTTCCGCCTCCGTAATCTTCCCGTCAATCGGAATCCCCGTCAGATTTTTGGTCTGGCATTCCGCTTTTTCCGTAAATTGCGTTACAACCTCCCCGGAATTTAAAACCGATTTACTTACGACACCATCCGCAAGTCTTACGGTCCTTCTGAGTCCCTCTTCAAATTCCTCCCGGAACTGATCCGCACGCCGTACAAACCCGGTTTCCTTCGCAGGAAATCCGGCGAGCAGAAATAAGGAGTGCTCCTTCATGATCCTCCCGAAAAAAAGGTGTGTTTCCAAAGATAATGTTGCATATTCTCTCATATTTCAGCATACCTTTATAATTTATGTTTCTTTATACTATATGCATAAAATGCCAAAAAGCGACAAAAGTCCCGTACACAAATCTTCTCCCTTATGTCCAGTAGGAAAAATAGTAAGGCGGGCTTCCTTCATGCATTCTGATGTCTGCTTCAGTATGGAATGGCTAATATTTTCAAGCTCCATCCTGCCGTTTTTTTATCATGTAGAACTTCCAACATAATTAGTAGCAGCGAAAAATGCAGGATATAACATTTTCCTCCATGTTATATCCTGCATCATATTTACACTTATTCACCAAGACGACCATTTTCGATTACTCTTATCATTGCCTGAAGAGCCTCTGCTTCTTCCTTGCCCTCACACATAATGACAAGATTTGTACCATACTTGATTCCGGCTGTCATAACCTGCATAATATCTTTTGCATTGATACTTTTATCCTTATATTTGAGAATTATATCACATGGAAAACCGGATGCTGTCCGAACCAGTATACTCGCAGGACGGGCATGAAAGCCGGATGAGTTCCGAACTCGGACTTCGCCTGATACCATATGGCTTCTCCCTACACTTCCCTGCCATTGGTAGCAATCACCCGCTGATACCAGTAGAAGGATTTTTTCCTTGTACGCTTCAATGTTCCATTCCCTTTATCATCCATGTCCACATGGATCATACCATAACGCTTGGACATTTCTCCGGTTCCTGCAGACACGATATCAATACATCCCCAGGGCGTATAACCCATAACCGGAATATTATCAATCTCTACAGCCTTCTTAATGGCAAGCACATGACCTCTGAGATAATCAATCCTGTAATCATCATCAATAGTCCCGTCCGGATTAACTGTATCATGATTGCCCATACCATTTTCCACAATAAACAACGGCTTTTGATAACGGTCATACAGTTCATTTAATACAAAACGCAGGCCGTCCGGATCAATAGGCCATCCCCAAGGGGTAGTCTTCAGATATGGGTTTGCAGAACCTTGCTGCCCTCCGGTAGTCGTTGTATTCGGTGAAAACCGATCATATACCGTTGTCCGATAGTAAGAGAATGCCAGGAAATCTGAAGGATATTGTTTTAAGATCTCCTCATCTCCACGCTCCATCTTCAACGTAAAACCATACTCATCAAAGATCGCCTGTGAATAATTTGGGTATTTCCCACGGAAAAGCACGTCAGAAAATAGCAAAGCTTTTCTCCGAAATTCATAAGCGCCAAACACATCATCCGGATGGCAGGTTGCCGGATAGATACCAGACAGGGCAAGCATTGCTCCCATCTGAAAATCCGGATTAATCTCCCTTGCGATCCGATTTGCCAGAGAAGATGCCACCATCAGGTGATGCAGAGACTGGAATTTAATACCTGCATCTGCCGCCGGCGTCTCTCCCTGATTGGAAGATTCCTTCTCTTTTCGGTTGTCAGAAGCCAGACCAAGCGTCCAGTAGCCGCCCAGCACGTTGACCTCATTAACCGTTACCCAATATTTAACCTTGTCTTTATAACGGGTAAATACTGTTTCTGCGTATCTAAGATAGAAGTCTATCAACTTCCGATTCATCCAGCCTCCGTATTTTGTAGCCAGATGCACCGGCATGTCAAAATGCAGAATCGTTACCAGCGGCTCGATATGATGTTTTCTCAGCTCATCAATGACATCGTCATAGAACTGAAGTCCTTCTTCATTGGGCGCCTCATCATCCCCATTTGGGAAAATCCTCGTCCACGAAATCGACAGTCGCAATACCTTGAATCCCATTTCTGCGAAGAGTGCGATATCTTCTTTGTAGTGATGATAAAAATCTGTTGCCACATGACTCGGGTAATAATATCCTTCCTTCATGATCCCTTCCGCACCGACAGGGATACATTCTCCCTGTCCAATGCTGCCTTCCCGGCCATCGGGAAAACGATAGAAGATTTTTCTCGGGTCATCTTTTGTACCATCCGTAATCAGGTCTGCAACAGCAAGTCCCTTGCCGCCTTCTGCATAACCACCCTCATACTGATTTGCGGCAGTCGCACCGCCCCATAAGAAATCCTTTGGAAACTCCATATTATGCCTCTCCTCCGTTCACTTCTTTTTCTGCCATCCGGTTGGACATCAGAACAAAGGGAATCCATATAAAAAATCCTATTACGAGAATCACGGCCTGTACGATCGCTCCATGCCATCCGTAAGATAAAGTCGCATTAATAAATAACGGAAGACCGAAGGGCGCATCTACTGTACTGCAACTGATGAAACCAATTTTGATTGCAAGCAGCGCAATTATTGCCGCAATACCGGAATTTAAAATAAACGGTACTGCAAATACCGGATTTAGTACAAGCGGCAAACCAAATACCATAGGTTCTCCAATCCCACAGATACCTGGAAACAGGGACAGTTTAGCGATTGCCCTGTGATCTTCTCTCTTGGAAAACAGCAGGATCGCCACGATCAGGGACAGCGTCAGTCCAGCTCCACCCACAACAATAAATACAGTCCACAATCCTCTGGTCAGTGGCTGAGTTGCCACACCGCCAGCTTCCACTGCTGCAATGTTGGCTGCCAAGGCCGCCGCAGACAACGGACTGCGAATTGGCTCGACTACCAGACCGCCATGGATACCAAGGAACCAGAAAAGCTGACTTGCCACTGCCATGATCACAATGCCTGCTGTAGTCTGCACCATTGCAGACAATGGCGCCTGCACAATATTATAGATGAATTCATTGATATAAGAACCGGTTGCCAGGTGGAACAGCGCTCCAAATATCGAAGTAAATATGATTGTAATAAACACCGGAATTAAAATATTGAAAGAAACTGCAATTCCGTGGGGCACTGAAGGAGGCATTTTAATTTTCAATTGCTCAATACTGGTCAAAAGGCCAAAAAGGTTTGTAATCAGTACTGCCACAAGCATACCTACAAATAGTCCCTGCGCTCCAAGGACACCGCCGCTAAGGCCGGGGGCGCTCCCGCTGGCTTCCTCGATCGCGACAGTCACCACATTAGGAACCATGGAGAAATAAGTAATGACACACAAGATCGCTGTCAGAAATTCCGGCATCTTTTTCGCTCTTGCAAGATGCAATGCAATCAGAAAGATAATCGGTACCGTCATACAGGATACAGCCGCGAAGCTCATAGCAGAAAATGCCGGAGCCAGATTCTTCATTGCAGGAATCCATTTGGCAAGGCCCGTCGTCTCGCTGGCAATCAGTGAATTCAGCAGAGTTCCAAAGGAACCCACAATAATAAATGGAACATAATCAGTAAAAGCACCCTTGATACTGCTTAAATATACATTGTTGTCTACAAAGTCAGCAATGTCCATCAAGCGGTCTTCCATACTTTGCTTAAAGCTCATCGCTATTTTCTCCCTTCGTAAAGCGCCTCTGCCTGTTTTAATACGGCTGCTCCATCACAGCGTCCGTATGCCGGTCCGTCGATCACATCAACTGCCGCTTTATTCCCTACAAGCTTTGTAACTCTTCTTAAAATGTGACGTACCTGCGGGCCTAAAAGAAGCACATCAAAATTTCCGAGCTCTCCTTCAATCTCTCCCTGCTCTACTGCCCAGATCTTATATTCCTTTCCTTCTGCCTTTGCTGCTTCCAACATTTTGGAAACTACCATGCTGGTTGACATTCCCGCGTTACATGCTAACATAATATTCATCTTATTTTGCCTCCTTAAGCTCTTTAATTATTTTATAAAGATTGATAAATTCTTCTGCATTGTCCCGTGCCATCATCGCCATTGTCAGATGATCCTGGGCATGAACAAGGATAATATGCACATCCACCGGCTTTCCGTTCGCCTCATCCTGGATCATATCAAACTGTGCCTGATGCGCTTTACGCATATCCACTTCTGCTTCTTTTAAACATTTTTCTGCTTCTTCAAAATCAAAATCTCTGGCCGCCTCAATCGCCATCAATGCTTTGGATTTTGCATTTCCCGCATTCATGATTAGTTCAAACGCGGCGGTGTATTTTTCATCACCCATCTTATTCACTCCTTTCCGACTCTGCCTTGTGCAAAAGCTCTATCAATGTCTTATAATCAGGCGTTCTGATCAGCATTTCCATGCTTTCTTTGTCCAGCAGGAGTCTTGCTGTTGCAGAATAAAAATTCTGGATTTTCTTATTTTTTTGTTTGGATACAGACACCAGGAACACTGCCCGAACTGTTTGATCCTCATCCCAGCAAACAGGCTTTTCCAGTATAGCGACGCTGACAAAAGTGTCCTCTGTCATCACACGGCAGGGGTGCGGCATTGCTACCTGATTTCCCATGCAGGTTCTTGCCAGTTTTTCTCTCTTAAGAACTGCTGCCAGAAATCCTTTTGGCAAAATACGATTGTTCCGGATTCTGCGAACCATTTCCTGAAGCACATCTTCTTTTGAATCTGCCCGAAGACCCGGGAAAAACAATTCTTCCGGATAATACTTTTCCACTTCCATCTCATGGTCGCTGTAAAGAAAATGCCGAATATGAGATGCGCCGTGTCCTTCCAGAAACTGTCTGACCTCACAAATCGGCACCGGAACCTTTTCCCGGATCGGCACTGTGGTAAACACATAATCAATACTGGAAAAATCCTGCCTTCCAAGGCTCAAATGATCGCAGACCGTAATCTCTTTAATATAGTCCCGGAAAGATTCCTGCATTTTATATGCCATTAACCGTGCTGTCCCGGCACCCGAAGCGCAGACAAACAGAACTTTCTTTCTATCGATCTGCCTCCTGTGCCGCTCCAACGACAGCGCCAATACCAGTGCAATATAGGAAACTTCATTAGAATCCAGTATGGAATGATACCTTCTCTCCAATACCGCACATGCCTGTACCGCCATGGTATATGCCAGACTGTATCGCTTTTTCACTTCCTGGAGAAGAGGATTGGAAAGTCTCATATTGTACTTCATCCGGATAACCAGCGAAACCAGATGCCTTCCAAGAGACATAACCAGCTCCAGATCATCCCGTAGATCGATTTGAAACACTTCATAAATTTCCTGAAGCATCTCATCTACCGCTTCCTGTATATCACTGCTGATGAGCAGGTTCTGATGAGATTCTTTGCCTGCGAAGTGAATGGAAAGATACTGTATTTCCTCTTTGGGAAATATCACATTCAATCTTTCTCCGATACGCTCCGCACATTTCCTGCTAAGCTGATATTCCTTCTCCTGAATAAGCTTCAAATATTCTTCCGCTTTAATGGATATGTACTGTTCCGCCCGTATCCTGTGGATAGACACATTGATATGAAGTACCAGACTGTTGAACCCAACATCTGAAATATGATATTCCTCCTGTTCAAATATTTCCAAAAGACAATCTGCAATTAACTGCTCCTCCGGATCAATCATCTTTTCATAGTCTGATGCCTTATCACTTTTTGTCTGCAAATAACGAACGAGGCAATGACGCATCTGAAACTCATCACCCACAAGTCGCATACCATAGTGAGGTTTTCTCTCTATCTTCAGATCAAATTCTCCAAAAAATTCTTCTGCTTTCTTCATATCTGCTGCCAGTGTTTTTCTACTCACAAAAACAGCATCACATATATCCTCCACCTTCATATAATCACTACTTTTCAGGAATTGTTCAATCAAAAATCTGACTCGTTCTGTTGAATCGGAAGGAACACTTTTCTGCTGATCTAAAAACAACGCCTGAAATAATTTCAGATCTGTCACTTCCAGCATAAAACCTGCTCTCCGTCTGGAAACAATACGCGCGCCATTATGCTCCAGGCCTTCATCCAGTTCTTTAATCAGATTTCTCAGGGTCTTTGTGCTAAGATTCATTTTGCCGGCAAGCGTATCTGCTGTCCGAAACTCATCCTGCGTCAAGAGGCTTAGCAGATTCATCAATCTTTCACCTAACATATTCCCCCTCCATTACTGTTTCCTGATGACACTATCATATCATCCCCCTAATGAAAGTTCCATTACCATAATTTCCAACAATTCAGGGAAAAAAGTACATGAAAATACCTGAATCGGACATCTTAAACATTATGACGCTATAACCAGCCTGATTATGCAGAGCCAGGATACTATAAATATGCTGACCATCATTTAAACACCCTTTTATCGTCTTATATCAAAAGACAAAAAACCCCGTACACAAATAACCTTTGTGTACGGGAGTGTTTCAAACCGTTGTCACGATGATAGCACAGGATCAAGAAAAAATCAAATAATAAACTGTTTATTCCTTGCTGTTTCCTCATTGATAATACTAAAATCAGGAATCTTCCAAATCCTTAATTCATCCTGGAGTTCCTTTCTAAACACATCCTGAAACGGCGCCAGCCAACCTTTTTCTGCATTCTTTACTACAAGCACCAGTCTAATTTCCAGACCAGATAAATTCCTCTCCTTCAACAACTCCGGCACCCCTTCTGTATCATACCGTTCCAATAAAATGTTGGAATAAAGAGCAAGCGAGTGCCGCATTTTCAAAGCAATGTCCTGTATGTACTCCCTGTATTTTATTCTCTTTTCCTCAGATGTGTCTGCCTCGATCTGTCTGGGGCACGACTTTTTGGCTTCGACAAAATACAGTTTATTATCTCTCCGTAAAATAAATTCACAGCTTTTAATGCCATTAGGTCTTAGCTTCTTTGTATATTGGCTGCTCTTCTCTAACTGAAAGATCTGTTCTTGTTCATACTCTCCGAATTGCATATCAGATTCTGAAATAATAACTGCCATTACAATACCTCCTCAATTTCCTCTTCATACAGACGAATTGAAGTATCAATAATAGAGTTTTCCGGCATTCCGTCGTGCAAATCATAAATCCCTGGTACTTGCCCCTTATTCATAGAAATACACTTTACTGTCCCTGCTTTTTTCAAAGCAATCAGTTGAAGCTTCTTTATTACAAAATAAGAATGACTTGTAATAAATACCTGTAATCCCATATCATTGGCAATCATATCAATCATATCAAGAAACTGACATATTGCTTCCGGATGCAATGCTGATTCAATTTCATCAATAAAAAGAACAGAATGATGATCAAGATATCCGTTTGCCAGCAAACGATCCATAATTGCAATTTTTTTAACTCCCTCCGAAGTTGCACCTATGGAAAATTTTTGATTTTTTTTATTTCTGTAAGACCATTTTCCACTGTTTTCATCATACTCCACCCTTCCGTCTATAACATCGCTGACCAGCTTTCGTGAGTTGGCAAATATTGTATTACTTCTTTCTCTTGACGGAGAAATCCTCAATGCTTTTGCAAGATCGTAATAAGTATCATCAAATCCAAATACCTTATCCACTTCTCTCGATTTCAAAATAACAGAAAATAATGACAAGACTTCTTTTGCCGGAATAAAAACAGAATTACCATCTTTTCCCTTATCAGGCGCAGTAGTACTACCCACTTTACTGGAAGCGCTCTGAGAAAACTGATAGCCAATTTTGTCATTTCCCAACTGCATATCCAAACGCAATCCGTCTTCTGCAGATTTTGATACCATGTCACCAAGTCTTTCTACCTGGAATGTCCATCTTAATTTTTCAGAAATAACTTCTGCGATTGATTTAATATCATCGCCTCGCTTATATTCTTCCAGCGAACGTACCGCAGAATAAAGAGCTTTCAATAAAAAGGTTTTCCCTGTTCCATTTTCCCCTATAATAAGATTAATATTTGAAAACTGATCACTGGAAAACTGTTCAATCATACCATAATTTTTCAACTGAATGCTATCTATTCTACAACTCATATTTCCTGCCTTTCTGCCTTCTGACCAGGCATTGCCAGATTTCCCTCTGCCGCTTTATTAATATTATAACTATCAGTCTTAGTATAGCACGTTTTTGAGAATATTAACAACCAAAATCGGAGTTGCTGTTTTTTAAAGCGAAGCCTCTGTCATATAATGCCAAATTTTTTCATTTCCATGCGAAGTCTTTCCGTTATCTTTCCCTCCAGATACAGCCGACAGATATCATGTGTTTCTTTAGGCGCTATAGTTACGACAATGCAAACAGTTATTTCCCGATAGATTTTTTAATAAAACAGGCCCGTCCTATTTTCCAAAAAGAGGTACCAGTCTGGTCTGCATAACATCCGTCGGGAACGGCGATCCGGATATATTCCGTTCCTGTCTGCTTCAGAGTTCAGAAGTCAGCTGCCGCTTTAATCACAATGCTCCCTTTTGGGAAACTCCAACACGAATACCGTTTCCTCCAAAGAATCTTCTAACCGGATTTCTCCCCCCAATTGCTTCATAATCCTTTTGCAAATAGAGAGTCCCAACCCGCTGCCCTGAGAGCTTCCTTTCACAAAGGGCTTAAAAAGATTCTGACGGACTTCTTCCGAAATCTGACAACCGTCATTGCAAAATCTGATAATATAACTGTTTTTTGTTTCCAGCTGAGAGATAGAGAAAACAGCTTCGCCGTATTTAACCTGATTCGAAATTAAATTTTCCAGAAGAATCATGATATACTGCCGGCTTCCATAAACTGCAAGATCACTCCTGACATCCACATTCCATCGCCTGACCGCGGAAGACTTGTCGAACAAAGCGATCGTTTCCTGAATACATGGCAATATCGTAACTTTCTGCAGGTCTTCAGGAACATCCAAAGAATCCAGATGAACAATAGTAAGGAGATCCTGAACTCTTTGTTTCATCCGTTCTGTCTGAGAAAGAATTGTATTCAGCGAATCCTTCAAACTTCCCTTCGGGAAACATCCCTCTATGGCCGAGCTTGCATATCCTTCGATCACCATAATCGGCGTCTTCAGCTCATGGGAAAGATATTGTAGAATATTTTGACGGTTTTCATCATTTTTTTCCAAAGCACACCGCATAATCTCCAAATCCTCGGCAAGCGCCTGAAACTCCCGATCACAGGTTTCAATATCGATGGGATCAATATGCTTTCCCTGTGCGATATATTTGGAATAACTGCGCAGTCGATAGATACCGCTGTAAAGATCCCGGCTGAGAAAATTGGAATAAAGGATCGATATACCTACAATGATAAAAACAAACAGCAATAAAAACAAAACAATCTGCGAAAAAGTTTCTGCATAGATATCTTTAATAATAGAATACTTATAGAGCGTCTCTCCCTTTTTCGTATTGAGCTCAATCATATAAAGAAGGTGCTTTCCGTCAATCGTTTCCCGATATAATTGTTCCGTCTCCTGCTGGTTAAGCGCCCGTTCCTGGATTTGCTGAGCCGTATGGGGGCCATGAATACTCTCTACTACATCAATACTGTCGGTTGTAACTCCTAAAATCCATTCATTTTCTACTCCCATATCCTGATTCTTTTGAAAGGTATATTGATCAATGACCCGATCCTCAAACAGGTGGCTGAAATGAAAAAAAGACCAGTAATATACCACCCCTAGACATAAAATCGTAATTATTAAAATAAAAAATATGGTGCTGATCAGCATCCGCTTCTGGAATCCATGTGTTTTTTTCATTGGTTATAACGGTATCCGTAACCGTAGACGGTTTCAATTTGCAGTTCCGGTAATTTGCGACGGATATTTTTTATATAATTGTCCACTACCCTGTCGCTTCCAAAATATTCATCAGACCAGACATCACGAAGCAGCTGTTCACGTGAAATCGCCTGACCTTTATGCCTGAGGAAAAAAGGAGGATATCAAATTCTCTGCTGGTAATGTCCTCCTTCTTCCCTGAATTTAAAATGAGTCTGCGGGATAAATCCATTTCATAGGCACCAAGGGAGATCGTACTGCTTCTGCTTTTTTCCTCTTTTTGTTTTTGGTCAAAAAGCTTACGAATCCGGAATACCAGCTCCGCCGGAAGAAAGGGCTTTGCAATATAGTCATCACAGCCCATTTCAAATCCGGTAACCCGATCAAAGCGATCCCCTTTAGCCGATATAATAATCACAGACGCACCTGAATTCTGTGCTTTGATTGCTTTTAAAATATCAAGTCCGTTTCCGTCCGGAAGCATAATATCCACAACCCAGACAGATATATCAGAAGCGAGCTGCATTTGCGCTTCCGAAAAACTGTTGCAGGTTATCACTGCGTAGCCTTCCTTTTGAAGATAAAACTGCATCAGACAGTTTAAGTCCATTTCATCCTCTACAATACAGATACATTTCATATGCCAACTCTACCTTTATTTTATCCCACAATTCTTATCCACACAACACATTGCACACTTCCAAAGACGGACAGCACTCATCCGCATATACATTTTAACATAATCCAATACAAATTTACAAGAGATTTGCATATTTGTCACAAACTTCTCCCTTATGCTTGCACTATAAGGAGGAAAAAACATGGAAGAAAACAGAAAACAAAAAAAATTTAAAATGCCCACCTCATTTACTACCATCATCATTTTGACTGCCGTTGTAGCGGTCCTGACATTTTTGATTCCGGCAGGTCAGTATGAATACAGGGACGGAACACCCGTGGCCGGTACCTATCAAGTAGTAGATTCCAATCCCCAGGGACTTTGGGACGTCCTGAAGGCTCCTGTTGAAGGCTTTAAAGGTGCCATTGATATTGCACTGTTTGTATTGGTTCTGGGCGGATGTCTGGGAATTATTTTTGAAACAAAAGCCATTGATGCGGCCCTCGCCAGAGTTGTAACCAGGCTCAAGGGAAGAGAAAAAATACTCATACCAATCGTAATGGGAATCTGTGCAATCGGAGGAACCTCATACGGTATGGCCGAAGAGACAATCGCTTTTTACCCTATTTTAATCCCCGTTCTTCTGGCTGCCGGCTATGACGTAGTTACAGGAGTAATGGTTGTATTTTTGGGAGCCGGTGTGGGAATTGTAGGAGGTATCGCAAATCCCTTCTCCGTAGGCATAGGATCAAATCTTGCGGGCATTTCCCTGGGAGACGGTATCATAACAAGAATGATTTTATTTGCAGCATGCCTGATATTTGCCATTTTCTTTGTCATGCGTTATGCGGAAAAAGTCCGCAAGGACCCTTCAAAATCAATTGTTTATGATATTCGTGATATTACAGACGCACCCTTTAAGAAAAATACGGATTCTGAAATAGCAGAATTTATTCCCAAACGCAAAAAAGTCATTGTGATTTTCGGATGTATGTTTTTGCTTATGATTATTTCGATTATTCCGTGGGGAAGCAAATTCGGTATACATATTTTCGAGAACTTCCATAAATTTTTATCAGGCATTCCTGTGTTAGGAAATATTCTGGGACACACAATTCCTCTGGGAGACTGGTTCTTTACCGAAATGACCATGCTGTTTCTAGCCGGTGCAGTTTTAATAGGCATCGTTTACGGCTTTACGGAAGAAAAAATTGTAAATCTCTTTATTTGCGGCTGTAAGGATATACTGAGCGTTGTATTGATTTTAGGAGTTGCGAAAGGCTTATCTGTCATCATGACAGACGGTTTCATCATAGACACAATCCTGCATTACGGAGAACTGCTGTTATCAAACATTACAGGCGTGATTTTCCCTGCAATTGCTTATATTTTATATATTCCTATGTCTTTGCTGATTCCATCTTCTTCCGGACTGCATACCGCCACCATTCCTATTTTAGCTCCCCTGGGAGATTTTCTGAATGTAGGACGGGAATTTATCGTAATGGCATGCCAGGCCGGAAGTGAAACAATGAATTTTATTTCCCCCACACAGGCCGTACTGATCGGTGCCCTGACGCTTACCAATATTCCGTATGAACGGTGGCTGAAACATATACTTCCGTTCTTTTTCGGTATCATTGCGATTACCTGTGTTGTTCTTACTTTTGGATGCAAATTTTTATAATCAATTTTTTTGAAAAGGAGAAAATAATTATGAGAGTTACTGTTATCGGAGCCGGCAACGGCGGTCTTACTGCGGCATATGTTTTGGCAAAAAACGGTCATGAAGTCTGCATTTACGATTCCCCAAAATTTCCTGCACAGGTTAACGCCGTTCATGAAAAAGGCGGAATTACCGCTCTTGACGAAGACAATGGCGCGAAAATGTTATTTCCCGGATTTGCTCAAATAGCCATAGCCACAACAGATGTTCAAAAAGCTATGGAGTTTTCGGATACTTTTATGATGGTTTGTCCGTCCTTTGCACAGGAAATCATGTTCTCCGCTATGCTGCCGTATCTGAAAGACGAAATGAAATTTTTTGTGATTCCCGGTAATTATGGCGGACTTGTCCTGAACAAGATGGTGCAACATTCTGAGAAACGGGGCACAAATGTAACTTTTATTGACACTATCAGTTTACCATGGGCTACCCGGGCTGTAGATCCTGGTACCATTTCTATTATGGGTGTAAAAGAATTTATGCCTTTAAGCATATTCCCAAAAGCCCGGCAAACAGAGGATATGATAAAATTTGTCAGGGAAATTTTCCCTGTTCCCGTCGAAATTCTGGATAATCCTGTAGTAGCTGCCCTGGAAAATATTAATTTCGGCGCCCACCCTCTTTTTACCATTCTGAACATGGGATTGCTGGAAAATTTTGAAGGCGGATACAACTTTTATCGGGACTGCTGCTCTACATCAATCGCCAAAGTAGAAGATACTTTAGACCGGGAACGGCTGACTGTAGGTGAAAGCCTCCATTTACATCTTCGTACAGAGCTGGAAGCAATGAACGCCCTTTATGCCAGCGACTGTTCAACTATTTACGAATTTAACAGAGGATCCAGCGCTCATGGAAAAATAAAAAATGCACCTGCAAATTCTAAAAACCGCTATATCACAGAGGACATTCCATATCTGTTTGTGCCGTTCTGCGAGCTGGCTAAAATCTGCGGCGTCGAAGTACCGGCAGCTGAAGCCTTAATCACTTTAGCAAATATTTATAACGATGTAGATTACCGCAAAACGGGACGTACCCTGGATAAGATGGGCTTTAACCATTGGACTAAACAGGAAATTCTTGCATTTCTTGAATTATAAAATCTATTTCAGTCCTGTAAAACTTCCGGGAAACAGATTTATGCAAAGTCCGCAGCCGGAGGCCGGACAGCAAAGAAGCCTCCACCACATTGCCCTGCCTGGAAATTCCCAGGCAGGGCAATGCAAAACTGCTTATAAGATATTTGACTTAATAATGTGCATTCTCCGCTTCTTCCTTTGTGCGCTGAATTGTTCCTGCCGGATGATGCGGCGGCGCATAAACGGAAGACACCTTCAGGGGCATTCGACCGATATTGATCACATTATGCCATGTACCTGCCGGGACAAAAATCGTATCCCCTTTACAGGCCTCTTTTTGAAAATCCAGACGGCTTTTACAATTGCCCATCTTTATCAGCGCCATCCCCTGCTCAATCCGAATCAGCTGATCCGTATCTTCATGGATTTCCAGACCGATATCCGAACATACCGGGATGCACATAAGTGTCATTTGTACATAACAGCCCGTCCATATTTCAGTACGGTAGTTTGTATTCTGTACTGCCTTCTGACAGACATTCACTACATATAGCTCCGCATTCCGCTGCTTCTGCCTGTCTAAACAATCCGCATTCATTAGACACCTTCAATTTTTTTATTATTATATGCATGGCAGATTTCTTTGTTTACTTCTCATAACATTTCTTCCGTAATGCTTTTCCTCAATCTGTTTCAAGGCTGCACCCACGCTATCCTCCAGACTGTACTCCTCCACCGGGTCATGCACCTAGAACCCAATGATGAAAGCATCATCAGCCTTGTTCCCTGGCCCAACATGATGCTATGAACTTATCATTTTATTCAATCGTACAATATCCACCATCCTTCGCCTCTTTGCACTGGCATAAAATTTCTTATATCTCTCTTCATCCTTGCATGTTATCGCATCTTGCAGGAGAAAGGCAAAAAGATCTGTCAGATCGTCTTTACATTTTTTTAATCCCTGCTCTGCTATCTCACATGCCCGGGTCTCATTTCCAGAATCATGATAGTACTGTATCAACTCAACGTACTCTTTAGACGACTTATTTAAATGCGTTTCCAAATACTGGACATACTTGTCGTTTCTTCCATATTGACGATATAAGTCTGCGGCCTGTCTTGCATACAGGCCGCATTCATTCAGCAAATCTGCAAATTCCAATGTTTCTTCTTTTGTTATGTAAAGCTTCTCTGCCAGCTCTCTGATCGGATCATAACACCCATAGCAATCATAGTATTCATGAGTTACCATTTCATGTAAAATTTTCTTTCGCAGTTTCCAGTCTTCTTCATCAAATCTGCCTCTTTTGATTAAAGCCCGGCAAATATTCCACACTTCATCAATCTCCAATTGATCATCAATATATCTTTCATAACTCAACATATGTAATAATTCGCCAATCTGTTTCCATGAAGCTTTAAGAACAGACACCTTGTTCTGCTTTTCTACTTCATTTTTCTGTTTTCTGCATTTCCTGCGGATATCCAGAAGCAGATGCTGCTTTCTCGCCTGTTCCTTTTCTAACGCATATCTTTCCCGCCAAAATTGACTATCATACGAAATGTTTCCAACTCTCGCATCAATTTCTTTTATCTCTTCTTCCAGAAGTTTTTCCATATAATCCAAAAGCTTCTCAGAAATCAACCCGTCAAAATCACTCGGGTTAAGTTTGCTGCATAGTTCATTTTGCCAGACATTTAAAAGCCCTCTGGCAAAATCCAGGCTTTCATCATGTCCTTTATCTATAAGCAGCGCTTCCAGCCAATCATAACCTATTTCATAAATACTCATAGACAGCTTCTGTTCTCTCCCGGCATCTGCCACCGTAAACGGAGAATCGTCTGTGAAATCTTCTGAATTCTCAGCTTCTACAACCTGAAACTCCAAACGGCATATCTGATCCAGTATTTTCCGGGCAAGTTCATATTCCCCCAAATGCAAAAGATCATGACATCCTCTGAAAGTTCTGTCTAAAAAGGGAAAAGCCGACCTGGGATCATTGTGCCATGTCTCCCAGTCGTCTATATACCTGCCTTCTGAATTAAACTCACAATAATGCGTTTCGTATTCTACATAAATTTCGCCGCTTTGAACTTTTTTGCAAAACTCTTCTATCTCCATTTCTGTTGGCATATATAGTATCTTCTTTTCTCCGGTCAGAGACAAAATAAAATCCTGATATGCCGATTCGGGTGTCAACTTTGCCTGTTCCAGTATCCATGTATCCTTTTGTTCGGGGGATAGCTCCTGTAATCTTTCATAAATAAAATCTATAAATTCATTGTACTCCATAACGTCCTCCCGTGTAATTCAGCATCAAAGCAATGTATAATAAGCACTTTATCTGACACTATACAGTAAAATATTATCTTGATTTTTCCTAAATACAATCGGTATACCTGCATTCGACAGTTCTTCCATTACTCTGTACAAAAATTCCATCAAATCCACACACATCACCTACTCTTCATAATACTCTAAAGCCCATTCCCGATACTTTTCAAACCTTGATTGTAAATGTTCAGGCATATCAAGCCCATTAAAACTTTCATTGTGCTCATCATAATAATTTGCCAGACTTTCTGTAATAATCTGCTCATCGCCATTTTGCTCCAGAAGATCGATTATAGTCTGATTTTCTGTGGTACATACTAATCCATTTCGTTCCTCACACTCAAGCTTCTCCAGTGATGGTACCAGGATTTGTTCTGTCCCTTCTATATTTTGTTTTCTACTATAAATGAGCAGATTTGAAATTTTACCAAAATTGTCTTAAATACCGTCTTTTTCTCTGTATACCGCAAACCTCCTTGGCTTAGCCAATTAACACTTTCTTCCCTTCAAAAGCAAAGCCATATTTCCGGATTTTATCTATCGGAATTCCTTTCTCTTCCAATGTACAGGTGTAACGCTTTTCCTCAATCTGCTTCAAGGCTGCACCCACAGTATCCTCCAGACTGTACTCCTCTTCCGGGTCATGCACTTTGAATTCAAGGATAAAAGCGTCATCAGTCTTGTTCCTTGGCTCCAACATGACATCATATCGTCCGAATCCGCTCTCTCTGTTGGATGTAATGCTGTATCTGTCTGCCAGGTCAACCATCAGCCCCAGCACAAAGCCATGATAGAACCTCTCAGGCTCCGAAGCCTCCGAAGGCCTGTTTCCCGAGTCAAAAAAACTGAAAGTGGCAAGGGCCGTCCTGTTCATATAAATGTTCATCGCCTTTTTGTCGCCCAGCAGCAAAGCCTTGATAAAGGCATTATAGTCCGGGGTGTATTCAGCGAACCACCCGTCAATCATACGTTCAAACATCATCCGCACTTCCCAGTTTGTCAATCGTAATTCATAATCCGCTTTTCCACGTCTATCATACGCAACATGCTCCACTTTCAGATAGCCGCTGGCCAGCAGCAGGCTCCAGATCGCGTTCATATTATGGTCAAGCTGATTGAATACGATCTGTTCATCGATTGTCGTATGGAAAGATTTTCCCTGCAACAAATCTTCCATGATGATTTTTATATCCGGTATCCCCCTTTGAATCAGCTTTCCGATCAGACTGTTAGAGCTGGTATTTGCCCAGTAAGCGGCCAAATGTTGTTTGTCAAGATAATTGATAATGGACCATGGATTATAGATATCATGTGTATTTCCAAAGTTAAAACCATCATACCAGCCACGGACTTCTTCCTTTTCCGAAAGCCCGAATTCATCCATAGCGGAAAACACTTCCATTTCCGTAAAACCGAAAGAAGCCTCATACTTGCATGAAGTAGAGGTGACTACCTCCATATGCTTTAAGTCTGAAAAAACAGACTCTTTACTTATTCGTGTAATGCCTGTCATGACTGCTCTCTCCATGTATGGGTTCGTCTTGAAGGTAGAATTGAACAGGTTTCGGACAAATGCCACCATTTCATCCCAATATCCATGCACATAAGCTTCCTGCATGGGAGTATCATATTCATCCAATAAAATAATGACCTTCTTCCCATAATAATCCGCAAGGAATTCCGATAAGGCTTTTAAAGAATAAGAAGCTACAGAATCACCCATTGTTGGGGATATTTCATAGAAAATATCCGGAAGCTTTTTCTGTTTCGGCCCCTTATCCTGCAAAGCTGAATATCTGTCATACAGGCTTTTGATAATGCGGCAGATTTTATCCCTTGCATTTCCAAAGGATGTTTCCTTTACATCCGCAAAGCTTAAGAAGATTACCGGATATCTGCCCTGGAGGCTACGATACTTCTCTTCTTTCCATATGTTGAGCCCTTCAAACAGGGCACCTTTATCTGCATACTCCACAGAAAAGAACTTCTCAACCATGCTCATGGTCAGCGTCTTCCCGAAACGCCTGGGGCGGGCGATTAAGGTCACGCTGTCTCCCTCTTCCCACCATTCCTTTATAAAGCATGATTTATCGATATAAAAATAGCCTTCCCTTCTGATTGTCTCGAAATCCTGACATCCGATGCTCACTGTCCTTGACATGTCTGCCCCCTTTCCGGCTGTTTTCTGCGCTCCCTGCAATTGATCCGTCTGCTCTTAGTATAGCTGATTGCAATTTGCATTACAATAACAATCGCCATCCATATGCAAAAATCACCCATTTTACTGCCATTGAAATGAGTGATTCCCGGTTTTTTGATCAGCCCTTACCTAATTAAGCTAATAAACTCAATGCCTTCATCCTTCCCCAGATTACGGCTATACATCTTTTCAACAGAATTGTTCCAATGTTCATGTACCCCAAGATTCGTAACGGTTTCTCCATTTCCATTTTGATACACATTTCCTGACGGCGCATCCCCGACAAGCCCGGCCTCATGAAGATAATTCTCCACATTCGGATTATCCTTCAAAGCCCCATTTCTGTCAGTAACTACGGGTTCATTGATCAGAAAGTCCGCTCCCACAGAATCTATCGCCACCGGGTCCTGGGACACGAATACACTGGAAGTATAATTCCCATTGAAAGGCGCCTGCTGCCATTTGGAACTGTCTTCCGTAACAGAAGCGCCTTCAGAGGTTGCACAGATCAGAGCATCCAACATATACAATACCGTTTTCCCACCGAGCTGTCCATTCGCCATTAAATCCGTAAGAGGACTGTAGTTGTCCATTTCATTCCGAGTCAGAAACTGATGCAGATTTGCACCTTCCGGCGGGCGCATGGCATTTCCGTTGATAAAAGAACCGAAATGATTTTTTCCGCAAAGTGTGATACCGTAACTATGCCCCTTTAAATTCGCAAGGTTAATCATATAATCTGCCTCTGTCACACAGGTTGGCAGGTAATTGACTGCCCCGCTGAATTCATAAGACCAGTTGATCGGTGCATTTTCATCGGCAACGCCGTTCCTGCGGTCTACAAAATGAACGCCGTCCAGGATACCTTCTGTACACAGTTCCACCATATAATCAGGAAACAAACGGGACACATCATATACGGTGATGTCGGAGGGAGATATACCTGCTTCCTCAACAAGGGAAGTCAATAATGTTTTTAACAGTACAGGATTCGTATAACTCATTTGTGTTTCACCGGAGGTGTCATCATCAAACACGCCGGAGCCATTGATATTCGCTTTGATCACGATTTTTTCACCGGCAGTATACCCTGTATTACCTTTCTCCCGTTCCATATTATGGGCAAGAAATAGCGCGTCCCATCCGTCTTTTGCCGTTTCTTCCCCTCCCAATGAAGCAATGCTGTCATTTACCATGTCCTGAATGGATTTTTCGTCAAAGTTATCCGGCTTCCACCAATAGCCGTCCCCATCCCACAAAACGGAATCCGTATCATACACCCACACCACACGCCCCGGCATGGCGCCGATTCCTTCCCCATAAGGCTCATGCCGGGGAAAGACAGAATCGTAGGGATAACCTCCGGAAGAAACCGCTTCTTCCGCATTCTCTAATATATCTGCAGATGGATTCTGTCCTGTACATGCAGTCAGTGAAAGCAGCAAAACCATACTGATCAAAATATCTGTCATTTTCCTCATTTTAATATGCCTCCCTATTATTCTTAAAATAATTCATCATCTCATAAGTCAGACCGATACCGTCATCTGTCATTTATAATTTATTTCCATCTCCTATCCCGCCGCCCTGTCCAGCGTAAATGGCAGTACCATCAACAATATGTAGGAAGCAAGACGAAACCATTTCAGAAATCCGGGGATTTCTTTCCTCATCCGGTTCGACAACACTCCTAAAATTACCATCATCATCAATAACGGACTTAAAATACTTGCAAACCCAAAGCATATCCCCGTAACCCCTGCCGTCACAGGCGGCATTACCGCTGCATAGCCAAGCACCAAAAGCAGCGGTGGGCATGGCATGATCCCATACAGAACCCCGGCAATCAGCACCGGATACTGCATACTGCTTTTTTGTCCCTTGCAGTCCTTACATTGTCGGCATTCTGAATGCTTTCCCTTTGCTGTCCAAAACCAGCGAACTGCCATAAAAGCCCCGAATAAGCTCATTACAATCTGCAATACCGGCCGGAAAGGAAACCCTCCGATAAACCCACTTTTATCAATGAACTGTTTCCCGATTTCGGACGCTGCCATACACAATACAGACACGCCAAGCAGCTTGCCGATAAAAAAAACGAAAAACGTATGCATGCTTTCTTTCATACTGCTCCGGTTTGTATTTCCCTTATCGGAAAGCTTCACACCGGAAACAGCATATGTGGAAAGAAACGCACTTACAAACGGGTTGCAGCAGGCTCCGCACCCGATTCCAATCGAAAACGCAGCCACTGCCGAAGCAATCATACCTTCCATGCCTGCTCCCGCCCCCTCTCACTGGCAATCAGCGCCGCACCGATTGCACCGTTAAACTGCGGATAATCCGCCACATAGATTTCTCGCATCAGTTCTTCCTCAAACGCCCTGCAGATGCCAATATTTTTCGCACCACCTCCGGTCATCAGGATATCTCCGCCCTTTTCGGAACTTTTTATCATCTTGATCATGCGTTTCGCCATTGACAGGTGCATTCCATAAAGAATATCCCTGCGGTCAAACTTCCTTGCGACAAGCGAAATGACCTCCGATTGCGCAAAAACCACACAGGTGCTGTTAATGTCACAGGGTTCCCTACTTTCCAGGGAAAGCGGTCCTATTTCATCTATTGTGGTCTCAAGTATCTGTGCCGCAATCTCCAGAAATTTCCCTGTCCCTGCGGCACACTTATCATTCATTGTAAAATTCCGGATATTATAATGGCTGTCAAGATAAATAATCTTGCTGTCCTGCCCGCCAATATCGACCACTATGCCCGGACGGTATTCCTTCGGCGCCGTTATCCTGACACCATAAGCATGAGCCGTGATCTCCGAAATATCATCATCCGCAATCTCAAGAATTTTCCGGCTGTAGCCTGTTGCCATAATGTAAGCAATATCGCCGCGCATGATTTTGTTTTTTTCGCAAAGCTGCCGGAGCATTTCTTCCGATGTCCTGTTATTATCTATTCCCGTACTGCAGACCAAAGTGTCCACCACCTGATTCCCGTCAAACAGCGCGGCTTTCAGATAAGTGGAACCGCCGTCAAATCCAACAAAATATTTCATCCGGCACCTCCTTTTTTCTTTTCGAGAACACTTTTTTCAAATTCCTGCATTTTTATCATTTCTATAAATGCTTCCATGCGGATACGGAGTTGTTCCACATCTTCCTCATTATAATCGCTTTCCATACGGATAACCGGAATTCCCAATTTGTCAAGTTCTTCTTCTAATACCGGATATTCATAATCGTATACAAGGCAGCCGCGCAGTACATGATAGACTACACCCTGAACCTGATACTCCCTTACCATCTGCCTGATGCGGAAAATCCGCTGCGTATTATCTGCAAACACCGGACAGGTGCATGGCTTCACATACCGGTCCGCTATTGCCCTGATCATCCCGTCCAAACCTGCATCCACCACGCTGACCGGATCGTACATGGCCCGTTCTCCCAGACAGGTTTCATCTGCCACAAGACTTCCTCCCATTTCCTCGATCAACAGTGGAATCTTCATATTGGGAAATGTAACAGGTGAACCCGTAAGCAGAATTCTGGGGCGGTTGTGCTTTGCGGCAAACTCCTGATTCTGAAACCGTCTCTCCAGTTCTCCATTCAAATGATGCATGGCATCAGCCCACCTCTCCACAGGCATATAAGCATACGCATTCATGACCGCCATTACCTGTGCGCCGGAAATCAGCGGCGGAACATTCCTGCGAAATATGGAAAAACGCGCCATCTCATACTGTGCATACCCCACATGATTGATTGCCTCTGCCAGCGTTCTTGCTGTAATCTCTCTGCCTGCCGCTTCCTCAATCAGCGGGATTATCCGGTAAAGCTCCTTTCTAAACATTTCCCTGTCACCATCCGCGTGCTTTCCCTGCGGAATCTGCATCACTGCTGTTTTTGTCCCCTGCCCAAGCAGTCCTGCAATTTTCTTTTTGCAGTCACAGGTAACCGGAATCACCATAAGGGCGCAGCCATCGTACAACGGCATAGTGCCAGAGCAGGCAAATCCGGCAACTGCCTTTACCAGCGGACAGGAATCCCTTGCCGCCAGACCGTCACTGATAGAATAAGCCGTAAAACTCCCCGAACAAAGCCGCACCGGATAAGCCCCTGCCGCATAAATCAGTTCATTTGGAACCATAGCACAGAATGTTCCTATCGTTTTCTGATCCGCTTCTTTGTATGGTGATTTCATCTCCACAAAGACCTGACGAAGAACATCGAAAAAGGGATGAAGCTCCTCCGGTGTATTTCTGATTTCTCCCAGTCTGCGCAGATATGAGGCTGCGGTATGCGATGCCTTTTTATAAAAAAGCTCCTTTCCTTTCGGGGAAAGAATTTCATTCCCTGTATGCTTCACTGTTCTTCCCTCCTGCTATTTTTATCCGACTTCGTATTGGATTTATATCTGGAAAGAAATATCTTTCTGGATGAACTATAGATTTCTCTACCAAAACAGGTCATACGAAGCGCCTTATCCTCCGGACATCTGTGGATACACTCACCGCACATCAGGCAGTCCACTGTCTGCACAGTTTCTTTTTCCCGCTCTGTATAAATATTTTTCAGCCGCATGGGGCAGGCTGCATAACACGCGCCGCATTCCGTACAGGCTGTACAGTCCTTCTTCAGCTTAAAAATATTGAATTTATAAAAAATACCAAGCAAATATCCCATGGGACACATAATGCACCAGAAGCGCCTGATAAAAAAACTGCCCACTAAAAGCGGTATTGTCAAAATGCCGCCCAGCACGAGGTCAATCCAGTATCCTCCAAGCGCAGGGGAAAATATCTTGTTGGGGCATATGTCACAGAAATTTCCTCTGGTAAATGTAAAACACAGAAACAAAATGATCCAGGTCCATTTGAGCGGCTGCAGTATCCGGTTCATGCGGTCCGTCACAGTAATCGGACGGATATGCAGTATCTGGCGGAGTTTGTCCATCAAATCCTGCACAAACCCAAGGGGACACATGAATCCGCAGAGGATTCTCCCAAACAGGATCAGAAAGAAAAACAGGGTTCCCATATAAGCCGCTATATAACTCAAGCTGCGCGTGGTAAAAAGCTCCGGCAGATGCGTCAGATAATAGCAGCTTGACTCCATCGTCTGATCCAAATTAAACGGGCAGCTAAACACCGGGACCGCTATCATATTCAAAACCTGTCCCTGCTGTACAATTTTGCCGGCATAAGTCCACAGAAAAAATCCTGCTGTCAGGAACATCCATCTGATGAATAAAAAGTGGGAATCCGTCTTTTGCATCAATGGATTTGCCTTATAAATACCTGCTTTCTCCCTTGCATAAATCCGGTGTTCCGGTGTCTTCTTCTGGTACTGTTCCCTTACAAAATACACAAGAATAATTCCTGCCGCTGTCAATACACAGATCAGGAGCAATGGTATCTGCGCCTTCCAAAAATGGGGAGAAAAATAATCATAATCCTCCAACGCATAATGCATCCGGTAAACAGTCCCCTCTTCCGGTTCATAGGATATGGTCAGTCCGCTTCGTATGTATTTTACGGGAAGTCCCTTGATATATCCGGAAGCGTCCGTTTCATACGCCCTGTTCCGGAAATCGTTTGTCGTCGCAAGAACACGGCTGTCTGCCACTGCCCTCTCCTGAAAGAATATCTGTATCTTATTGCGTTCCTCAAAGCAGGCTTCAAAAGGAATCTCACTGCTGTTAAACCTTCGCGGGACTGCCGCATACGCATGAGGGCCAAAATCCGCCCTCGCCGCATCAATGACAGTTTCCGGCGTTCCGTCCCCATCAATATCCGCCTGTCTTTCCTCCATAACCGCAATCAGGTATCCCGTAAAATCCTCACGGATCGGATTCTCATTTTCCATATCTGCCAGAGCAATGCCATCAGCAGTTTTTGCATACATAGAAATCCTGTTTGTATTTGAAACTTCTCTGTTAAGGCTGTCCGCATCTGTCCAAAATGTCAAATCCTTCCCGGAGCCGTAAGTAAACCATACCGCTGAGTCCGCATTTACTGGCGGATGTCCTGTTTCCCTGGCAAAACTGTAATCAGAGGGCATCATATGGAACTGATACAGAACAAAATCTCCTGCAAAGAATGCCGCGATTGTCAGCATGGCACAGATTACATATACAATCCCCCTGCCAAATCTATAACATTTCATTGTACACCCCCTTTATCCGATTCTGCCCTTTTGGTACAGCATCTCCGAAAACGCTTCTATCCGGAGTCTTAACTGTTCCACATCCTGATTGCTGTAATCCGTTTCCAGACGTATGACTGGAATATCGTATTGTGAAAATAACCGTTCAAACCGTTCCAGTTCAAAATCATATTCAATGTGTCCTTTCAACACATGACAGACTACTCCGTTTACAGTGTGTTCCTTCAAGTACCTTGATACTTTGATATACAACGTGTCATTCCTGACATAAGCGGCAGAGCTGTCATTCACAAAAGACTTCCGGCACAAGTCATCAAATCCTTTTTTACCGTCATAAGGTTTTTCAATGTCGGAAACAATAAAATTCCCTGCAAATGAAATTCCGGCCTCCTGTAAAAGATAGGGAACTTTATAATTCGGAAAATAAATAGGAGAACCAATAAGCAGCGCCTGGGCTGCCCCTGTGCCGGTATCTTCCTGCAATCTGGCCAGTTTTTTATTCAAGATAAACAATCGCTCCGCCCATACCGCATAATCATCAGCAAGATAATAAGAAAATGGCAGGAACATCCGGAATATGCTTGATATTTCTGATTGATGTTTTCCTGCCAACAGTTCAAATATACGAAGCTGCTTTTTCGCTTCGGCTGCCATTTTTCCAGCTTTTTTCAGTTTTCGTTCTGAATAACCCTTTCCGGTATAAACAGATAATCTCTCCGCCAAAAGCTCCATCTGCCGTTTCCATTCTGCTGCTGTGCTCTCCTTTTTGATTGGCGGAACCGTCACTGTATGTACATTTTTTCCTTTGCGCTTAAGCAGATATGCCATTTTCCGGCTGCTGTCATTCACAAGAGGTATCACAATCAGCTCTTTATCATTTTCAATTTGCAACAGGTATCCATAAGCAGCCCGTGTCACAGGATCGGTATCCCTTGGAAGTTCACTGCCGGAAACCTCCGTCAGCTTCCGGCTCCCTCCCAGCAGGCGCACCGGTAAAGTACCAAATACCTGAAAAATCTCATTCGGAAGGCTGGTCCCGAGTACATAAACCTTTTTCTTTCCCACAGAAAAATCACACAGCCTGTTTCCCGCCTGATGCAGAAACCATGATGCCTCCTCGAATCTTGGAAATTCTATGGCAATCTTTTTTAGCGCACTTTCAATTTCCTTCTGATAAGAATCGTTGTTTCCTGTATTCAGAACCATCACCTCCCTCCTGCTTACAATCTGCCTTTTTATATGAGATTTTTATTTCAAATTTGCCTTAAAAAAGTCAGCCATTTTATCAAACGGTATTACTTCCATATTGTCATACAAATCTGTATGAACCGCATCCGGTATGATCACCAGCTCCTTGTTGTCGCCTTTCAGCATTTTAAATGTGTCTTTGCTGAAATAGCAGGAATGCGCTTTCTCGCCGTGAATCAGCATAACCGCACTGCGGATTTCACCTGCATACTGTAAAATCGGCATATTCAGGAACGACAGGGCAGAAGTTACATTCCAGCCCCCATTGGAATTTAAAGAGCGTGCATGGTATCCGCGTTCCGTCTTATAATAGTTATGATAGTCTTTGAAGTAAAACGGTGCATCCTCCGGCATCGGATCTGCCACACCGCCTGCAAGCGCATAAGTTCCGGCTTTATAATCCTGTGTTCTCTGGTCATTCATAGCCTTACGCTTTTCATATCGTGCCTCCTCACTGTCCTCCGCATCAAAATACCCTTTCGCATTGACACGGGTCATATCATACATGGTGGAAGCAACCGTTGCCTTGATCCTGGTATCAATCGCCGCCACATTGACAGCCATGCCGCCCCATCCGCAGATACCGATGATGCCGATTTTTTCAGGATCAACATTTTCCTGTACGGATAGGAAATCAACTGCCGCCTGAAAATCTTCTGTGTTGATGTCAGGCGATGCCACATAACGCGGCTGCCCTCCGCTTTCACCCGTAAAGGACGGGTCAAAGGCGATTGTCAGGAAACCTCTCTCCGCCATTGTCTGCGCATACAGACCTGCCGCCTGCTCCTTCACTGCCCCAAAAGGCCCGCTGACGGCGATAGCAGCCAGCTTTCCGGAAGCCTCCCTTGGCTCATAAAGGTCTGCCGCCAGCGTGATGCCGTAACGGTTGTGGAATGTTACCTTGCGGTGATTTACTTTTTCACTTTTTGGGAATGTTTTGTCCCACTCTTTTGTCAATACCAGTTTTTCGTTCTCCATTTTTATTACCTCCTGAATTTATTGGTTCAATAAATATATTTTTTCCATGCACTTTGCATATCTTATTCTCATTATAACCTCAGCAAAACAGAATAGCAAATGCCTAAAATGTAAATCTTGATTTGCTTTTTGAGCATATCATTTCCGTCTGAATCCTCCAGACATTTTTCACTGCCACTTTATTCCCCCAGGTTATCCATACAATATTTGGTCATCAAAATTTTTAATATATAAATCCGCTCTGTCCATTAACATGTTTTTATCTGTTTTTGAAGATATATCTTCCACAATCACTGTATCAATCGGTACTTTCTTTGCCGCTATCAGCGTTTTGTAAGTATCTTCAAAAAGTACCGCTTCTTCTGCCCTGCCTCCTATCTGGCGCAGAGCATACCTGTAATATTCCGGATCAGACTTATCCATTGCCATCTGGTCACCACACACCAGCGCATCAAACAGCTCCAATACATGGTTATTTCCCATGCACCCCACTGCCAGTTCCGTATTGTTGGCCGTGACAAGGGCTGTCTTTTTACCACTGCTTTTCAAATAGTAAAGATATTTTGCAGCTCCTTGCTTCAACGGGATTTCTTTCTGATACATATGCCGAATTTCTGTTGTCCATTGACGAAAAACAGCTTTCCCGGACAACGGAAGCCCGTACCGCAGCGCAATATATTCAGCACTGTCTTTAAGGGGCAGGTTATCGAACTTATTCTGTGCCTCTGCATCTATTTCTTTTTGATAGCTTTCAAGAAATGTTTTTAGAAAGCTGTCCCAAAGCCACATAGAATCTGCCAGTGTTCCATCCATATCGAACAAAAAATATTGTTTGTGCGAAAAATCCACCATATTCTCCTGCCAATGTTTACTTTGCATACCCTAAGTCTTTTACCCACTGGACAATGTCTTCTTCCGCATCCTGCACAACATTACGAGAAATGGAGAGTCCGTCTGTGATTACCTCCGCATCCGGTTCCAAATCGGCAATCGTACTGATTGTATTAGAAAACCCGCTTCCTCCGGAAGTCACAAATGGAACGATAGTCTTACCGGACAAATCATACTGATCCAGGAAGCTGTAAATAATCCTCGGCATATCCGCATACCAGTTGGGATAACCCAGAAAAATCGTATTGTACTGCTCAATATTCTCCACTTCTGCAGCAATCTCCGGCATGGCATCATTCCTCTTTTCTTCTGTTGCCACTTCCTCCAATTCCGCATGGTTCATCGGATACGGCGTTACCGGTTCAATACGGAAAATATCTGCACCCGTATTTTCCTGAATGACATACGCTACATACTGGGTATTTCCCAAAACCTCCCCATCGATTACAACTGTACTGTATTCCTCCTCAGCATTCATATTGTCCGGATTTGTAGTTTCCGGCACGGAAAAATAAACAACCAGCGTTTTTCCATCCCCTGTCTGTTGCCCGGCAGATGCCCCCTCAGAAGATTCCTCTCCTTTCGGTTCCGTATTTTCCTCCGGCTCTTCTTTTTCCTCCGGCTGGGTAGAAACGGCAGGTTCTGATTTCATATTTCCAGCAGGTTCGTTCTCCTGCTTATTACCGCATGCCACAAGACCTAAAACAAGAAATACACTCAACATCATGATAAAAATTCTTTTTTTCATCATTTTAATCATCCTTCCGATTTTTCTTTATGAAAACCTGCTTAATCTGTTTATAAAATTAAGAGGTATCAACCAATGTTACAGTTTTCAATACCAGTCATGCTTTTCATCTTTATTCAAAGCGGCGATCTTCTCCATTTCCTCGCTTGAAAGTTCAAAATCAAAAATGGAGATATTCTCACAGATATGCTTTTCATTACTTGAGCCCGGAATCACTGACACTCCCTTTTGCAGATTCCATCGGAGAACTACCTGCGCGGAGGATTTCCCATATGCCGCTGCAATCCCGCAAAGTGTTTTATGGTTCAATAGCTTTTCTGTATAACCACGTCCCCCAAGGGGATACCAGCCCTGCATAGCAATACCGAGACTTTGTATATGCTTCACCACATTACCATCCTGATAATAGGGATGTATCTCATTTTGTACCAGAGCCGGCTTAATTGTGACCTTCGGCAGAAAAGTGTTGATCTCCCTGATATAATAGCATAATACTCCGGCAGACCGAACCTTGCCGTCCTGTATCGCTTTTTCGATTGCCTTGTAAGCCGCCACATCATTGGAAGCCGGATGATGCAGAAGCATCATATCAATGTAACCAATATCCAGTTTCTCCAAAGCCTCATCTATGGCTCTGCCTGCATAGCCATACTGATTCGGATATAACTTAGTGGTTACAAAAATTTCATCACGGGCTATACCTGATTTTCGGATGCCTTCACCGACTTCCCTTTCATTACTATAAAAAGAAGCCGTGTCAATCAACCGATAACCATTTTGAATTGCGGCACACACGGAATCTTCACAAACGCTGCCATGTAAACTATATGTTCCAAGCCCTACCGCCGGCATATCATATCCGCTGCTTAATGTGATAGTCGGAGCCATTCCATTTACCCCGCTTTTCAGATCAATACTATGCATGTTTATCCTCCCTCCGCTTTCTGTTTCCGCTCCAAAAACCCTGCTGTTGCAGCATTTCTGTAACCTCCGGGTAATGGTTATATGGAGGCCGGTAAAAGTCAGCGGCAAGCTGCGACCAGTTACCAACCCGGCTGTTCCACGGGCGTTCTTTCAAATAATTTGCATAAATTTCATCATATTCCGCAATCAACGGTTCCAAATCCTGCCCATATTGTTCTTCAAAATAAACCGCTTTTTTCGGAAACCGTGGCTTGATACCGGGGTTTTCCGCCGGATAGCCGATACATAAACCAATCAGTGGAAGTACATACTTAGGAAGATTTAATTCCCGTACTGCCTCCAAAGCATGAAACCGTATATCCCCGATCGGCACTGTTCCAAACCCAAAGGATTCTGCTGCGGCAACGGCAGTTCCAAGGGCAATCCCGACCTCATTAGCACCAACGATCAGATTATCGATCTGCCCTGCTGCATCCTCAAATGACTGACCATTCTGCCTGCAGGCGATCCATGTACGATAAAAGTCCGCACAAAATACCAGAAAAACCGGAGCCTGCGCTATATGTTTCTGCCCACCACAAAGCTCGGAAAACTTCTCTCTGCGGGCTTTGTCCTTTATCGCAATCACGGAAACATGCTGGAGATTTACCCAGTTTGGCGCAGCCTGTACTGCTTTTACAATCTGATCCAGGATTTCTTCCTCTACTGGCCTTTCCTTATATTTGCGGATTGACCGATGGGACAATAATGTGTCCATAACTTCGTTCATCTTTTTTTCCTCCTGATTTAAGTATTGTCATTCTGTCAAATTCTGCGCCCATGTATATTTTCGGTAGTACCAGAAAACTACCGGTACTTTGATACATTCATCAAGGCAGAGAATAAAATATACCACCAAAACCGGCAGATGAAAGTAAAACGCAGCCAGAGAAGCCGCTGGCATTACAATCAGCCATAATACAATCCCATCACAGATACAGCCAAACTTTGATTTACCTCCCGCACAGAATATCCCACCGATCACCATGTTGTTGACAGAACCAGCAATGAAATAATAACTGGAAATCAACAGCATTCCCGAAAGATACGCCGTAGCCGTTTCTGTCAGATTAGAAAAGTGCAGGATCAGCGGACGTAACATCAAAAGAATAAAACATGTAATCACTCCGATTAAGCCTGCCAGTCCTGTAGAATACTTTGCATATTTCTTTGCCAGTTCAATTTGATTTTTCCCTAACTCATTTCCGACAAGAATCGCTCCTGCTGTTCCCACACCTTTGGAGACACAGCTTAAAATATTTCTCACTATATTAACAAGAGAATTTGCCGCCACCGCGTCATTCCCCAAATGTCCGATAATGGCGGAAAATATGGTTACACCGCCGCCCCAAAAAAAGTAGTTACCCACTACGGGCAATGTATAACGGTTAAAATCCTGTCTGATTTTCTGATCTACCGATATAATATAAGAAAATTTTATCTTGATACTGTCAGCTTTTCCGGATTCCGCCAACGTCCATACAAGCTGAATCCCCGTAGCCAGAACGGTAGCCACTGCCGCTCCCTGAATCCCCATAGCCGGAAATCCAAAAAAGCCAAAGATAAACACAGCATTAAAACATAAGTTCAATATCATGGATGAAGAACCAATCACCGTACTTTTTGCTGTTTTTCCACTGTTCTTCATAATACAGAGATACATTTGTGACAATCCCAGCGGTACATAAGAAATCCCGGCGATTCTAAGATATCTGGCTCCACGGCTTACCAATGCCGTTTCATTTGTCAGCAGGGACATAAGCCATTCCGGGAAAAACAGGGTACATACCAGAAAAACAACTGTTACGACTGCCATGTACCGTATCGCAAGAGCAAGTATCCTCTCGACCGTATCATGTTCTCCTTTCCCCCAATACTGCGCTGCCAGCATGGTTATACCCTGTATCAGAACTGTTACACAGAGATTAAACACAAATGTCACCTGACCTGCCAGTGACACCGCCGACAATGCCTCCTGTTCCATAAAGCCGAGCATAATGGCATCAGATGCGCTTACCAAAGCAGTCATTAAATTCTGAAATGCAATCGGTATGACCATAGCTGCCAGCGTGTGGTAAAATGTCCGCTTTTGTTTCACTGCATCCTCCATTTTTCCTGTCCTTTCCCACCAATTTATCCTAAAGCGAAAGCATACATTTCATGCATAAATTCGGATGATCCCGCCTTTTTTCTGATAACCCGTATTCCACAATTCCCTTAGATTCAGCCAACGGAAATCCCCATAGGTGACTGCTTTCACATAAAATTCATCTTCAAATTTCTCATATCCGGCCAGATTAAACCAGTGCCATTGAATATCTTTAAATATTTTGTTTTTATGGTATAAAAGCAGGAACGGAACAAGAATTCCATCATCAATCCTCTCCTTGATCTGTCCTGCCGCTTCCTCCCATAAAACCGTTCCGTGAAGCCCGTCTGCTTTCAAAGTATCTGCTCCTGAATGTTTCCAATAAGCTGACAAACCGGAAAGATATTGCTCCAACGTATCTATTCCCTGCCAGCTCGGATGAAGATACTGTTTCATAATTACGGAAAATGCAAGATAATCTGTTCTATTAGGATTATCTGCCTGGTAGGGATAAAAAGCCTTCATCCCTTTTTGCCTTGCCAGATAAATACAAAGATCGCAGGCTGTCACTGCTGCACAGCCGCCATCATACATAGACCAATCCTGAAACCAGTCCTGATTCCAGCCCAAAGCATTTCCAATACGGAAATAATCTAATTCTTTTTTCATACCGTTCATGCAAGGATTCCGGCGGTGAAACCAACATTCGCCGGAATCCGTTAAAATCATTATTTTATTACGCCAATCTTTTTTAACCAGTCAGAAAGATTCCCTCTGGCTCCTGATCCGCCATCCTCATAAATATTGATGCTGTCGAGAATTTCCGCATCTTTACAGATAGCCCGGATATCAGCAACAGTATGCCCAAGTCCACCACCGCCGTTGGTACAGAACAACGCAATCTTTTTGCCGGACAAATCACTGTCTGCCAAAAAGGAGGCCATAGGCGGTGCAACCGTATTGAACCAGTTCGGTGTTCCCAACAGGATTGTATCGTAGGAAGCCAGTTCTGCCGGCATTTCCGCCAGTTCCGGACGATACCCGTCTTTGGTTTCCTTCCTTCCCTGACGTTCAGTAGTATCATAATCATCAGAATAAGGAGTGGCAGGCTTAACTTCAAATAATGTACCGCCAGTCAGCTCCTGAAGCTGCTGGGCAATTCCCTTCGTGTGCCCTGTGTAAGAAAAATATGCAATCAATGTGTTCATAAAAAATTCTCCTTTCTTGATATACCTTAATCTTCCTTTTTCATTGCATAAACCAGATAGTCGAGGCAGTCAATCATTTGTTGGCTGACATGGAGCTTATCCAGAAGCAATGCCCTGTGCATGGAAAGAAGCCTGTACTGCTCCTGCCTTCTGCCGCCCGCATGTAACTGAAAAAACTTTTTAATGGTCTCATCATCACAGCCCGCGTCTTTCAGATTGCGAAGCAGCTTATCTTCCTCTGACATCCCATTCATCTGACCACCTCCTCTTTATGTTTGTGTAGTCTCGGAAACTCTCAAGCCTTGATTTTCCTTACTTTTTTCGCTTCCAAAATCTCACTTTCACCTCTGTTTTTCTGTAACATTTACCTCTTTTTGTGCCAGAAGAAATTTATTTTTTCTTCTGTTTTTTCTTAAAAAACAGCTTGACAAATCCCTTCAAATGTGCGGTCGTTTTCGCTGAAAAAACCAGCGAAAACGACCCTTTGTTTTATAAGTAACTTTCCACTTTCACTTTTAAAACAAAGGAGGACACATTTATGTTCAAACCCGATTTATGGCAGAGCCACAACGAGTATAGAACCCTTGTTAATACTTATGGCCGCAGGCTTTCACGCAACAACCCCAGATATTCCTTTGATCTTTATGACAGGGAACGCCAAAAACTCCTG
Organism: Lachnoclostridium sp. UBA7215; assembly: GCA_002490465.1. Taxonomy (GTDB): domain Bacteria; phylum Bacillota; class Clostridia; order Lachnospirales; family Lachnospiraceae; genus Eubacterium_F. Next base: position 39,940 of record DKUB01000051.1, read on the forward strand.
AACCTTAACCTGGATCCCCTTTTGGATTACATCCCCGGCTTTTATTCCGAAACCGGCCGTCCTGCACAAAACCAGGCGCAGATCCTTCGCTCCCTCATCCTTTTTGTCCTGCTTTTCAACAAAACACCCGCTAAGACCAGCCTCACGGCATGGGTAAAGGACGTCCTTCCTGGTTCCATTTCCCTTACTGTCCTTGTCGGCTGTACCTGCGCCGGAGAACTCCCGCCGCTTGGCTCGTATTATGACTTCATGAACCGCTTCTGGCTGGCTTCACGCAATCATTATTCCAGACACTCTCTCCTGCCAAAAGGCAGGAACAGCAAAAAGCCCGACAAAACACTCGGCGATGACGGCAAGCTGGAAGATGACGAAACTGCCGTTACCTGTAAGGACATCGTATCAGACATCATCGGCGGCCGCCCTGTTTCTGACAATCCCGAAGCCGCCCTGCAAACTCTCTTTACCCTGCTTGCTGTCCTGCCTTCCGTCCAGCTCGGCCTGATCGATACCAAAAACCTTACTTTATCCGGTGATGGCACAGCCGTTGTTTCCCATGCGTCCCCTTACGGCAGGCACCTTTCCTCCTGCAGTAAAACCTGCCCGTACCGGGACGGATGCGCCCGCCATTATTCTGACCCGGACGCCGCATGGGGATGGGACAGTGACAATAAAACATGGTTTTTCGGGCATACCCTGTATATGCTCTGCAGCAGGAACAACAGCCTGAAAATTGAACTTCCGCTTCTGATGAAGTTTACCGGCGCCAGGCGCCACGACAGTAAAAACTTTCTCTATGCCATTGACGACTTCGGACGGCATCTGTACGGGCTGTCCCCCAAAAATGTCTGCCTTGACTCCGCACACGACAACATCCCAGCCTATGAACTTCTGGAACGCTGGGATATCAATGCGCTGATCGACATCAACGGCAGGGCAAAATCATCCCCAAATGCCCCCAAAGACATCACTTTTGATAAAACAGGGCATCCCCTCTGCCCTGCCGGGCATAAGATGTGCCCATGGGGCAATGATCCCATAAAGGATGCGCATAAATACCGCTGTCCGTTAAAATGCGGACGCATAGATTTCTGCCCCCATGCAGAACAGTGTTCTCCCGGAAACTATGGACGCACCGTTTACATAAAGAATCACGGTGACCTCCGTTTCCATCCCCGCATCCCAAGGGAATCCGAAGAATACAGGAAAATATACAGCGAACGCACAGCCTGTGAACGTGTCAATGACCGTGTCCTTAACGACTACTGCCTGCAGCATTTAAAAATACGGGGAAAGGATCATTTCTCGTTTTGGACAATGCTCATAGGAATATGCATTCATCTGGATGCAAGATACAAAGCTGCCCATCTGTATGCTGCATAATCGATGGCAAAAACTGACCCAATAAAATACATTTTTTCTGTTTGTTGAATAATACATTTTTAACAGGCTTAATTGCCATGTCTTTTTTTCTAACCACTATCCAGAAATAACTCAAAAATAAGCATTTTTTATTCCTCCCTGTCACAGTCATTTATATGGCATAATTTTTTATTATCTTTTCATCGACTTTCCGAGACTACAC
>DKUB01000011.1:0-187 GCA_002490465.1 Lachnoclostridium sp. UBA7215
AATAGTTATTCTTTTATCAATCTTCCAAATAAATAAAATACTAAATAAAACTGTCGGAATTAAATTCCTAATCATTGCAAACCAAAAATCGAATATAACACCTTTTCCTGCGTCTGCTCCGTTTTCAATCCGTTGCACCAGTTTTCCTGTTCCCAGTTTTTGATATTCCTGATAACTTATCCTGCTA
>DKUB01000011.1:364-3826 GCA_002490465.1 Lachnoclostridium sp. UBA7215
TATTCCTGATAACTTATCCTGCTAATTTTCTCAAGTCCCATCAATTTGAAATCAAGAAAAATACCATATTCCAATTTTTTTGCAGGATACTCATCGACATAATTCATGAGATAACCGATAAAAAGGACACTCCCGTAAATTATAACTCTGCCAGGTGCAAGTGTATGTTCTGCCAGTGCATCAATGACTTTCTGAAAATAATCCGCTTTAAAATTTACCATAAAAGCGTTAAACAAGCCGATTAAAAGGTATACCAATACCAGTTTTTTGTTTCTATTTACAATTTGGTTTATGTAGCGCATAACTGTACTCCTTTTCTTATTATCTTTAATTTTATTCATAAGAGATAATCAGTACAGTTGTGACTGCTAGCAAGTTATTTTCCCTCAGTACAATCTGCTAACAGTTTATCTCAACTGTACTGAGTAGTTAATTCGTTTTTTCATTTTTAAACCTCCACATATTTACAATTTGTTTCATCTAATATGCTTAATCAAATTGCATTTATTTACGATAAATTATATCACTTCCCAACTCCATTTGCCACTAAAATATAATTCGCTGTCAATCCCCTTTTGAACTATTCTGGCTGACATTCAAAGTCAGGGTTCCTGTAAACATTTTTCCCTCCAGTACAATAAAATTTTTACCTGCATGTATCGTAAATTCATATATGCCTTCATCCGAAGTCTCTGCAATCACAATTTTGTTATCCCCTTCCATCCAATACAGTGTTGCTTCACCGGACTGGACCGTCAGAGAATACGTCGCATACAGGTCACCACCATCCTTGCGTTTGAGCGACGTACCTCCAAAAATGTATTCCTCTCCGTCAAATTGTGTATAGGCAGCCTCATATGTTCCAACATAATTATCAGCACCTCTCTCCCGATTTCCAATCAGGTCATGATCTTCCGTTATGGAATGTGTAGCGAAGGTCTCTGACCAGTCATTGATTTCCTCCAGGAAAGCGTCCCACAATTCACTGAGTTCCTGGTGGATTCCCTCTTTATTGTCCTCATATTCTTTTATTATGCCGTTTCCCAAATCCGTGCCGCATCCAACAAGACTAACCAGCAACAAGGCAGACACCACCACAGAAATTAATTTTCTCATCATATTACGTACCCCTTTGCATCTACAGTTAAAAAATATGGCTCTTCTTTTTACAATTCATTGATTGTTTCGGTTACTGCCATATTACGCATTCGCTTGGATGGTGCGTAAATCGCAGAAAATGTCGCCACCAGGACAAATACTATTACAATCAGAAGCCGTGAAATTGGCAATGACCAGACAGCATAGGCAAAATGATCCAGAATCAAAATATTAAAAAGGGCCTTTCCAATCAGCAGTCCTAAAATACATCCAATCACACAGCCGGACAGTGCATAGGTAATGGCTTCAGCGGAAATCATCTTTATAATCTGTCTGTTATCCATTCCTACGGCACGCATTGCCCCATACTGTTTCGTTCTTGCAGATACACTTAAAGAAATACTGTTCATAATATTCAATATCGTAACAAGTGCAATGATTGCTAAAAAGCCATAAACACATGATACAAACGCCACATACGTACCTAATGTACTTTGGTCTCTCTCATCTTTCAATGTGCCATTTTCACCCAGCTTATCCTGAATGGCAGATACGTCCATATCCGTCATATCAGACGCTGCCTGTACAAAAATCATAGAATAATCAGTGATACCGGTAAGGCGTGTAAACGTTTCATCAGATACAATTACTGATATTTTGCCATGAGAAAGCCCGTCTTCACTAAAAATATCATATTTAAGCATGCCTGCAACGTTCAAAGTTGTCCCCTGCAGCTGTATGGAATCGCCAATTTCAAGCGGCGCATTTTCATCACAAATAATTAATGCGCCATCGTTATCCCCACAAACTTTAGAAAGCTCACTGCCTTTTTTCAGCATATGGTCTTTTTTCAACGCTTCCAGATCAAAATCTCCATAAGAAATCAAATCAACCGACTCTGTTGAGTTATCCCTGCCTAATTCTGCCGGAACATCGAATAAACTGCGCCGCCCAAATATATTGTCCACGCCATTCATATCACGGACAGCATCCATGAACTCACTTGGGATGCTGTCCGCACCGTCTGTGCTAATAATACTAATATCTGAAGCACTGGCAGACTGCGGAAGGAGGTAGCCCACAAAATCCAACAGAACGGTAAAAGTCAGAAACAAAATGATACTTAAGGCAAAAGAGCCGGTCATCAGGAAAAGATTCTTTTTGTCTTCCTTTGCATGGTAGATTCCAAGGGCAGTGTCAACAGAAAAGAGTCCTGTACGGATGCCCCGGCGAATCTTTTTTATTTCATTTCCATTTCCTGAAATCGCCGAAATCGGAGATACCCTGGACGCACGCTTCGCAGGTGTTCTGGCCGCAAGCAGCACTGTGACCATTCCCATTACAATGCCGCTCACAATACCAATCAGACTGATTCCAAAAAGGGGAATAGTGTCAAATTCCCCTTTGACAACAAACCTTAGAATTGCACACAGTATCCATGTGCTGACTGTTCCCAGCACAACACCAATCGGAATAGCTGTCTTACACCAGTTAAGAGCCTCCAGCTTTACGAAATGAGTAAGCTGTTTACGGCTCATACCAATGCAGCGCATCATCCCAAAGAACTTTGTCCGTTGAGCCACTGTACTGTTAATACTGCCTGAGATCATCAGTACACCGGCAATCAGAATCAATACAAACAGCACTCCGGCAGTCAGAAAAAGGGTCTGCCCCATATTTGTATCCATAATAGTCTGAAATGTAAATGTCTGCTCATGCTTTTCCGAAAGCCTTGCCATTTCCATACGCAGATCCATATCTGCCATGCTGAAGATAGTCGTCACTAAAAATACGGCGAGGACAATGCACAGAAGTGTCATTCGGTTTTGGCGGCGGTGTACTCTGGCAGAAATAGGGATTAAACTCAGATAGCTGCTCATTGTATATCGCTTCATTCCGCACACCTCCCTAAATCTGTCAATATCCCGTCAGATACTCTCAAAACCCGGTCTGCAGTCTGTGCAATACTGGGGCTGTGGGTAATCATAACAATTGTCTGTTCATATATTCTTGATGCCTCTTTCAACAGGGCAATAACCTCGCTGCTGTTCTGCGTATCAAGATTTCCGGTCGGCTCGTCAGCAAGGATTAGCGACGGGCGCGTGATGAGGGCACGCCCAATTGCCACCCGTTGCTGCTGTCCGCCTGATAACTGGTTTGGCAGATGGTTACGCCGTTCTTTCAGATTAAGAACGGAAAGCAATTCTTCCAGATACTTTTTATCCGGCTTTTGATAATCCAGCAGCACGGGGAAAATGATGTTCTGCTCAACAGTCAGTTCCGAAATCAGATTAAATGCCTGAAAAATAAAACCAATATTCCTTCGTCTGAAAATAGTGAGCTTACATCCCTGGAACGCTTTGG
>DKUB01000023.1 GCA_002490465.1 Lachnoclostridium sp. UBA7215
AAACACAAATTTATTTACACTACCTATATATAAATTTAATAATCCATCCTTTGGCATAGCAAATTTGTATATATGCCAGTATGTATTTCGTGCGCCAGAATTTGAAAGAGCTTCTGTTAATCCGTAATAATCCCCATTCTTAATCGATCCGCTGACTGCTGTCCCTAAAGTAATCGTTTGTGTCGCATACTCCAGCCACCCTGCAGCACGTACTGTAGATGGAGATACCATAATGCTTGATAACACTAATACCGCCGCTAAAAATAACGCATAAGTTTTTTGCGCAATCGTTCTTTTCTGTTTCATAAAGAAAGCCCTCCTTTTTTCCAGATAATTTATAACTGCTACATCATTGCCGTTTTTGTCTTTGCCCCCATCCTTCTACTTTTCCTATCTTTTATTTTTGTAAAAACATCTATAAATAATACTTTTCTCTAAATATTCATTGCTCTCAAAATAGGTATGTACCCGCTCTGATTTTATAAAGTACGTCATCCAAATAACAAACATGATAATTGCACTGATCAACGACCTAACATCTTTGGGTTCGATTTCAGCACCTTTCATTTTTTGATAAATCATCAGAGCAATTACAATACCACACCCTATCATCATGACCATTTCATAAAAATGCAGGAAACGGCAATTACGCCTCCTGATCATTTGAGATAGGATGAAACAATACACAATAAGTACACCACAAAAAACTATTGTCAGCATCGAAATCAATTGGAATGTATCTCCTAGTGGTATCCCATATTGTGAATATTCCTTTGCAAGTTTCATATACATGAAAATTTCCGAAACTGCCCCGATTCCAATCAAAACACCTGCCACTAACAGACCATATGCACAAAATGCAAGCCATCCCCCCAGTTTCTTATAGTCAGGATTGGTAACAGCGTTGGTATCTCTCGTACTCTCTCTTTCCACCTGTTCTTTTTTTACTACCTTAAATCCGCATTTCATACAGAAAGTTGCCCCTTCCGGACACTCAGCACCACAATTTATACAGTACACCACATCTTTTTCATGTTTTTTTTATTCTTGATCTGGTGCGTCAGTATCTTCCTTGCTTTCCATGACATTCTCCCCAAGAAGCTTCCTGGCAATTTGTTCTGCCTCCTCTGTATATCCATTATCATAAGTTATTTCTTCCAGCTCCTCATGAGTATATGTTTTATACTCATCATACAGCATTTGATTTATCTGTTTCGTTATCATGCCAGAATCCGAATTTTGTAATACATCTTGTGAAGTCAAAACCCTCTTTTGTGTTTCCATATTCTCTTCGGGTTCTGCTTTCCTTTCACTAAGAAGCTGCATGGCAATTTGTTCTGCTTCCTCTGTATATCCGTTTGAAACCTTTACTTCTGCTAATTCTTTATTAGAGCATGTTTTATATCTATCAAGCAATATCTCTTCATACATAAAAAATCCTCCCATAATAATCTTTGTTTTCTAACCCATCCCCATGAATCAATTCATTTTTTGTTTGAAAAGGGGGATAATATCAAAAAGTGTACTTTTTGACATTATCCCCTTCTTCATCCGTTATGAAAAAAACGTATCAAAATCAACCCTTATGGCAAGAAAAAACATTAAAAATTTTGGAATTTGCCTTACAACAAGGAAATATATTGAACCAAGCAAAAAAATATGGTAAAATATTCCATGTAACAGGAGTGTCAAAAGGTACACCTTTTGACACTTCAAAATCATTCTAAATTCTATATTCTCATGAATTTATCCCCTTGCTTTAACCGCATTTCACGCAGTCTTCGGTAGAAAGAAGATTTTTCGTTACATATAATCTAATAATTTACTTCTTCGGAAGCATCAAAGACAACACTTTAGGTCTTGCACCTTTCTTATACTTAAATCCCAATGCATGCCTTATAATTTCCGGCAAATAATACTTTTCATTGTCTACTTTCAAAAATCCCTCCTGCTTCAATATTTTTTCCTGTTGCTGATTTAGCCCTAATTCCTCAGATGTAAATGGCAATTCTTTTTTTTCAATCTCCTTTAGTTTTTCAAAAATAGGTCTTATTGCTGCAATCTCATCTTCTATCTCACTGATTTTAGCGTACGAACATTCTATTACCGCTTTCCGTATTTCTGCTGGCATAATATATCTATCCTCATATTTTTTTTCGCCACTTCTCTGTGTAGCTTCCTGCAAAAAGCGAATAATATCCCTAGCCTGTAACTGCGCATTAAAGTCTGATAACGCTGCTAAAATCCATCTTGACGCATATGCCTCATTGGAATTATTTCTTCCTAATTTTAGTCCCCATAAACGTATTAAATATTTTTCTATTACCTCTTGAGAAACCTGTGCCACATCCACTTCCTCCTCGTAAAACCCAGGAACAGCCTGAACCACTAACCATAATGCTAATCTTAATGCTTCATCATGCGACCAGTTTAATGCAAATAACCTGTATTGCGATTCAAATTGTTCATAATTAACCGTTATTGCATTGCTTGCCAAATCCTTTCTTAGAAACACAATGATGCCTATACTTTTATATTTTATCTTAAATTCTGTCACCAATTCCTGTACCATTGCCTTTATCGCTAGTTTCTCATTTTCGACTTCCAATGTTTCCTCAAAAATTTCCTCCATACCATCAACCAGAAAAACCACCTGGTGGTTTTCTTCTTTAAGCGCAATATCTATATCACTTAAATCCATACCTTTTTTAAATGCCATCTCTATACAATTTCGCCAAAAATCTTTCCATTCAAGTAAATCATGTTCTTTACTTTTATATTTCAATATCTCTTCATAGACATCATACCAATAAGTTTCCCCCGCATCTGCAAATGAAATTTCTGAATTAAACTTTGCAACTAAAGGTTTTAATAAATCAGTGAAATCACCACCATTTTTAGGAAAAACTAATGGCATAAAAATAGTCTTACCATTCCGAATAGATGCCCCATAACTGTTAAATCTCTGCCATGTCTGTTTTCGTATCATTTCCCTAAATAAAAATGTTTTTCCAGATCCTTTTGCACCAAGAATAACCGTTTGTGGTACAGAATTTAAATACTTTTTCATTAAATTATTAAGAGAAGCTGTCATCAAAGCATTAAACTCTGAATTTCCCTCTGCGTTTATTTGTTTTTCTGCCAAACTGTGTATTGCCGTTATCACTTCATCACGTTCTAATTTATGTCGTTGCTGTTTACTCCCTTGTAGATAATAGTCTGATACTAACAAGCGAATCCTATTGTAAAATTCACGTTCCTCTAATTTTTTCATAATCTGGTCAAATGTTGTCAAATGAATCAACTCACTCGCAAATGGCAGTTCTGTAATCAAATCCTCTATTGTATCTGATTCTGATCCATTTTTATCTAAATCATATGCCTGAACTAATTCACTTTGAATTTCCGATGTATCAATTCCATCCTGTGTCATTGTCAATATAATTTCCGGCATAATAGTTTGTTCAGAAACAGGGAGTCCTTTACAAATCTGCCCCAATAATAATTTGGTTCCCACTACAGATTGATGTGAAGTAGATGTCACAATATACTTCTTCACCCTTGGATCAAATAATAATGGTGCCGAAAACTCACTTATGCCAGCTCTCAAATCCACAAAAACGGCTGCTGCTCCCACCTTTTTCCCAAGCTTCGACAAAAACTCGGCTAAAACAAATCTTTTTCCATAACCCTTAACAATGCTTTCTGGTGTTGAATATATGTCTAATAGTTGTTCTTCATAACGATATGTTGGTAATACATAATGCTCTACAATTACCTTTCCTGTATCAATAGAAACCGTTGTTTGCTTTACTTTGTCTGCAATTTCACCCATTATATCTATATTATCTAGCACATCGCTTGATGATTGCAGCATTTCCAACAAATCCAGATAACTTAATCTACTTTCATCCTCATTCTGTAAAAGCCATGTAAGTCCCGGTGCTTCTATATCTGAATCAATCATTAGAATCTTGTCGTTTGGTGCACCAGAAGACCATGCTTTTGCAAAAGCCAACATAGATAAGGTCCGTCCAACCCCCCCCTTGTAGGAATGAAAGGTAATAACAGGACAGTCCGTTAATATATCCTCTAGCATCTTTTCTTCATAAGCACTCGTCTTATAAATCACCTGACTAAACAATGGTGTAATTGCCCGTTTTTCCTCTTTTTTATCTTCAAATTCAATAACAACCCTTAACTCTTTATGAAACAAATCAAAAACCACTTTTTTTTCAGAACTGACATAATTTTCTCCAAAAATGTCAGTCATGATATCTCCTATATTTTTCTCTTGTTCTAAATCATTCATTTCTATTACTATTTCATCACTATACACGTCAATTTCATTGATAAAAGAAACTCTATGGTCCTTAAGGTAGTTTCTTACCGCTCTCTCTGCATCTTTCCAGGTATACAATTTCATATTGTTTTCACTCATTTCCTATATCTCCTCTCCAATCCATTCAGCTATCTGCACTAATATTTCTTCATATTTTCTGGCGTTAAGTCCATATTTATCTTTCACCTCTATACCATATCTACATAACTGATGATATGTATTTGTTGACACATCTTGATTATGTATTGTTTTCATTGTCGGGAAATGAAATGTACCTTCCTGATGGAGACCTTTTAAGAGGTTCTGAACATTATGGCTCTTAATCAGCTCTGCCCGTTCATCATTTTTTTCATGAATCCACTCACGAGTAGAAGTTTCATGCCAAACATCCATAAGTTTATACTTCAATCCGCATTCTACAGAATAAATCAATAATAAGCATCTACTTCTGACACATTCGTTTTTATCCACTAAAAACTGGTACGCTGCTATATGCTTTTTATATCCTCTTTTATAATCATGCTTATCTGCTAACAACATCATAGTTTTTAATCCCCTTTCTCCATCTGCATTTTCTCAAAGTGCCCCATCTTTACTAATGCTTTTTATTTAACATTATATGCTTATGTTATCATGTATTTTTAAATCCAACAACTATATATTTTCACCTTTTCAGAGAATGATCTCTTTCCACGGTCTTTCTGAACATACATTTAATATTATCCGTCCCTATCTGTGCTACCCTGTAGTCACACCGGCATAGCCGGTGGTTTATTTGTAACCTTGATACAAACACAGAAAAAGCCCTCCCGCCGGGAGGGCTTTTCCTTTAAAGGAATCTATTCATGATCAAATTATACGAAATCCCCTGCCAAATTCTGCACTGCTTCCAAGCTGCTCCTCGATTCTCAGCAGCTGATTATATTTTGCGACACGGTCTGTGCGGGACGGTGCGCCTGTCTTAATCTGCCCGGCATTCAACCCGACAGCAATATCAGCAATTGTAGTATCCTCCGTCTCTCCCGAACGGTGGCTGACAATGGCATGCCAACGGTTATTTTTTGTCATGCGGATTGCCTCTAACGTTTCCGATATGGTGCCAATCTGATTTGGCTTTATCAGTACGGCATTGGAGACATGAAGATTCATTCCCTTCTGGATTCGCTCTGTATTTGTGACAAACAGGTCATCTCCTACAAGCTGTATGCGGTTTCCCAGCTTTTCGGTTAATCTCTGCCATCCGCTCCAGTCCTCTTCTGACAGGCCGTCCTCAATGGAATAAATCGGGTACTTGTCACAGAGCTCACTCCAATATTCTATCATTTCATCTGCACTTTTATACTGTCCTGACTTCCAGAAAAGATACTCCCCTGTTCGGCCATTTTTAACGGCCTCCTCATACATCTCTGTTGCCGCCGCATCCATCGCAATGACATAGTCTTCTCCGGGGCGGTAACCTGCTTTCTCGATTGCTTTTACAATATAAGCCAGGGCATCTTCATCACTGGAAAAGTTTGGAGCAAATCCCCCTTCATCTCCTACGGAAGTGGCATAGCCCTCACTCTTTAACAGTTTCTTTAATGTATGGAATACATTGACACTCCACTCCAGGCAGCTGTGAAACGATTTTGCCCCCACAGGCATAATCATAAATTCCTGAATTGTCAAACTGCTGTCCGCATGTTTGCCTCCATTCACAATATTCATCATGGGAACCGGCAGTGTGCGTCCATTGGCACCACCCAGATACTGATACAGCGGCAGACCAACTGCCTGAGCAGCCGCCTTTGCCACTGCCATTGATGTTCCAAGAATGGCATTTGCTCCAAGCTTCGCTTTGTTTTTTGTTCCATCCTCACGAATCATCATGGCATCAATTTCCACCTGATTCAGTGCATTTTTCCCATCCAGAAAATAGGAAATTGTCTCATTAATATTTTCTACAGCCTTTTTCACGCCATTGCCCCCATAGCGCGGCAAATCACTATCCCTTAGCTCCACAGCTTCAAAAGCACCTGTGGAAGCACCAGAGGGGACCGCCGCCCGTCCGGATGCACCACCGCAGAGCTGTACCTCAACCTCAACCGTTGGATTTCCACGGGAATCCAAAATCTCACGCCCTCTGACTTTATTGATGCGATATTTATGTTCCATAAAAAAGCCTCCTGTCCATACTGTTTATACAATAGTATGGACAGGAGGTTCTCTTCTTATTCATTTTTTCGATATCACTCTTATCTTCTTTCCCAGTCGGAACAATACGCCACGGCTCTGGAAATATATCTGATAATAATCCGGTTCGAGCGCATCCGTCGGTATGGCAAGAAAATATCTGCTCTCCGCAAACAAATGGGGGGAACGCTGGGTTGTATGTGAAAAATCCTTTACATAATTGTGTTGCCTTCCGCAAAAAAATACTTTTTCAATTACGTGGTCACGGTTGTATAATAAAAGCAGCCTGTCATACATGCGGACATATATTTCCCGCAAATCATTTTTTAATTTGTATTCCGGCTGTTCCTCTCTCCACTGTTTTCCACGGATATATTTTCGCACCAGCTTCCGGCTGCTCTTTTTATAATAACGTTTCCTGAATAACGGCATTGACTTTGCCTGCTTTATGTCCGGCCGCTGACAGGGTTCTAATGCCCCCTCCGTTCCAAACAGCTTCCTGTCCTTCCCAGGCGACGGAATCTTTGCAAGCGCCTGATAATCTGCAAAAAAAGGATAAGCGCGGTAGAAGGAGTTATATGTCAGATAGCGGTTCAATACTTTACCGCTCTTTCTGTCATACTCATTAATCATACCCTCGTATTCATCTACGGGTTTATTTAAAAATCCACTCATGGAAAAAATGCGTTCATCTGTTGCTATCGCATTGGAGCGTATTTTAGATTTCCTGCATTTATATTTTTGCAGAAGACGGACGGTGTGAGCATTCTCATCAATGGCATAAATCCGCACATAGGAAGATTTATCCCCATCAAAACTCTCCACCGGACGCCTGGCATGCCAGTGGTTATCAAAGATAATTAATTTGTTCTCACCCTCTGCAGTCTTTTCATTTAACATATAGGCAGCATGTGCCTGATAGGAAAACTCCATATCCGGCATTGGTGTGAGCACGTAACTCTCATAGACAGTCCCTTTCCAAAATTCTGTATCACACAAAATCCACTGTAACTCAAAAGTATCCCAGTTTATTTTAACGACTGAGTGAATATTCCTTGCACAGAGAAGAACGGCATGTTCCTCCGGCAGATAAGAAACCGTGTTGATATGTGCCCAGTCAAACATGTCAAAGTAGGGATGGTCAGACAATATGTCTGCCAGACAGAGCTTTCGGACAATTTTACCGCTCTCCCGATCAATTTCGATAATAGCATCCTCCACATATTTTTCCATTGAACTTGAAACCGTCAGAAAATTTCCGCCCGGAGATATCTCACAACCGTCATGGTGAATGCCATCCTCGATATAATACTCCCGGCATGTCCGGCCAAGAAGATTCATTTCATATGCTAAGACTGCGTGTGGATTGGCAAAAGCCGGCGCACTGATATTATGGGTTAAAAATAGAAATCTTCCACCCGACAGTGGAAATAATCCATATGCCTTTGGAGGCTCTGATAAATAATAACGGATATTCCCCTTCTCATCAAAAGCATAAGGATAATGTGTATCCCCTCCATACACAAAAATCCATGGCAGGGCACTCCTCTCTGTTTTCTTTTCGACCTTAATCATATTTTTAAGATATTTGGGGAGACGGTCTGTAAGGAGAATTATTTCTTTTTCCTTTATTTTCTTCCCCTCATAAAAAATCTCAAGAAGTACCCGGTTCTTTGTATCCGGCAAAAGACCAAAAATGGGAATCCAATGCCATTCGGAAGGCTCGCTCGTATATCCCCAGCCGGAATCATCCAAAAGAGAAACCCTGACACTGCATTCTTCTTTTGTCCTGAATACACACAGCGCTGTGAGGGGAGCAAAACCGTATGGGTCATGTACAATTAACATTTTATCCGGAGTGAATGTATTTAACTCCATATAATGTTCTATCAGTTTTTCCCTGTGTTCTGACATCCAGGCCCGGCTTCTCCTCTTCCATATGTGAGTATCCAGATTTGTTTCTGCTTCTGGTTTTTCCGGTATCTTCCTGCAGGCATTGCGGTACAGCTTTTTCCCATCACATACAGAATGCTCACGATTCAGCCTGCTGCGCCTGATATTCCGAATAAAATTGATTTTGGGTATATTCATAGAGCCCTCCGTTCTAATACCAATAATGCAGAAATTTTGTTGGATTCTCCATTTCTATTTCTTTTTCTTTTTATCTTTTTTTTCAAAAGATTCCTCAAGCTGCTCTAATAATTTTTTCTGCTCACGGTTCAGGCTTGTTGGAACATCAACAACCAAGTCCACATAATGATTTCCACGCATCTTTTTATTGCGTAATGATGGAACACCTTTTCCCCTCAGACGCACACGGGTACCTGTCTGTGTTCCTGCTTTCACATTATAAGCAACATCCCCATCAATTGTATGAATAATAATATCCCCCCCCAATGCTGCTCTCGGATAGGAAATACGCACGGTGGAATAAATATCATAATCACGTCTCTGAAACTCCGGATGCGGCTCCATGTACACTTCTACCAGAAGATCTCCCCGGCTGCCGCCGTTAACACCCGGCTCCCCTTTACCACGAAGACGTACACTCTGTCCGTGATCAATTCCAGCGGGAATTGTAACCTGAAGCTTTTCTTTTTTACTAATATAACCATTTCCACGGCAGTCCGGACATTTGTCCCTGATAATTGTTCCCTTGCCGCCACAGGCAGGACAAGGTGATACATTCTGCACCATGCCAAACAGTGACTGCTGGGTATGGACTACCTGACCCTTTCCGCCACACTGACCACAGGTAGTTGGATTGGTTCCGGGTTTTGCTCCATTGCCACCACAGGTTTTACACGTTACCTTTGATGGAATTTCAATTTCCTTCTCTGTTCCAAAACAGGCTTCCTCAAATGTAATACGCACCTGAGTCCTTAAGTTTGCTCCTCTCTGCGGTGCATTCGGATCACTTCGGCGCCGTCCGCCAAATCCGCCCCCGAATAAATCTCCAAAAATATCCCCAAAACTGCCGAATATGTCATCCATATCCATTCCGCTAAAGCCGCCGGCTCCACCGGCACCACCTTCAAAAGCGGCATGACCAAACTGATCATACTGACGCCGCTTATCCGGATCACTTAATACCGCATATGCCTCTGAGGCTTCCTTAAATTTAACCTCTGCCTCCTTATCTCCTGGATTGGTATCCGGATGATATTTTTTTGCCAGCGACCGATATGCTTTTTTCAGCGCCGCATCGTCTGCGGAACGATCTACGCCTAATACCTCATAGTAATCTCTCTTGTCAGCCATATTATCCTCATTTCTGCGCTGCTTTTTGCGCATAAAGCAATTTTGTGTCAAGCAACGCCAAAGCCAATAATATTGGCTTACACAAAATTGCTGTGTGAAAAATTTATTTCTTCACACTATCCTCCATTCTACGCACAAAGGACTCGTGCCATCATAATATGGCACGAGTTCCTGTTATATCCGGCTTATTCCGTGTCTTTACACCTCACGGTAATCTGCATCTACAACATCATCATTGCTGTTGTCCTGTGCTGCACTGCCGGCTCCGGCAGCTGCTCCCATATCCGGGCCTGCTCCCTGCGCACCAGCCGCCTGCTGTGCCTGCTCATAAACCTTTGCAAATACCTGCTGGGCATTTGTCATCAAGGATTCTTTCGCTGCTTTTAATTCATCCACATCAGCATCGGACATATTTTCCGGTGTTGTCCTCTCAAGGATTGCCTTTACCTTATCAATTTCCGCCTGCACTTTTTCCTTCTCAGCAGCATCCACGCCATCACCTACATCATTTAATGCCTTTTCTGTCTGGAATACCATACTGTCTGCCTCATTGCGTGCATCGATGCCCTCTTTGCGCTTCTTGTCCTGCGCCTCGAATTCAGCAGCCTCTTTTACTGCCTTTTCGATTTCATCATCATTCATATTCGAACCGGCTGTAATTGTAATATGCTGTTCTTTTCCTGTACCCAGATCTTTTGCCGATACATTTACAATACCGTTGGCATCAATATCAAAGGTAACTTCAATCTGTGGAACACCACGCATCGCCGGTGGAATTCCATCCAGACGGAACTGGCCAAGCGATTTATTATCTTTGGCGAACTGCCGCTCACCCTGTACTACATTGATGTCTACTGCCGTCTGATTATCTGCCGCTGTTGAGAAAATCTGGCTCTTCTTTGTAGGAATTGTTGTATTTCTCTCAATCAGCCTTGTTGCTACACCACCCATTGTCTCAATAGCCAGTGAAAGCGGTGTGACATCCAGAAGAAGAATATCTCCGGCACCGGATTCTCCGGCAAGTTTTCCACCCTGAATGGATGCCCCAAGTGCCACACACTCATCCGGATTCAGAGATTTGTTCGGCTCATGTCCGGTCAGCTGCTTTACTTTGTCCTGAACAGCCGGAATACGTGTAGAACCACCAACAAGGAGTACTTTGCCAAGTTCGGAAGCTGTAATTCCCGCATCTTTTAATGCGTTCTGAACCGGTGTTGCCGTTCTCTCTACCAAATCTGCTGTCAGCTCATCAAATTTTGCCCGTGTCAGGTTCATATCGAAATGCTTTGGTCCCTCTGCGGTTGCCGTAATAAACGGAAGATTGATATTGGTTGTCGTTGCGGCAGAGAGCTCCTTCTTTGCTTTCTCTGCTGCCTCTCTCAGACGCTGCATTGCCATTTTATCTGTAGAGAGGTCAACTCCCTCTGCCTTTTTAAATTCAGAAACCATGTAATCACATACTTTGCTGTCAAAGTCATCACCGCCAAGACGGTTATCACCGGAAGTTGAGAGCACCTCGATTACGCCATCGCCGATTTCAATAATCGAGACATCGAATGTACCGCCTCCAAGGTCATATACCATGATTTTCTGCTCACCTTCATTGTCAAGCCCATAGGCAAGCGCTGCTGCTGTCGGCTCATTGATAATACGCTTAACCTCAAGTCCTGCAATTTTTCCGGCATCCTTTGTTGCCTGACGCTGAGCGTCATTAAAATAGGCAGGAACGGTAATAACTGCTTCTGTTACTTTTTCACCGCCCAGATAATTCTCAGCATCCCCTTTCAGCTTCTGAAGAATCATTGCGCTGATTTCCTGTGGGGAATATTTTTTATCATCAATATCTGTACGGTAATCTGTACCCATATGTCTCTTTATTGAGGAAATTGTTTTATCTGCATTCGTGACTGCCTGACGCTTTGCAGGCTCACCAATCAATCTCTCCCCGGTTTTTGTAAACGCTACAACAGATGGCGTTGTCCTCGCTCCCTCTGCATTTGCAATAACAACCGGTTTACCACCTTCCATTACTGCTACACAGCTATTTGTTGTACCTAAATCAATACCTATAATCTTGCTCATAATAATAACCTCTCTTTCTGAAACATTTAATTTAATACTTTAACCATACTGTGCCTTACCACACTATCTTTATACAGATATCCCTTTTGGAATTCCTCTATCACCTTATTGGATTCCTCGGAGTCATCCTCATCATGCATAACCGCGTTGTGCAGATTAGGGTCAAATTCCTGTCCCACCGCTTCTATCGGTGTGACACCCAGCTCTTCAAACACTGTCTGAAGCTGTTTGTAAACAGCCTCAATTCCCTTTACAAAAGGAGTCTCCCTCTCTTCATCCGAGAGTCCGTCAAATCCACGCTCCAGATTATCTACTACCGGGAGCATTTTTTCAATTACTGATTTCGCACCAATTTCAAACATGGCGCTCTTTTCCCGCTCCGAGCGGTTCCGGAAATTCTCAAACTCTGCCAGATTCCGCATCAGCCGGTCATTCAGTTCCTCTATTTTTTCATCCTTTTTATCCTTGCGCGGCTTTTTGGATGAACCCTTTTTCTTTTTGGGGGCATTATCCTGTTCCTCTGCCTCCCCGTCCTGAGCCGCCTCTTTCTCTGATACCGTGTCCTCTTCCACAGCATTGTTTACTGTGGTGTTATTTACCGTGGCATCATCAGACACATTTTCCTCCTGAACGGTTTCCTCTACCGCTTCCTCATCCACCTTCAGTTCCTGTACCTCCTGATTCTCCATCTGCTTTTTTAATTTATCTTCCTGTTCGTTTGTCACTTCTACCACCTGGCATTCCACCTTTCTCTCCAATCACTTTCCCCGAGCCCGTATACCTACTTTTTAAATATACTGTCTAACTGCTGCATACAGTTTTCCAATGTACCTACCACCTTTTCATAGTCCATTCGCTTCGGTCCCACAATACCGATTTTACCGTATACACCTTCTTCTATCTTATAAGTTGCCGTCACAACGGAACAATCTTTCATCGATTCGACCGGAGACTCCTCTCCGATATATACCTGAATGCCATGTTCCTGATTTCCGTCCGGCGGCTTATCATTTGCCCACGCCGTCAGCATTTGTTTTTCCTCAAAGGTAGACAGAAGCTCTGTCATTTTATCCTTATCTGAAAGCTCCGGGTACTTTAAAATATTTGTTGCTCCGGATGTGTAGATTTCTGACTCATCCTCTTCTGCCATAACTTCACCAATACAATCAAGAATGCTGGAAACCAAATCTCCATATTCTCCGGCTTTTTCTTTAATCTGCTGCATAAGCGCCAAATTGATTTCCGTAAAATCAAGACCGTTCAGCGCCGTGTTCAGCAAAAAATTCATTTGAACAATTACATTCTCTTCTACTTCCCCGACCAGCTCGATAAACTTATTATTTACACGATTGTTATCCAGAACAACAATGACAAGAATCTGATTTTCCGGCATCTGGTTCAACTGGATAAACTTTATTTTCTTATGCTGGTAACGCGGTTTTGTAACCATGGAAGTATAATTTGTATTCTGTGCCAGAAGTTTTGCCACCTGTTTTAAAAGCAAATCAATTTTGTCGGCCTTTTCCACCATCAAATCCCGCATCTCCTGTACCTCCTGATCCTTGCGGGATAAAATAGTATCGACATACAGACGATATGCTTTATCCGAGGGAATACGTCCGGCCGAAGTATGGGGCTGCAAAATATAACCCATTTCCTCCAGGTCTGACATCTCGTTGCGAATAGTCGCAGAGCTCAGATTCAAATC
Organism: Lachnoclostridium sp. UBA7215; assembly: GCA_002490465.1. Classification (GTDB taxonomy): domain Bacteria; phylum Bacillota; class Clostridia; order Lachnospirales; family Lachnospiraceae; genus Eubacterium_F. The sequence continues at coordinate 13,566 of DKUB01000023.1, forward strand.
TGTATACTTTGAAACTGTCCGGGAGCCGACCGGTTCGCCGGTTTCCATATAATTGCGAATAATTGCTTCTAATATTTTCTGTTTGCGTTCACTTAGCTCCACGGCATCACTTCCTTTCGCTCCGCTCTTGTTAGCACTCACTTCTAAAGAGTGCTAACTATTGGCTACCATTAAAATACCACCTTGCGGTGGTATTGTCAAGGGGAAAAATATAAAATTTACCAAATTGCAAATATATTTGCTCCAATTACCGTAAACAACCCGGCCACAACTATGGCAAGGCTGCCCATTGCTCCCTCAATCTGCCCCATTTCCATAGCTCTGGCTGTGCCAATTGAATGAGAGGATGTTCCCAGCGCAAGTCCGACAGCCACTCTCTCTTTTATATGCAGCATGCGGCATATAAAATCTCCTGCCACATTTCCAAAAATACCGGTAAGAACAATGGCTGCCACCGTAATGGTTACGATTCCGCCTAATTCCTCACTAATCGACATGCCGATTGCTGTAGTGACGGATTTAGGGAGCAGTGTCACATATTCACTGTGGTTCAACCGGCAGAGTACAGCCAGCAAAAGAGTGGATGCTAAACTGGTCACTACACCAGTGAAAATGCCTGCCAGGATTGCCAGGGCATGCTTCTTCAGCACAGCAAACTGACGGTAGAGCGGTACGGCAAGAGCTACTGTTGAGGGTGTCAGGAAATAGCTGAGAAGGGAGCTCCCATCCTCATAAATCTCGTAATCCATCCCGATTACAACAAGTATACCAATTACAAATACAATGGCAATGAGAAGCGGATTAAAAAAAACCAATCCGGTTTTCTTTCTCAGAAAAACACCGATTTCATACCCCAGAAGGCTGATAAACACTGCAAAAAAGGAAGATTCCGATAAAAAATCACTCATTCCATGACTCCTTTCTGCGGTGCATCAAAGCCTGCGTCACCCATCCCGTTGCAGCCATAACAAGCGTTGTAATAACAACAACTGACAGAACAAATGGAAGAAACATTGTCTCCATTTCCTTCCATTGCGTCATAAGCCCCACACCGGCCGGTATAAAGAAAAGCGGCTTGATTTCTACAATGAAATCGGCCGCCTTTTCTACCCAGGAAAGACGAACAGCCCCTGTAAACAACAGAACAAATAAAATCACCAGGCCATAAACACCCGAAGGAACTGTAAACGGCAAAAGATGCCGCAGCGTCTCTCCCAGAAAAGATATCATTATTATAAGTAAAAACTGACTCATCCATTTCATATGCCAAAAGCCTCCGATCCGGCAGCCAGCGGGAACTTACCGGATGGAACTCTGACAGCCATCTTCTCTTTTACATTGAAGTACGGCTGCTTTCTTCCGGCCCGAAATAAGATGCTTTCAGCTCACCCTTGTAGAGCACAAGCTTCTGCAATACAAGCCCTGCTTCTACACCGTAAAAACGAATGGTATGCACACCCGGCTCAAGCTCTATCCGGCTCTCACCATAATGACAGTTATTCAGTACACCCTCACCCCAGTCACGGTCATGATAATGTCCTGCCCCAATATTATAATGCTCATCCGGAATTGTTTTTACCGCCTCCGGTGTCCCGCCATCTACGGAAATTGCATAACGCATATTGCGGCCATCCTCAAGATTATTCGTCGGCGCTGTAATTCCCCTCAGCGTATAATTTCCACCTTCCCTGATGAGAATCTGATAATCCATATAAGGTGCATTGCCTAGCTCATCAAAATTTCTGTCCAGTGGGTAAATTTTCATAGAAGAAAGTGTCTTTCCATATTCCCGCAGCTTGTACCAGCTGTAATTGTCAACGCTTTCTGCCTTCCCATAATGCTCTGCCTCCATAGCAACCACCCCATCCGTCTCAACAAATGTGCCGGCCGGAATGGAAGTATCCACTACGACTGCCCTGACAGCCACAGTTACTTCACTGCCTGCAGCGCTGACCCTAATCTTATATTCCCCACTTTCTGTCACTTTATCCCAATTGATATGTACTTTATAGCAGAGGATGGAAGAACAGTCACTGTCTGTCTTCTCCACGATAACAGCGGAGGAGTCTGCCTGTACCGTCACCTCTGGCACAGCCTCGCCGCCGGTAATCTGCAGCAGGCGTGTCTCCTGTCCTGTGCTTGTAAATTCCGGAAGAACCGCCTGCCCCTCTGAAATAAACCCATCTCCATTTTCAGGCAGGACAAGAAGCGCTGCCGTGTTCGGTGTCACTGCTTCTATGACTTCCGGATAATGCCACCCCTCGTCGTTCCAGTTTTCAAAGCAGACATGTGCTGAGAGCATCATTCCCTTCCATTTGCCATCTGCCATTTCTTCATTATAATAATCTGTCAGTTTTTTATCATAGTCAATACACTGAGCTACCCGCGCTGCATAATCCGCCGCAGCCCCTGCTGCCCCGCCAGCTGCATAAAACTGATTTTTCCCTGCATAAAGATTCATCAGCTGGACATTTGCCCCTGCCACTGCCGGATAATACACCATACTGTAGAAACTTGCTTTACACTCCTCCGGTATTTTTCCATCAACATCATCTGCCATCGCCATTATCTTCTGGCAGAGTGATATCATATAATCCGACTCACGGTAATGGACCGGATGGTAAGTATCCGGATGCGTTGCCTCCGGACGGCGGTTTCCGTGCATTCTCGTATAGGCACGGAGAATTGCTGCAATATCCTCTTTTACATCCTCATCCTCTACATAACCTCCAAACTGCTGCTCGACCCACGCTCTCAAAAAGTCATCGGTACAGTTTGGATGGTCGATGCCGTATTTCCCGTAATCATATGCCAATGCCATATAATAGGAGAGAGGAAGTTCATTCGGCCGGATATCCCCTACATTGATAATCCACAAATCCCGTATACCGTATTCGTATGCCATTGTCAGCTGTTCCCACACTTTTGGAAGAGGCGTAGAGTTTACCCACTCATAGGAAATCGGCGAACCGTGATAATCAAAGTGGTAATACAGACCCCACCCGGCTTTCCTGTCCCGGTTTTCCTTTGTCGGCAGAGTGCGCACATTGGCAAAGTTATCATCAGACAAAAGCAGGATCGTATCGGAAAGCCCTTCCCAGTCTTTGAGTCCCTTCACTCCATTTCCACCATAATAATATGCCTCCACTTCTTTATAAAGTGCCAGCATCTTTGGCATATGGTCACAGCCCTTCGCCGTAATAATCTCCTTCTGGTCCGAGATGATACGGCGCAGAAGCTCAACATTTTCCTGAATGGATGAACCCTCCGGAAGCATTGTTGTATCACGTTCTCCGCGCATTCCAATGGTAATCATATGCTTAAAGCCCTTATTTCTCTCAACACCGTCTTCCCAATAACGGTACAGACCCTCACCATTTGTATAATAATTCCAGTCTTTACCATAGCCTACATTGTTTGTGTCTGTCTTTACTTTATCCCATTCCTCACTGGAACGCATCAGCGGTTCGTGGTGGGAATTTCCAATCGTAATACCGAGATTTGTCGCCAGTCTGACATTAGCCAGGGGATCTCCATCACCGCCGTCCAGGCACAGCGATGCAGACCACATAGCCGGCCAGAAATAGTTGCCCTTCAGACGGAGCAGCAAATCAAAGACCGCATCATAAAATTTTACATTAAAGTCCCCAAAGGTATTCATAACAAAATTTCCAAGGGACGGCCATTCATCGTTCATAAAAAAACCGCGGAACTTGACGGACGGCTCTTTGCTTGTAAAGGAAAAATCATCCCCGAATACAATCTCTTCCCTTTTTCCCGGTTTTGCATCGCCCCAGTACACCCATGGAGAAACACCGATTTCTCCGGAAATATGATACAGCCCATGCAGAGTGGAAACCGTCTCCGTTCCCGCTACAACGAGCTTCTTCCCGACTTGACGGATGGCATAACTCTCCCGTTTTCCCTGAATGGCTGAAACATCCAAAGTCCCGTCCTCCACCATCGCATCTACTGCCGGACTTGCCCCAAGTGTTCCCGCCACAATCTGAAACCCATCATTCATGTCTTCATCAATATCAGGGGTAACTCCTGTAACAAGTGCAATATCTGCTTTTATTTTTTCAGCCACATGCTGCAGGCCCAGTACATCCCCAGATGCCCTGTCCACATAAATTCCAGCAGCCTTCCCTGCCTTTACTAATTCAAACATTTGCCCCTCCTTTATAATTGAAATCCAAAATAACGTACTGCATTATTATAAGAAATATCCTGCACAATTTCCCCGAGCAGATTATAATCCTCCGGATACTCCCCATTCTCTACAAGATTACCAATAAAATTACACATAATACGGCGAAAATACTCATGCCTCGGATAAGAAATAAAACTGCGGGAATCCGTGAGCATCCCGATAAAGTTGCCAAGTATGCCAAGGGAGGCAAGTGATTTCATATGCTCCTCCATGCCATACTTGTGGTCATTAAACCACCATGCCGCACCCTGCTGGATCTTCCCGCGCACTCCATCTCCCTGAAAACATCCTATCATTGTTCCAATCAGGGCATTGTCCGTCGGATTCAGCGAATAGAGTATTGTCTTTGGCAGATTTCCCTCCCTGTTCAGGGCGTTCAGAAAATCTGCCACCTCTGCTGCAAAGCCACGGGGATTAATACAGTCGATTCCGGCATTTGCCCCTGCGCTCTTAAATACCAGCTCATTATTTTCCCGCTTCGCCCCGTAATGCAGCTGCATCACCCAGTTCCTCTTTTTATATTCCGCTCCTAAAAACAGCATCATCCCCGTGACATACTGTCTTCTCTGTTCCACGGTTAACATCTGGCCCGTGAGTCCCTTTTCTACCAAAGCATCCATTTCCCCGTCGGAAACCGGACGAAATTCGGCAAAGTCAAGACCGTGATCGGACACAAGGCATCCTCTCTCCCCAAAATAATCCAGACGGCTCCTCAGTGCCTGCTTTAACGTTGCAAAATCCGTAATCTCCACACCACTGACACCTGAAAGCCTTTTTATGTATGTGACATATCCGTCTTTTTCCGGGCTCAATGCCAAATCCGGCCGCCAGGCCGGGAGAACCTGAACGTTAAAGCTTTCATCCTTAGCTATGCTCTCATGGTAATGTAAATCATCAATCGGGTCATCCGTCGTACAGACAAGCGTCACGCCAGACTTACGTATTAACCCCTTTGCCGACATCTCCGGTTTTTCCAGAAGCTCATTACAGCGCTCATAAATCTCTTTCCAATTCCATTCTGACAGTGTTTCGCGAATCCCAAAATACTGCTGCAGCTCCAAATGACACCAGTGATACATCGGGTTTCCGATACATTTTGGCAGCGCTGCAGCAAACGCATGAAATTTTTCCTCATCAGGGGCATCCCCGGTAATATATTTTTCCTCCACGCCATTTGAGCGCATAATACGCCATTTATAGTGGTCAGCGCCAAGCCATAACTCCGTCATATTCCGGAAATGGATATCCTCCGCAATTTCCCGCGGCACAAGATGGCAGTGATAATCCAAGATCGGCATCTTTGCAGCATAACCATGATACAATTTTCTGGCGACATCTGTCTCCAAAAGGAAGTCTGCATTTAAAAATGATCTCTTAATTAACGATTTCATGGTAAAAGTCTCCTCCTCTTATTGCGTTAAGATTAATTTTATCATATAATGTAGCTATAAACAAGCTATGAAATGGAGAGATTGCCATGCCTATCATAAGCAACAGCGTGCAAAATAATGAGCACAGTTCCTCTTCTGTCACACCCCGTTCACGCACGTATCGAAGCGGCGGAACAAGCGTACGTCTTCAGGAGGGACAGACGCTAAAGGGTGTTGTCAGTGATGTACACGGAAATGAGATCACACTGTCCATGGAGGACGGTTCTTCTTTTACCGGAAAACTGCCGGATGCCAATCAGTATTCCATCGGGCAGAAAGCCGCTTTTAAAATTACCAGCCTTGCAGACAACACCATATATCTGAAAACGATGACTGGGGCTTATCTCCTGGACATGGAGGACACCATTGAGCAGGCACTGGAAGAGGCCAATCTCCCCAAGACGGAACGCAATATAGACGTAGTGCGCAGTCTTTTACAAAACCAGCAGTCTATCAGCCGCGAAAATATACTGTCATCCATTCAGCTTTGTGCCCAGTTTCCGGACGCAGATGTCAATGCCGTTATTACCATGCAGCGGCTTCACCTCCCGCTGACCGGCGAGTCAGTTGCACAATTTGAACAATACCAGAATCAGAGCCATCAGCTTTTGTATAAGATGGATGGACTGATGGATTCTGTCAGCCAGATGCTTGAATCCATTGGTACACATGTCCCGCGGCTTGCCAAAAACATTGGAAACGAGCTTCTTTCCATGGCACTTCAGGGAAATGCATCTCCAGAGGAGCTGGCTCTTTTGGAGAGCCGTCAAAATTCGATGGGCGAAAACTCATCTACACTTCCCGCGCTGTATGATGCTGAGGGAAATCCTATCCCGGCCGATTCCCTGGCAAAAGGGATGGTTACAGCAGCTTTTGACGCAGAAGGAAACCCTATTCCGGCAGAGACTTTGAGGCAGTACACGGAACAGGCACAGCTTGAATCTAAAGATACAGGGAATGGTACCGCCGCTGACAAAATGCCAACAGGTGAAGAACAGCCTGCTGACAGTGCAGCCACAAACGGCCCTCTCTCCCGCATGCGTCAGCTTTTTTCCAATTTGACCGATGGCAATTCCGCATTAAAATCCGCCGTTGCCCGCTCCGGGCTGGCAGAGGATTTCCGCACCCCGTTTATCCATGAACAGACCGGATTTATCCTTCCTCCCGCTGAGCGCGAAAGCTTTTCCAGATTTTTAGCTGATTACCCATTGCCAGAAAGTTTAAAGGAGGGAATTGCTGACGGAACCACCACGACACGGGAATTTTTGACAGAAATCCAGAAAGCTCTGTCTGAAATGACGGAAGAACAGGCGGGAAAGCTGCTCTCTTCCAAATCTTTTCATGCTCTTGTAAAGGGACAGTTTATGTCTAGCTGGACCATTTCCCCGGAGCAGTTGAAAGAACCGGGTGCCCTGAATGAGACGTATAACAATATGGCAAAACAGCTGGAAACATTAGCTAAATTCAACGAACAGGTTATGGGAAAGGATATTTTCCCCCAGGTTTCTGAAAATGCACAGGATATGCGGGACAATATGGACTTTATGCGGATGCTTAACCAGACGTTTCAATATGTGCAGCTTCCGCTAAAACTGCAGAACCAGAATGCACACGGGGATTTGTATGTTATGACCCGGAAAGAATCTCTGAAAAAAAATTCAAAGCACCTGAAGGCTCTTCTCCATCTGGATATGGATGCCCTTGGCACGCTGGATATCCACATTACCCGGGAAAATACTGCTGTGTCTACTCATTTTTATGTGACGAAAAAAGCAACAAAAGATTTATTAGAGCAAAATATCGGTCTTTTAGCAGGCGCCATTCAGGAACAGGGATTTGCTTTTTCCTCTGAATTGTCAATGAAAGAAAAAGAGATGGATATCGTGAATGACTTTATCGGTGTAGATGCACCGGTGGGTGATTTAAAGCGGTATAATTTTGATTTACGGGCATAATGTCAAGCGTTGTTTTGCGCTGGTTTTGCCGCATTTTGACGAAAATGAGAGGGCGGATTTTCCGCCCTCTCTCTTGTTTTATGTTCCCAATCATTTAACCTTAACTTTTTTGCCAATGCCTTTTTTCCTCAGCAATACCTTGTATGCCTTTCTCTTTGTTTTTGGAACCTTAATTGTTCCTTTGGCACTCATTCCTTTAAATGCTTTACTTCCCACTCTTTTCGCAGTAAGTTCCTTTGTCTTTATGATAACCAGCTTTAAATTTTTACAATTGTAAAATGCCTCTGCTCCTATCTTTTTAACATTTTTTCCGATAGTAACTTTCCTGAGCTTCTTGTTGTTCTTAAATGCCTTTGCTTTAATGCCGGTCACTTTATAGCTCTTCCCATTAATTTTTACAGCAGATGGAATGATAACCTTCGAGACAGCTTTCTTTGCTGACCTGTAAGATACACTGTTCTTTGACGTTATTTCATAGGAAACACCTTTGACCTCAAATACCTTTTGAGGGGAGTTCGGTTCCTCCGGCTTTGTGTCATCCGGTACAGACGGTTTCTGTCCCCCCGGAGTCTCCTCTGCCGGTTTTTTCTTTCCTATCTCCTTAACAGCTGTATTCCAGTCACTGGAGTTGGCGTTTGGCCTTACATTCAGGGATACTGTCGCACCCTCTGAAAAATCATATTCCGTAATCCCCTTTTTGGCAATGGCATAATTTCCGTTTTTCCCACCGCCAGTGGCATCCACCAGCAGCACTTTATTGCCACTATTGTCCGGGTCTTGCGTAATTGCCGCCTTCCCATGCAGTTCCACTTCATCCTCTCCGTCAAGCGGAAGATACATCACTGGAGAGACATTACTGTAATCATTTACGGTTATGCTGCATGCAGCGGTAACACCATTTGCCGTGGAAGCTGTAATCACTGCCTTTCCTGCTTTCTTTGCAGTCACAACACCATCGGCAGATACTGCTGCCACTGTTTCATCACTGGTTGTATAGGATACTGCCTTATCTGCTGCCGTAACTGGCAGTACCGTTGCCCTGAGCTGTTCCGTTCCTCCAACACTCAACGTCTTTGAGGTTGTATTTAACAGAATGCTTTTTGCAGCAGTCTCTTTAATGTATTGATTTTTTGTAGATTCGGTACAAATGGTATAGGTATCCACTACTTTTTTGTCCTTATCCAGTATATCCACCGTATTTCCTTCGTGTATCCATCCGCTGCTGTAATTCATCCTCATGTCATAGTTTCCCTCGAACATCAAGTGACTGCTGAATGTACTGTCTGCCAGACCGGCAGCCGGGATTTCATTCACCAGGATTAAGCGGTGTTCTTCATCAACTTGATAAGCATCAGAAGTCAGACGGTATCCGTCCGCCCTGACCTCAAAGAGCGTTGCCCAGCCTGCCTGGTTGCATCCGGTCACCTCGATTCTGATATAGCGGGCCGGAATAAGCTGCATGGATTCTGTCATCTGCTTACTCTCTGTATTCTCACGGCGGTTGATTACTTCCGTGTAATCCTTTCCATCTTCACTTGCCTGTACAATATACCGGTAATAACGGGCTCCGGAACGAATATCCCAGTCCAGTGTCAGATCTCCCAGATTATATACCTTCCCAAGATCAATCACAATACTCTGCGGATATGTCCCGTTTACAGCAGTCCATTTTGTTGCACTGTTTCCGTCCACTGCATTTTTACCATCATTCCCTGTCTCAGAACTGCTTACGGTAACCGGTTTATTCAGGCACAGATTAGAAGAAATGACCGTATAATCTGATGTTGTTTTTTTATCCTCTGCCACCACATGGATTTTCATCCCTGGAACAATCGCCGTGTCTTCTCCTGTCACTTCCTCCTCACCATTGTATATGGTATAAACCGCATGATTCACGCCCTTTACCTTTTCTTTGAACATGGCAAACGTAACATTATTTTCCACTACAATTGTCTTTTCTTTTGTATCTACTGCCAATTCCCCTGATTCCAAATCTGCCTTGTCTGAGATTTCCCTCTTCCATGTACAGGTATCCTCATAACTTCCTTCCTCATCTTTATAAGTTCCGGAGGCCTTAATCTCTACATCCCCCACACCCAGGTCCAAATTTTCCAGCAAAAATACACCGTTTCCTTTTGCTGTCATCGTTCCCTGGCTCTTGTCATTGATGAACAGCTCAACCTCATCACAATTGGAGTACACTTTAATATCTGCCTTTGATGATTCTCTCTTTGTCCATCTCCGGCTGGTAATATAGGTAAAGGGTTCCTTTTTATTCCAATTTGCCTTATACAGATAATAACTATCCTTCTTAATCTTACGGTCTGCTGTTACAAGGCCTTTATCGTTCAGAGCCGGCTGAGAACCCTCATTCCGGCTGTCCACAGCGAAGTCAAACATTGCCCAGTAAAAGGTTCCCCACAATTCATCATGAGCATTGATATAGGCGATGGCCTCCTCATTCATGAGATTCTGGTATTCCTCCGGGTGCCATGGTCCTCCTGCCGTAAGATTATTCTTACCCAGCTCCGGAGCCGCCTCATGCTGATTCACATTTCCGCCCCATCCATATTCCGAGATTCCCATCGCCCGGCTGTCAAGGGATGTTTTCCGTTTCATCACGTCATCAAACGTTCCATAAAAGTTGGCATCCGGATACCAGCCCGGATAAATGTTCCATGCCACAACATCCGATTTCCACCCTGTATTTGTCTCAAAGTTTTTGTTAACAGAATCCGGCTCATTCTGATCCATGCCATAATCACGGTTCAGCGCCTGGGTTGTATAGCGTCCTGTTGTATCTAATTCCTTTGCCAACGCATCCAGTTCATGAAGCAGGCGTTTTGCTGCCGCCAGATTGTTGTTGGCGGTTGCGTTTGTCAGGCTCTGTCCATTGCCGATTTCATTTTCCAATCCCCAAAATACAACAGACGGTCTGTTATACTGCTGGGAAATGAGTTCCGTGAGCTGCTGCCTCGTTACATTTTTAAACCCATCGGTGGTTCGTATCTCATTAACTACCGGAATCTCCGTCCATACAATAATTCCATTGGCATCGCACAAATCATAAAAGAAATCAGTCTGTGGGTAGTGGCACAGACGAATGGTGTTGACACCCAGCTCCTTTATAATCTCCATATCCGTCTCGTGCTGCTCCTCCGTCATAGCACTGCCGACCTTTGCCAGAAAAGAATGGCGGTTCACTCCGCGAAGCGGAAACTTCCTTCCATTTAGGAAAAATCCCTCTCCGCCTTCCCCGTTATTTTTTGTGTCAATCCAGAAATAGCGAAAACCAATTTTGTCCTCTACCCTGTCAATCGTTTCTGTACCATCTTTTATCTCCAGGGATACCGTATACTGATAACCCACTTTGCTGTCATCTGACTTTCTGTCGTAACGGATACCCTCCCATAAAGTCGGATTCTCCACTTTACAGTGTTCCTTAAATGCTGTTATGCCATTTGCCGGAACCGTAAGCTTTTTCTCCACAGGGGCCGGTGCATTGTCGCCGTGAACCGCTGCAATGACAGTCACTTCCTTTGCCGTAGAGGATTCATTTACAATATCTGCTTTAATATCCAGTTCCCCCAAATCCTCTGGTGCCGTCCGGCTTCTCATATTGCCGGTTTCCAAAAATAATCCGGAAGACCCGTTTCTTTCAAGGTCAACATGTACCTTATCAACTGCCACCAGATACACCCGGCGGTAAATACCGCCATATATATTGAAGTCACCAGAGATTGGTGCGATTTCCTGATCATAAGTATTGTCCACACATACATCCAGTGTATTGCTTCCTTTTCTGACTTTATCTGTAATGTCATAACGAAAAGCAGTATACCCGCCTTTGTGGGTGTCCCCTGCCTTTTTCCCATTTACATAGACAGTCGTTTTTGTGTTAGCACCCGGAAATTCTATGTATATATTCTTCGCCTGCATTTCCTCGGTGATATCCATCTCTTTATGATACCAGTACCTGGTTCTCAAATAATTCCCGCCACCATCTTCTGCATCTGTGGCATTCCATGTATGTGGAACCGTAATAGATGCCCATTGGGAGCGGTCAGCTTTAAGAGCCTCTTCCTCACGTAAGTTCTGACCACCAAAAAGCCATGTTCCATTCAGTTCCTGCACATATGTCCCATCTCTTCCGCTGGCAGTCTGAAGCCCATACTCCTTTTTCACTGTACCACCTCCATTCACCGTTTTTTCCTGTGACCGTTCCTTTTTTCCACCGGTCTGCCCTGCCGCTTCTGCTGCCGGGTTAAACGGAATCACTACGGTAAGCATGATAAAAGCGAGCGCCGCTGCCATTATCCTTTTGAATCGTGTCGCCATCTCCATTCCTCCTAATTGTTTGGTCGTATTTATAATTTGTAAATACCATTATACGACTTAACAAGGCAGATACAATGAAGTATACTGACACAAAATTGATATATTCTCATATGGGAGGTAGTATTTTCTCAAATTAGTATGTCAACCCGAAATCTGAAAGGAAAAAGAAATATCCTCTTCTCCGGATATATGGAAAGGTTCTTCTACGTCAGCCCCCCAGCTGTCAATCCCGCCCACACCGCGCACAGCGCCATAAATGCACAATACCGTTCGTCTCTCTGGAGGCAGTTCCTCCTGATGCGTGGCATTTTCAAGTTCCTGCGCCGTATAAGGAAGACAGGAGAAGGCAAACGGGGCATCTGTCCGCTCAATCCGAAGCATGGTCTGCCTGTAGTCCTGACTCCGGTTATCCAGGTCACTCCCCCGCCGTATTTCAAGCCACTCTGTCTCCATATGCATTCCGCAGTCCTGCGGCACAAGATATGGCGTAACCGGAAGCCCGTCAACCTCATATACTCCGGGGATGCCGCCTGTCATCCGGTCCGGATAGGTTTCCCCGGACAACCCCTGATAGGTGTACCCTTCGGCAGCCGTCGGCATAATAAACCGCATGCCAAAAACAGGCAGCTCCGGCAGACCGCTTTTGCCGTGGTAGGTAGCTGTGACACGCAGCGCTCCGTCTGCTGCGACGTGATAAATGACATCTACCGTTGTCTGTGGGACTGTTATCGTCTCATGCTCAAAGGCAATCTCTATTTCCTGTGCGTATTCCTTTTCCGTATAGCGGTTATTTTCGGGTGCTTTGGGAAATGGAATCTCCTTCCCATCCACTTTCACAGAGACAGCTCTGGAATGCATAAAAACATCGGCACTCATCCACATTCCGGATTTGAGTGGAAAACCATTCCCTCTGTCATTATCCGTCACCGCACGCCAAAAAGTCGGCCCCGGTATGCGGTAAATCCATTCTCTTCCCTCTTTGTACAGGGAGTCCAGCCCGCCTCTCTGATAAGAAAACAGATAGCGGAATCCCTCTCCCGATACCCCCAGTATAAAATCTCCATATGTTATATGAAGTCTATGATTCATATCTGCCATACTGATACCTCACTTCTTGCATTGCCGGTTTTTCACTGCGGTCTGCAAATACAATTCCATCTCCGGAAAATTCATAATCGGCCGGCCTGTCATCAAAGTCACCGCCATAGCGGAGTACAGGCTTACCTGTCACTTCGTCCTCTACCTGAATTGCCTGGTCAATATAATCCCATATAAACCCTCCCTGATAGGAAGGAAACTCATCAATCAGCTGCATATAAGACTGCATTCCACCAAAGGAATTCCCCATATCGTGCATATATTCACATAATATAAACGGTTTCTCTGCCTCTTCGGTCAGATATCGGCGAATTTCTGCCGGCGGCGCATACATACGGCTCTCTACATCGGATATTGTCTCCCGATACTCCGGACAGAAGAAAACACCTTCATAATGTACCAGTCTGCCCGGGTCCTGTTCTTTATAAAAACGGTTCATTTTTTCTAATGTCGTCCCGGCAAAGGATTCGTTGCCAAGAGACCAGAAAAGAATCGAGGGATGATTTTTCAACACTTCAAAATTTGTTTTGGCGCGGTCTAAAGTAACTGCCTCCCAGGCAGGAAAACTTCCCGGCATCGCCCATGCACCATCGATACAGTCGAGCTTTCCCCAGGAACCATGGGTCTCCAGATTTGTCTCAGCCATGACATAAATCCCCTCTCTGTCACAGAGATAATACCAGGGAATCTGGTCGGGATAATGGCAGGTACGCACCGCATTGATGTGGTTGCGCTTAAAACACTCCATGTCCCACTTCCGCTCTTTCTCACCGATACAGCGGCCTCCCTGCGCACTCCACTCATGCCTGTTTACCCCGCATAAAATCAGGCGCCGGCCGTTTAATTCTATCACGGGAGTGCCATTTCCTTTATCCACAATTTCCACTCTGCGGAACCCAAAATCATAGGGCACGATTTCTAACAATTCGCCCCTGTCATCAAAAAGGCGCAGCTCCATCCGGTATAAACAAGGGGCGCGGTGTTCCCAGAGTTTCACCGGCTCCGGCATATCATAGTGCAAAACCTGTTCTGCCTGTGCTACCGTTGTAAGACATGTTTTCCCCTCTGCGTCCAATATACGTATGGACAATCGCGCGCCTTCGATGCTGCCCGCATAACGAAAACGCACGGATACAGAACCTGCATTCTTTTTATCCGGCGTTTCCCTATATTCCGGCTGTATCCACAAATCTTCTATGTGAAGAGACGGCTTTGCCCGCAAAGAAACATCACGAAAAATTCCAAAAAAACGGAAAAAGTCCTGGTCCTCAAGAAAGGATGAGCATCCCTGTTTATGGACCCGGACTATAAGAGTATTCCCTGTATCTTTTATTACATTTGAGAGGTCAAATTCAGACGGTGTAAAACTGTCCTCTGCATAGCCTATAAAAATGCCGTTCAGCCACACATAGACCGCCTGCTCCACACCCTCAAAAAACAGGGACACCTGCTTACCACGCAGCTTCTCATCCAAGTCAAAACGCAGACGGTAATAACCCACCGGATTGTACTGTGCTCCGCTGAATATATCCTCACGCTGTCCCTTTGCTGTTTCCGTCATAGGAGGCCTGCGGTATTCACAGCCCTCCCATGGATACTGGATATTTACGTACTGAATTTTTTCATATCCCGCCATCTCTATATGGCAGGGAACTGCTATTTCATCCCATACACTGTCAATCTGTGACCCGACAATTTCCTCCTGAGCGCCGAGGGCCTCTTTTACATTGGGAAACAGACGAAACTCCCATGTGCCGTTTAAGCTCTGAAACAAGTCGCTCTCTGCTGCCGCAGCCCCATAATCTGTATGTCTCATACCTGCCTGATAACAACTCTCATCCCCAAACCAGATGTGATCGCTATGCGCCGCCATCTGATTTACCCGAAATACCTCCGGGGTATCAAGCCAACGAATATCTGCCTCCATTTTCGCCTCCATTTATGCACTGCTACTGCTACACACTTTCCAAAGATGCTGCATAATCATTAATGACATAATCCATTATTGATGCTGTTCCAACAATCTCACAACCATATATATAATCATCTTCCCGCTTTTGCTGGCGGATGATTCGCACAACACAGTTCAGGGCATCCTTCTCCCCTAACACAAGTCTGGCATTAAAATAATATCCGATTGGCAGCATGCTTTTCGACTTAAAACCGATTCCTGCCTTCGACACATCCATTACCTCTATCGGCGCGTTAATATTCTCGACTTTTACATTGTCCTGTTTAAATAACGAAGAAATCTCCAGTTCAAGTTTTGCGGGCCAGCGCTTTTCCCTTCTCATCTCAATCATGTAATTCCCCCATTCCGGAATGTTAGCGGAGGAAACACCCGGTCTGTGCGTCTACTCCATTCTATAACAGTTCCTGTAATATTTTATTTACCATCCCCGGGTCTGCCTTTCCCTGCATGGCCTTCATTGTCTGACCAACCAGAAAACCGATTGCTTTTTTCTTTCCTGCCCGGTAATCGGCAACCGATTGCGGGTTATCAGCAATCACTTTTTCTATTGTTCCCCGAAGGGCGTTTTCGTCACTGACAGTCCCAAGTCCATTATCCTCTACAAACTTCTCCACGTCAATATTTTCTTCAAATATTTTTTCAAAAATCTCTTTAGCTACTGTAGAGTTTACCGTCCCCTTTTCCGTCAGCTCAATCAGTTTGGCAAGACGGTCCGGTGTAACCGTAAGTTCCTCCGGTTCCATTTCCTTTTCTTTCATCAGACGCATTGTCTCGCCCATCAGCCAGTTGGATACTTTTTTGGGATTTTTACATATGGCTGTTGTCTGCTCAAATAAATCTGCCATATGTTTGCTCGCCGTTATGATGGAAATATCATAATCCGGAATCCCGAACTCTCTCCGGTAACGTTCTGCCTTAGCCTCCTGAAATTCCGGTTGTTTTTCTTTTATGCGCAAAATCCATTCATCCGAAATGACAACCGGCGTCAAATCCGGGTCAGGAAAATAACGGTAATCTTTCGCATCTTCTTTGGAGCGCATGGCATAAGAAAATTCTTTATTGTCGTCCCAGCGCCTTGTCTCCTGAACCACTCTTCCCCCGTCCTCGATAATCTCAATCTGGCGGGCGCGCTCTGCCTCGATTGCCCGCGTAATAGCCTTAAAAGAATTCAGGTTTTTCATCTCCGTACGCGTGCCAAACTCCGGCGCTCCTACCTCGCGGACAGACAGGTTTACATCCGCACGCATAGAGCCCTCGTTTAATTTGCAGTCAGACGCTCCCAGATACTGGATTGTCGTCCGGAGTTTTTCAAGATAAGCAATCACCTCATCTGCGCTGCGCATATCCGGCTCGGAAACAATCTCAATCAGCGGCACACCGGAGCGGTTATAATCCACAAGAGAACAGTCCGCCCACTCATCATGTACAAGCTTTCCGGCATCCTCTTCCATATGAATCTCATGGATTCCGATTTCTTTCTTTCCCCCTGCCGTCTCAATTGCCACAGCACCGTTTATACAGATTGGAAGATACAACTGGGAAATCTGATAATTCTGCGGGTTGTCCGGATAAAAATAATTTTTCCTGTCAAATTTGCAATACTGGTTTATTTCACACCCGAGCGCCAGCCCCACTGCCAGAGCATACTCGACCACCTGTTTATTCAAAACCGGAAGAGCCCCCGGCATGCCTGTACAGACCGGACAGGTATGAGTATTCGGCGCACCGCCAAAAGCAGTCCGGCATCCACAGAATATTTTTGTTTTTGTTGCCAGTTCCACATGAACTTCCAATCCAATCACTGTTTCGTACTGTTTCATCCCTGCTCTCCTCCTCTCACTGTGCTCTGTTCAAAAGTATAGGCGGCCCGTATCATCGTCTTTTCTTTAAAACAGTCGCCAATCAGCTGCATCCCTATCGGAAGCCCCTTGTCATCCTTTCCACATGGAACGGTTATGCCGGGCAGCCCCGCCAGATTGACCGATATCGTATAAATGTCACCTAAATACATCTGAAGCGGGTCCTTTAAGCTCTCCCCGATTTTTGGTGCTGTTGTCGGCGCTGCCGGGGACAGAATAAGGTCGTATTTTTCAAAGGCTCTGTCAAATGCCTGTTTTATCAGCGCTTTTGTGCGAAGCGCCTTGAGGTAATAGGCGTCATAATATCCACTGCTAAGCACGAAGGACCCCAGCATAATGCGCCGCTTCACCTCCGGTCCGAATCCCTCAGAGCGTGTTTTTTTGTACATGTTATGCAAACCCTCATATTCCCCTGTGCGGTATCCGTATTTTACACCGTCAAAGCGCGCCAGATTGGAGCTGGCCTCTGCTGACGCAATGACATAATAGGCGGGAATCGCATACTCCACAAGGCTCAAATCAAACTCTTCCAAAACAGCGCCATTCTTTTCTAAGGCGTGAGCTGCCTTCATAATGGAATCCGCCACCTGGGTGTCCAGCCCTCTGGAAAAGTAATCTCTTGGAATCCCGATTCTCATCCCCTTCACATCCTCTTCCAGGGCCGTTGTAAAATCAGTATCCTCACGCCGGATAGATGTGCTGTCTTTTTTATCATAGCTGGCAATGCTCTCAAGCACCGCCGCGCAGTCCGCAACGTCTTTTGCAATGGGACCTATCTGGTCCAGAGAAGAGCCATAGGCAATCAGCCCATAACGGGATACCGTTCCATACGTCGGTTTCAGCCCGGTCACCCCGCAAAAGGAACTCGGCTGGCGAATAGAACCCCCGGTATCTGAACCAAGGGCAAAGGAACACTCCCCGGCTGCCACTGCTGCACAGGAGCCTCCGGAAGACCCTCCCGGTACATAATCCGTGTTATGAGGGTTTTTCGTGATGCCAAAAGCGGATGTTTCTGTTGTACTCCCCATGGCAAATTCATCCATGTTTGTCTTGCCAATCATGACAGCGCCATCCCTCTCAAGACGGCACACGGCCTCTGCCGAAAATGTCGGATAAAAGTTCTCAAGAATTTTGGAACTGCATGTCGTCCGAATCCCCTCCGTACACATATTATCTTTAATCGCAACCGGTACACCGGCAAATGCGCCGGTAAGCTCTCCCGATTCTATACCCGCCTGTACTTCCTTCGCCCTCTGAAGGATTTTTTCCTCCTCCAGTACGGTCACATAGCTGCCGATATCCCCCTCTTTTTTCTTTATGGCAGCTAAGGCGTCCTCTGCTGCTTCAACCGCAGACACCTCACATTTTTTTATTTTCTCTCCCAGCTCCAGCGCTGTCAGGCTCATTAAACTCATTGTTCTGTCTCCTTTCAATCAAAGGTCTTCGGAACCATATAGGTACCATCCTTTTTCTCTGGTGCATTGGCAAGCATGTTGTCCCTGTCATCCCCATTTACCACTTCATCTTCCCGGAATACATTATTTACCGGAAATGCATGGGACATCGGCTCAACTCCTTCCGTATCCAGCTCATTCAGTTTATCAAAATAATCTAACATTCTGCCCATATCCTGTTTAGCCTGTTCTTTCTCGTCCTCTGACAATTCCAGTTTAGCAAGAATGCCAACATACTCTATCGTTTCGTCTGTAATTTCTTTTGCCATTTTCCCTCTGTCCTTTCTGTTACAATATTTTTATGGTTCAATCCGTCCTGTATCTCTTGGGAACAGTGCTGTTTCCCGCACATTTTCTTCGCCTAGCAACTTCATTGTCAGACGCTCAAGTCCGATGCCAAGACCTCCGTGCGGCGGCATCCCATGCCGGAATGTCATCAGATACTGTTCCATTCCCTCCTCTGTCATACCACGTGCCACTATCTTCTCAGCCAGCATTCCATAGTCATGGATACGCTGTCCCCCGGTTGTTATTTCCAAACCGTCATAGAGTAAATCAAAACTCAGGGTAAATGCGGTATCCTCCGGGTCATCCATTGCATAAAACGGACGTTTTTTTGACGGATAATGTGTTACAAATACAAAATCGGCCCCCATTTCTTCTTTAAAATACTGTCCGATTAATGCCTCCTCCTCCGGTTCGAGGTCATAGGGATTGCGAATGCTCCTGTTATATTTCTGCGCCACAAGCTCCTTTGCCCTGTCAAAACGGACTTGCGGAATCTTTTCAGTATTGGGGAGGCTTACCCCCAAAAGGGTCAGTTCCTCTTTGTAATCTCTCTCGAGAAGCGCCATCGTGTACTGCAGGAATCCGGTTTCCATTTCCATAATGTCCTGAAAGCTTTCAATAAAACCCATCTCAAAATCCAGGGAAATATATTCATTCAAATGTCTCTTTGTATTGTGCTTCTCTGCACGGAACACCGGGGCGACCTCAAAGACGCGTTCATATACGCCAACCATCATCTGTTTATAAAACTGCGGGCTCTGTGCAAGCACGGCGTGCTTGTGGAAGTATTCCAAGCGGAACAGGTTTGCTCCCCCTTCTGCTCCTCTTGCACCGATTTTAGGGGAATGAATTTCCGTAAAGTCCTGGCTGTGCAGGAAATCCCGAAATCCCCTGACAATCCCTTCCTGCACCCGGAATTTAGCACGCTCTTTTAAATGGCGGAGTGATAAAGGGCGGAGTTCTAACCGGGTTTCCAATGAAGCCCCCATTTTCCATTTATTTACAGCAATCGGCATTGTCTCGGTCGGTTTTGAGAGCACTTTTATTTCTCTGAGCCGTACCTCAAAACCGTGCGGTGCCCTCTCTTCTTTTGCCACAATGCCGCATACCTCAATTGCTGCCTCCTCGCAGAGCTCTGAAAATACTGCATCCATATTCCCTTTTTCATACACGGTCTGTAATAATCCCTCTCTTTTACGCAATACGATAAATACAATGTCCCCCATATCACGTATTTTGTGAATTACACCGTGTACACGCACATTTTTTCCATCATAATCTCCTGTTATAATTTCTGAAATTTCCAATGTCTGTTTTTTTACCTGTCCTGTCAAAAATTCCATATGTCATTCTCCTTTCTGTCCGCTCGAAAATTAAAAATGGCTGGCTGAGAACCGCAGCCATCCGCAATAGCGGAATTTCCTATAAAGATAAAAAGCACCCTGACACGCCTTTGCGCACTGGATGCTTTTCTATTCATTATTACGTCCCTGAAAAGCATTCCGCTTTTACCGGGACGGGAAAATTCCATATAAAATAAACCCGCGGTGCCACCCGCGTTGAGATACCCCGTTGTATCCCCTCTCATTTTTACAAATAACGGTGTTTACCGGACAGCCCTACTATAGCGTATCTATATGTTCCGACTGCCAGCTCCGGAATGTTCTCCTGCCTCTTCTCTGCCAATGAACCGCTCTCAGCCAAGGCGGATTCTCCCTGTCAATCCGGCATACAAGATAGGCATTTGTTTCCTTCTTTGCTTTGCTCTGCATTATAGCACAGAACAAAAGAAACTGTCAAGGATAAAAATTACGCTCCGCCGAGATATTTATTCAGCACAGCTGCCAATTTATCAAAATCAAGTGGTTTGGATAAGTGTTCATTCATACCTGCATTCTTTGCCGCCTCTACATCCTCAACAAATGCATTTGCCGTCATGGCAATAATTGGAACTCGTCTGGCATCCGGACGCTTTAGGGAACGGATAGCTGCTGTTGCATCATAACCATTTACTACCGGCATTTGAATATCCATAAAGATAACATCATAGTAGCCCGGCTCAGAGGCAGAAAATTTATCTACGGCAATTTTCCCGTTTTCTGCTTCTTCTATTTCCATTCCGGTCATCCCGAGAACCTCTGTGGCAATCTCCCGGTTCAGCTCATTGTCCTCTACCAGAAGAATCCTCCGTCCCGGATACTGGCAATCCGATACCTCGCCAAGCTCGGGACTCGTCTCTGTGTCATCATCCCCATTTTTGAGTTTGCGGAATAACTTTATAAATCCGTTTTTTAAAACCGGCTTACTCAGGAAAGAATCGACACCTGCCGCTCTTGCATCCATCTCTATATCTGACCAGTCATAAGCGGATAAAATAACAACCGGCATATGTTCCCCGACAACACGCTTCATTGCTTTCGTCGTCTGTACCCCGTTCATGCCAGGCATCTGCCAATCCAGAATAACTGCAAAATAATCTCTGTTTTTGCGGTGAGCATCCTCTACACGTTTTGCAGCCTCCTCACCGGAAAGCACCCACTCGCACTCCATGCCAAGTTCCTCTAAAATATCACATGTCGCTTCGCAGGATAACTGATCATCATCTGCAATCAAGACAGAAAGCCCTTTTAAGTCCTCTGTCTCATACTCCTGTTTATTCTGTAATTTCAAAAACATGGTTATTGTAAATTTGGAACCACGTCCTTCCTCGCTCTCTACATTAATTTCTCCATTCATCATTTTTACTATGTTGCGGGTGATTGCCATACCAAGACCAGTCCCCTGAATTTTACTCGTCCGGTCATCCTCCGCCCGCGAAAATGGTTCAAAAATATGCCTGACAAACTCCTCTGACATACCAATTCCGTCATCCTCAAAAACAAACTCATAACAGCCGTATTGATGCTTATTATATGGTTTCTCGCTCACTTCCACACAAATATGGCCATGATCCGGTGTATATTTTACTGCATTGCTCATAATATTAACAAAAACCTGCTGAATACGAAGACTGTCACCAATGACATCCTCGTGCTGAATATCTTTTACATGTACCTGTAAATTATGGTTATGCTGTTTTATCTGCGGCTGTACCATAACCAGCATATTATTCAGCAGATCTGAAAGATTAAACTCTTCCTCTTTTAAATTGATTTTTCCCGATTCTATTTTACTCATATCCAGCACTTCGTTAATCAATCCCAGCAGATGCCTGCTGGCAGACGCTATCTTTGTAAGTGCATCGGAAACACGCTCTTTATCGTCCAAATGGGCAGACGCAATCGCTGTCATGCCAATAATTCCATTCATTGGTGTCCGTATATCATGGGACATTCTGGATAAAAAGTCTGATTTTGCACTATTCGCCTTATTCGCAGCATCAAAAGCCTCCTGCAAAGTCTGCCTCTGTTCGCTCTCCTCCCGCACAGTTTCATCCACACAACGGAAGCCCAATACTGCCAAATGCTCGCTCGGTTTCTCACTCACATCTACAAAATGCATCTGAAAATAAATCTGATTGTCATCATTCGGTTTAACCTGGTATTGTATTTCAAAATTACTCTCTGTTTCAAAGCGCTCTATTAAAACATCCTTCACAACCTGTTTACGGATACTTTCCTGATACTCCGATGCCACAAATACTTCTATATATTCTTCTATTGTTTTGGAAAACACATGGGACTTCCTTGCCATATTTCCCACTTCTTCCCGAAGAGTATCTGCAAATTTAATAATCTTATAGGTATCATTATCCAGATTTACATAGTAAATGCCGTCATAATTTGTACTCAAAGCAGCCAGGACGCCCAAATACTGCTTTTCCGACTGTTCCTCTGCCTGTCGCTTTTTGTGTCTTCTGCCAATAGTAATTGCCATAATTACACCAACGACAGCAATACCGCAAATTACAAACAAAGCATACCTTGCCTGATATAAATAATCCTCTATATCTGCATTACTGTAAGACATGTTTATATGAGTATTCACAATATCGTTAATCTCAGCGTCTGTCAAAATATCCAATGACTTATTCATGACAGAATATAAACTTGGATCAATATCCTTTGACGAAAGCAATACAACATCAGATTCAAATGAGATATTTTCCCACTGGAGTAATTCAGAAAATCTTGGATTTTTTGTATAGTAATTTAACTCCACCGTATTAATCAATGTGGCATCTACTTCCCCCTTGCGCACAGCAATCAGGCAGTCTCTCGGCGTATCATAAAATACAATTTCCGGATTCTTCACTTTTGTATTTAAACGGTCTTTAAAATATTCTGCCGTCTTTGGCAGCGCGAACCGTACCTGGTTCCTTCCATATAATGAGAAGTCATTTTTTGTAACCATGGCCGATTTATATTCAAAAAAAGAATCTGTACTGATAATGCTGTCCGAGGCTTTTTCTATATTATTCGATGAACCAATATAAAAATCCAGTGTTCCATCCATAACCATTTGCTTCCAGTCATCACTGCTCTCAATTGGGCGGAGCACAATATTTAATCCTGTCGCCTTTCGCAGCTGGTTCATGAATTCAATATAGATTCCGGAGTATCCTCCATCATCAGATATATAGGAAAGTGGCTGCCTGTTTTTCCGAAATCCTATTGTGATTTTTTCAGAATCTTCAATCACCCGGCGCTCACCCGGCGTATATGCAATAATGTTAGTATTTTGGCTCATTACTTTCGTTTCATACGCCTCACTCATTAACTCCGGATGATATAAAAAAATATACTGTATCCCCTCATTAATCTCACTTAGCAGTTTATCATTTCCTTTTTTTACTGCAAAATAATACGGATAAGTATCCATAATTGAGACAGCTTTCACACCCTGCAGATTTGACATCATAGCCAGGACTGCCATATCCACTGTTTCATTTTTTAATGCCTCAACAATCTCAGTTGACGAATTCATATACACTGGTTCATATGTAAAACCACTCTCTTTGGCAAATGCAGCAAGAGTTCTGCTATTTTGCGATTCTTTTAAAACTGCAATCCTTACATTGTTAAAATTGTCAAAATCTTCATAGCCAAAACTACTGCTCTCCTTTACAAAAATACTCGGAAATACATATCCGGCTATCATAGAAGAAAAATCTTTTTCTGAGGGAACATCCTTGTCCTCTTGTTCTGTTTGTACCGCCGGAAACAGTATATCCACATTGCCGTTTTCCAGGCTGCTGTTCCATTTAGACGCCGAAACATCTACATATTCAAATTCCCAGTTATTTATTCTTGCTATTTCATCCAGATAGTTCTTGCAGCTACCCGTCACTTCACCATTTGCATTTCGATACAGGAGAGCTGTATTGCCACAGGATATTCGCACCGTATGTTTGGGGCTTGTCTCCGCTGCACTGGCCATGCCGTTCTCCTCCGACAAACTAATTGCTGCCAGACAAATCAAAACGAATAATACCCTCTTCATTATCCTGACAATATAGTTTTCACATCTACCTTTCAATCCCCTCACCGTCTTCCTCATCTCAAATATTAACATGACAAGTATATCACAGGAACAGAAATGCTTCAAGGATGTAATAAGTTCTGTTTCTATTTCATAAGGTATCTTAAATAACATATCTGGAAATAGAAAAAATGCAAATTTATATCGTTCAGCCTGGAGATACCATTGACCGTATTGCCGGATATTACGGTATATCGGTAGATGAAATTTCCTATGCCAATCAAATACCCTATCCATTTGCCCTTGCTGTCGGGGAAGCACTGCTGATTCCTGCAGGCGAAGAAAATACAGAACGGCGAACCGCTACCTCTGACGGTTATGCATACCCGTTTATAAGCCAATGGGTATTAGAACAGACTCTGCCCTATCTGACGAGACTGCTTGTATTTTCCTACGGGTTTACTACCACAGGCGAACTTATCCCACCTGCCCGTTCTCCCGAGTGGATGATAGCATTGGCAGGGCAGTACGGCGTTGACCCCATTCTTGTACTTACCCCTCTCGGAGCAGATGGACTCTTTAATAATAACCTGATTCACGCAGTCGTAACAAATGAACAGGCCAAACAAAACCTGATTCAAACTCTCCTGACCACTATGGAAGAGGGATACCGGGGAGTCGATGTAGATTTTGAATATATTCTTGCTGAGGACCGGGATTTATTTACGGCCTTTGTCCGCGAGCTGACAGAGGCAATGAATGCACAGGGCTTTACCGTCAGTGTAGCATTAGCTCCCAAAACTTCCGCTGACCAGCCGGGACTTTTATATGAGGGAAAAGATTATGCCGGTCTTGGCGCAGCAGCGAATGAGGTGCTTCTGATGGCTTATGAGTGGGGATACACTTACGGCCCAGCCATGGCTGTAGCCCCGTTAAATAAAGTGCGTCAGGTTGTTGAATATGCTTTAACGGAAATCCCCGCTGAGAAAATTAATCTGGGGATTCCTAATTATGGATATGACTGGACACTTCCCTTTGTGCAGGGAGAGAGCAAAGCCATTACAATCGGAAACGTTCAGGCGGTCCAGATTGCCATAGAACAGGGGGTGGAAATCCAATTTGATGAAATTGCACAGTCTCCGTTCTTTTTATACGAAAAAGATGGCAGACAGCATGAAGTATGGTTTGAGGACGTACGCAGCATGCAGGCAAAATACGGGCTTGTCAGGGAATATAACCTGAAGGGAATCGGAGTGTGGCAGATTATGCGCCTGTTCCGGGCTATGTGGCTGTTGTATGCGGATGAGTTTTATATTAGTTAAATCGCAATCGTTTTACATTTCTGACAAAATATGCTATAATATGGCTCAAAACAAAAAACGAATGGAGGATAAGTATGAAAGAAAAATGTATACCATTATTAAGACGTTTCGTCGCTGTTATTCTGGTATTCTGCTGCACGATAACCATGAGCGCCTGCTCCCTGTCCGATATCACAAAGATATTCAGTGACTTTGACGCAAGCGCATACACACAGGCCTTTTTAGATGCTATTTCAAAAAATGAATTTTCAAAATATGCGGAAATAACAAATAGCACCGAGGATGAGGCAAAGAAAGAATATGAATCGCTGCTTGACAATTCCGTCAGCAGCCTGCTCGCTTCCATTACGGTTTCTGATGAGACAAAACAAAAAGTGCGGGATATGTTCCACACCATCTATTCCAAATGGAATTACTCGGTCGGCGAAGCAGTAAAAAACGATGACAAGTCGTTTACGGTTCCTGTTACTGTAAAAAAACTTACTGTATTTAAGGGAGTTCTCAAGGAAACCGTCTCCCGCTTTGAAAAACGCACAAAAGAATCCAAAGACATGAACGACAGCGCTTATTATGACTTGTATTATCAAACATTTATTGAACTTGTAAATGAGACGCTGGCGAAAAATGAATACGGTGAGGAAACTGTAATTCAGGTTTCTGTCACCCCGACAACTTCTAACTCCAATGTATATGAAATTAAGGCAGAGTCTATCACAGCACTGTATAATGCCACAATGGATATGGAGGTATTGCAGGAAGAAGCAGCTTCTATATCGTCACTTGATTAAATAAAAACACAAAAAAAGAAATCCAATAATCTCTTCCTGAGCTGATTGGATTTCTTTTTTTATTACCTGGCACATTTATAAAGAAGGTCTTCCCAACGGCGGTCAACCTCTTTCTGAAATTCTTCCAGAAGCGATTCATTCCCTTTGCGGAACAGATGTTTAAACCGTCCCTGCTCACGCAGAAAATCTTCAATAGGGAGCTTTTTCTTTGGCTCATAAGAAAGTTTCCACTTCCCATGGTCTACTTCAAACAACGGCCAATAGCACGTCTCAATCGCAAGCTTACATATTTTCATAATATCTGCTGTCTCGTAGCGCCAGCCGCGGGGACACGGCGTCATAATATTGAGAAAGGCCGCCCCCTCTGTATAAATGGCACGCTCTGATTTTCTGTGCAAATCCATAAAATTAGGGGTAAAGGTTGTCTGAGCCACATAAGGTACATCATGGTCCGCAATGATGGACGCCAGATCTTTGCGGTTCTGCATTTTCCCGTTAGAATGGCTGCCAACCGGTGTTGTCGTTGTATCGGCATACATCGGCGTTGCTGACGAGCGCTGGATACCTGTATTCATATATGCCCCATTATCATAGCAGACATATACCATATCATGTCCGCGCTCCATAGCACCTGACAGCGACTGGAATCCTATGTCATAAGTCCCGCCGTCACCGCCAAAAGTAATAAACTTAAATACTTCTTCCTCCGGGAGTTTTCCTCTCTTTTTCAGCACTTTATAAGCCGTCTCCACACCGCTCAGTGTTGCGCCGGCATTTTCAAAAGCATTATGAATATAACTGTCCTCCCATGATGTATACGGATACATGTAAGAAGACACTTCCAGACATCCGGTCGCATTGCCGATTACAGCACGGTCCTCTTCATGCAGGGCACGAAGAACCGCACGAACAGCAATTGTCGCACCACACCCGGCACACATACGATGTCCCGGGGCCAGACGTTCCGGTTTTCCCATCATTGTTTTTAAACTGTAATCACTCATAACTAACATTCTCCTGTTTCTCTTAAGCGGATATATTGGTTGTGGCGGATTTGAGTTCCATTTTCTGCCAAATCCTCAATTTCTGCAAATACTTTTTTTACATCACCAATTGTAAAATCACGTCCGGCGAGACCATAGGTATAATACGCCGTTTCCAACATGACTTTATTCTTGTAAAGGGCAGCGGATACCTCACTTCCAAGCGGCCCGTAATTGCCATTGTAGCTCTCACATCGGTCCATAATTGCTACTGCCCTGCAGTTTTTCAAAGCTGCAGCAATCTCATCTGCCGGAAATGGACGGAATACCCGAAGCTTTAACACGCCCACTTTTTTTCCCTCCTGACGCAGCTCATCTACTGCCTCCTTCGCTGTTCCGGCAGCAGAACCCATAATTAACATAATAGTATCGGCATCTTCTGTCCGGTACTCTTCAAACAGACCAAAGCCCCTGCCTGACAATGCCTTAAACTTCTCTGCCACTTCAAGAATAACCTCTTTCGACCGCTCCATCGCAAGCGCCTGGTTTTTCTTTGCCTCCATGGCATAATTGGATACGGAATAAGGCCCTACCGCAATTGGTTTCCCCGGATTCAAAAGATATTCTTCCGGTTTATATTCACCGGTAAAATCCTTCACCTGACTGTCTTCTAAAAGTTCTATATTTTCCACTGCATGGCTTGTAATAAATCCATCCTGACATATCATAACCGGAAGATGCACCCTTGTATCCTCTGCAATTGGATAAGCCTGGATAAAATTATCATATGCTTCCTGATTATTCTCCGCATAAATCTGAATCCAGCCCGTGTCCCTGGCTCCCATACTATCCGAATGGTCACAGTTAATATTAATTGGCCCGGAAAGTGTACGGTTTACAAGAGCTAATACAAGCGGCAGCCTGTTCGAGGCTGCTAGTAAAAGCTCCTCCCACATCAGTGCAAGACCTGCCGATGATGTAGCTGTCAGGCTTCTTGCCCCGGCCGCTTCCGCACCGATTGTCGCACTCATGGCTGAATGCTCGCTCTCAACCGGAATAAATTCCGTATCTATCTCTCCATTTGCAATATAAGTGGATACCATTTGCGGTATTTCTGTTGAAGGAGTAATAGGAAATGCCGGCATAACATCCGGATTAATCTGGCGAATCGCATAGGCCACTGCTTCATTTCCTGACATACGCTCTTTTATTGCCATTATATATTTCCCTCCTTCATCTCAATTGCACCAAAGGGACACACTTTGGCACAAATGCCGCATCCCTTACAATGGTCATAGTCAAAATCAGTTCTTTTTCCCTGCACAACAGGAATACTGCTGTCCGGGCAAACCGGTGTACACAGAAGACACTGTTTGCATCTATCTGCCAGATAAACCGGTGTATTTGTCCTCCATTCACCCGTATTAAAATGTTTGGAAGTTCCGCCGGCAAAAGTCATCAAACCCTCTGTCAAATCCTGATACGGCGAACTCTCACTTATCTTAGTCACATCAGTTCTCATTTTTTCTCTCCATTCACGTATACTGTATCGTCAGCTTGCTGCATCCGCAGAAACCGCCTCTGCTACCACATCATAGGAACGTGTAAGCGCCCGCATATTTCCCTCAATCACTTCCGGCTTTCTTGCAAATTTATGTTCATAGGAGGCTTTCATTTCATGAATAAATGTATCCCGCGGCATAATTCCGCTTACAGCTACCGCTGCAGCAAGCATCGGTGAATTCGGGAAATTTTTCCCTAACTCCTCGACAGAAATGTGGCGGGCATCAATTGTATAAATCCGACCCTTATAACCATTCAAAAGCCCTGAAATCTCCTCGCGGCTCTTTGGTGTGTTAATAATAATTGCCCCTGTCTCTTTCAGCCCTGCTGTTACATCTACAGAAGTCAGAAGTGTCTCATCCACTACAACAACAAAGTCCGGATGATAGATATTGGAATGCACCCGGATTTTATCAGCGCTAATCCTGTTATAAGCAGTTATCGGCGCTCCCATTCGCTCCGGTCCATACTCTGGAAATCCCTGTACATTCTGACCAGTCTTAAACGCGACATCCGCCAGCAATAGCGCTGCTGTTTTGGCCCCCTGGCCACCGCGCCCATGCCATCTGATTTCTATCCCGTTTTTCATTTCATCCTCCAATCATTTGTTTCCATAAACAATTTCAACATATTTTTCTATCAGCTCCACCGCACCGTCGATTCCCGTCCGGCTGCAATTAAGGCACATATCATAATTTCTGGAATCTCCCCACTTAAAATCGGAGTGCCTGTTATGATAAGCCTGTCTCGATTTGTCATGACGCGCCATTTTGAATAAGGCTTCATTTTTTGACAGTTGATATGTCTCCTCTACGTGGGCAATTTTTTCTTCTTTATTCCCGGTAATAAAGACAGAAACAAGACCATCCCTTCCTGCCAGAACAGTTTCCGAACAGCGCCCCAACACTACAAAAGACTCCCCGTTATCTGCCTTTTTGCGCAAATACTCAAATTGCATCTGCGCCAGGTTTTCCTCCATGGAATTGGAATGTCCCTTTACTGTGCGGGACAGAAACGGATTTTTCGGCTTTTCATCGTGTTCTTCCCACTGTTTGTGGTGTTCCTCTCCAAGTCCTTTATCTTTCGCGATCTCTTCCAGCATATTACGGTTAAGCAGGGGCAACCCCAAATCCTCAGCTATTTTCTGAGCTACCAAATGCCCGCCAGTACCATATTCACGGCTAATGGATATCATAAGTTGTCTTCCCATAATGCTCCCTCCATTCTAAAACAATAATATGACTTATCGTTATTTCTTTTTTATCCTGAATTTTACCGTTGTTGTATTTCCGGCTTTATCTGTCACTTTTACCGTATATTTCTGCTTCTTTTTCAAGGTCACTTTTTTGGTACTGCTTTTTTTGCCATTTATCCTTACAGATTTGATTCCGGTATTGTCAGAAAATTTCAATGATACTTTTTTCTTATACGTCTTTTGATTTTTTACCCCTTTTACTATCGGCTTTTTTGTGTCAATTGTGAAGACTACTTTTGTAATATTTTTATTTGCATCTGTGGCAAGTACCGTATGGCTGCCCTCATTGCTGACCTTAAACGCTGCTGCATTATAGCGCTTACCATCCAGGGCAATACTGGGCACACTGACATTATCACTCACGTTCACCGTTACCGGCTTGTTATAATAACCTTTATTTTTTACCCCGGTTACCTTTGGCCTGACTTTATCCCCTGAAATAATCGGATTATTACCTGTCACAGCAATAAACCGGCCATCATCCGGTAGGGCATCCAGATTCCATGTAACTGTCTTTCCACTATTAATGCCATTTGACTCTGTAATAACCTCCGGCAGTGTCACCAAAACCAGAATAGTGAGATTGGTCCGGGCAATAAAATCATTGTAATCGCTAACCCCGGCCTCTTTCATTTCTTTTTCAATCTGACTGATATCGGTGGGTTCAGAACCCGTATCTATCGTGGCAATAAATCGGTCCGATGTTATTTCGGCAGATGAGAAAGGCGCTTCCTGGTCTTCATAGAGTGATGTATCCTTTACCCCTTCACTGATTTTACTCCTGTAAACATCATCCTCTGTCATAAATTTCTGAAGCTCAGACGTACTGTTAAATCCTATTGTGCGGCTAAAAGAATAATACTGCTGTCCGGAAATGGTCTCCATCCCCACCTCGTAACCCTCGCCAAACATCTCCTCCAGACTGCCATTCCCTCCAGAAGTCAATGCGTCGTAGACTGATTTTAAAATTAGCGTTTTTATACCATAAGTACATGTGCCGTCTTTCTGTATATTAAAATTCATTTGCTCCTGCGCACAGCCTGTTATTAATCCTGACGTTAAAACAAACACAATTAAACAGACCGCCGCAGTATGTTTCTTCATTCCTTTCATTGTCTCCTCCTTTTTAATTAATACAGAACAAAGTTTCTACAAAATAACTATACCATAATTTCACCCGGCAATAAATAGTAAAGTTTCCCAAAAAAAATTTATTTTTCAAAAATTTATTTTGCTATTGGAAAGATTTCAATAATACGATATAATAAAAATAATGGATTACGACAAATTTCGAGAGATGCTGGGAGGAATATTCTTTGATAAAACGATATTTTGTCCGCACAAACTCTTTAAAAGAGGGGATGCGGATCGGACAGAACATAAAAGACCGGATGGACCGCACTTTGATTGCGAGAGGCACTCCGCTGGACGCCTATTTGATTGAGGGGCTTGCCAAACGCGGTGTAAACGGTGTATACATACAGGAGGGGGAAGAGGACGAAGAACCTCAAAAGCCTGATATGAACCTGCCTCCTATCGTGCGCCACAATATTGAAAAGGCGCGCGTAGATGACCCCGTAAAAGTCCGTCTGTCAGAAAGTGTCAAGAAAAGAGTTTCCGAGGGCATCCAGTATCTTTATAATAACTCTGATTCTTCTGAATTTGCTAATACAAGTACAAAAATCACCAATGATCTGATGAAAGCCATTGATGACAACGAGGCACTGGCCGTTGATATCAGCGCCCTCAAAACAAGTGATGAATACACATTTAAACACAGCGTAGACGTAGCTACGATGTCTATGATTATTGCCAAACGCCTTGGAATGCCGCAAAAAGATGTATATAATATTGGTATTGCCGGCCTTTTACACGATATGGGCAAATCGAAAATACCGCTTGAAATTTTAAATAAGCCTGCGCGCCTGAGCGATGAGGAGTTTGCTGTGATGAAACAACACTCCGAACTGGGTTACGGCATTCTGAAAAATAAAGACGAGTTTACGGATGCCATTTCTATTGCTGTTTTGCAGCACCATGAAAAAATGAACGGCAGAGGATACCCGTTTGGCTGTACTTCGGATAAAATTATACCCTATGCAAAAATACTCTCTGTTGCGGACGTGTATGACGCCCTTGTAACTGAACGCCCTTATAAAAAATCCTTCTCCCAGAGAACTGCCGTTGAGATGATTATGTCTATGACAGATGAGCTCGACATTAACGCCATGCGCGGCTTTTTGCAGACCATTATCCTCTATCCGGTCGATTCCACCGTAACACTTAGCAACGGGGAAGAAGCACGGGTTGTTGAGAATAAGTCAAACTCCGTGCTCCGCCCCACTGTCGTCGGCCTGGAAAGCGGCACTGTGTATAATCTGGCAGAGGATGTAAACTGCGCGAATATAATTATTCAGTAAATGCTATTTATTTCGGGCAGACCATTATATATTGCAAACTTCCAAATTTACCGGTAATCCTGGAGCGCTGAATGGTCTGATCCCACTTCACCTTATTTGGAGCAACCCAGTTGCAGTCCACATAGGTGATTGTATTCCCTGATACCGCTGTAACCATAATCGTATGTGGTCTTTTGCAGCGAATGATATCCCCTCTCTTTAATGTATTCAAGTTATATACTTTTTTCCAATTATTAGGATTACTACCGGTCAGTGCCTCTCCCAAAGTCAGGGCAAAGCCATGACACTGCCATGCCAGATTATGAAAGGAACCATTCCAATAAGAATAATTGGGATATTTTGCTTTCAAAGCTGCAAAGTTCAAATCACTCTTTGTCACTGGTTTTGTAGGAATAAGTTTCCACTTCTGCGCTGTTGTCCCATTGGCTTTATACATCTGGATATTCGTATTATTGGCAGCCCTTGCACCATTTACATCGACAACAAGACCATTGCTCTTACACGTTATGACATAACAGCCCGCGCCTGCACTCGTTACTTTCCAACGCTGCGCCGCCATACCGTTCGACGTGTACTGCTGTATGTTTGTCCCATTTGTTTTTCCTGCTCCGGCACAATCCAGCACTTTTCCACTATTTACGTTACAAATGATATAACTGCCATCTGCCTGGCGGGTAAACCTAAATTTCTGTGCGTTTGTCCCATTGTCCTCATAGAGCTGTACATTTGCAGAATCCGCACCGGAAGCCCCATTTACATCCATTACATAATTCCCATTTAATGCTGACACTACTTTATATGTCCCGTTCGGAACCATTGCGGCAGAAATTCCACCTGCTCCCCCTCCAGCAGAAGGCAATATATATGCGTTTAACTCTGAGGTTTTGACAAAAGCATATTTATATCCGCCACTGACTGGATATTTTACTTGTGTATAATTTCCCGAAGCACCTAGGACTTTAACAGAATCCCCTTTTGCAATATATCCATAACTGCTTCCGCCCACCCTGCGGTATGTTGTGATTTTAGCACGCGAAGCATAACTGCTCCCCATTGTCCTTGTCAATATTTTCCCTGTACTGATATAACCCGTTTTTGTTCCCCGTGAGATGGGGTAAGTCACCTTACAGTAACGGTCTGTAACCGTATGGACGGTTATCTCATCGGATGGATAAATGGTCCCGTAATTCCGGCTGAGACCCGTATTGGAGTACACCTGTACATTCGCATTGCCGATTGTGTAACATTTTGTTGCTGCCTTTGCCTGAACAACCCCGCTGATTGATAAACTGCCAAGCACTGTAAAAATAAATATTGACAATGCAAACACTTTCTTTTTGATTCCTGCATCTCTCATAAAAATCACCTTTCCCTTCTTAATTTTCTTTATATTGTTGATTTGTTTTATCTTGAATACAGATTAACTCGGAATCCATTTCTTTTTCTAATTTGTAACTTTTAACAAGATTATTGTCATATTTTGTATATAATAAGCCACAATGGATTTACAACGTTTCATTCAGTGTCAGAATCCGATTCGAGTTAAGAAACCCCTAAAGCATATTTTATTGGTATTTCGCAATCATCGGCTTTATATAATGAATAAGTAAATCCATCAACTGAACAACCATATCACATGCATCCACGAACGCAATATCTTGCGAATATTCAAAATCCTTTTGATAGTTATCCCATTGTTTCTGCATAATTTCACTGTTCCTGACAGTATCCATAATTTTACGATAATCCTTAACCACCGCTTTTGAACCACGCTTATCTACAGTTGCATTCAATGCCTCCTTTAACGAATTAAATTCTATATTTGAATACTGCAACTTAGCCAATATGTATATATCGTAATAATCTCTTGGTCTTGTGTTTTGATCACCTCTGGATATTACCGTTTCCAATTTTTCTGCCAATATCGTTTCTAAATTGTAGGCAAGCACCGAAATACTTCTGTCCTCTAAAAGAAGTTTGAATCGATATTCGATTTCTTTCGGAGTTATCTTATCACCTGTAGTAATATCCAATTTCAAAGGAACTGCCATTGGCGGATAATTTGCAGAAAGTGAAACACGATACCCTGTATATTCATCTCCCTCACGAATCTCTCCAATATTCCGAAAACTAAATGCTACGTCATCATTTATTTCTATTTTACAGATTTCCTCAAACATTTCCCTGACAGTCTGCTCATTTACAG
>DKUB01000006.1 GCA_002490465.1 Lachnoclostridium sp. UBA7215
GTTTTACACCCTTACAAATTAACAAGACTCTCAAACCTCAAATTAAGAGATTCTCACCGAGTCCTACACTTTACGAAAGTGCTGTTAATTTCTACAATTCTATTATACACAAATCAGAATCAATAATCCAGCCCTTTTCTCCTTCTATTAATGTCGTATGAATAGATTCCACAATTATTATACTAATTTTCTCATAAAAGGCAAATTTATATAACTCCTTTAGTTCCTCTGCCCTAAGAAATTGCTTTAAGCCCACAAAAACATAAATATTTATTCCGCTTAACTTACTCATCACCCTTAAATACTCGATAATCCTCTCTAAAATCGATTCTGCATTACTCTCAAACTCCACATCATATAACTTCAATAAATTCATTATGTCCATTTCCTGATTATGCTTTAACGCATAGGGCATCTGCATTAATAAGGCATCTATAAACTGATTTAATTCCGTATTTATTGTCATCGTTTCCTCAAGGAAAAAACCGTCCACATGTTCCTTAATCTGCTGGTATAAATGATTGATTATTTTTCTGTCATTGCATTTTAATGAAAATGGATTGAAGATACATTCTACATTTTTAGATATTTTTAAAATTTTCTCTTTATCAGATAAAATAAAACTTCCATCACCTCCCTGTGTCTGATTCCAGATATCCTGCAAGATTTCCGCGTATGCATGCACATTTTCAACAGACAAGACAGTTACCTGGTTTTCGCTCAATGACATTGTCAAATTTAAACCCTTATGTACAATTTTCATATTATCGTCAACCTCTCATCCGTATCCAAAACACATGAATTATTTTGACCAACAATACACTCCATTTTAGCATATTGCTTCTCTGTTATCCGCAGCACCTGTACAAGCCCCTCGTCCGGTTTATTTTTTTTGAGTGATTCTACAATACTCTCTGCGACCGTACTATTTTGTGCCAATTTACAATATACAGATTCCTGCATCATTAAAAATCCGGACTTCAATAGATACTTTCTAAAATTATAATAATCTCTCCTATTTTTATCTGTCAGTACGGGTAAATCAAAAAAGACCATTACTCTCATAAATCTATAACTCATCTCTGTAAAACTTAATCAATGAAACATCCTGGTCATTAAGCGCATCAAATACACTTTTGCAATATATCCGGATGGCATTGTTGACATACTCCTTTCTGCCCGAAATAACTACTTCCTGTTGCAATATTGCTAACATCTCCATTTTCTCCTCATGTTCAAATTTTGCCGGATTTAATTCTTTTACTTTTCTGTCCACCAACGGGCGATAAGGCTCCATTAAATCCGAACCAAGATTGAACTGGTTAAACATATTATCATGAAATAACCCTATTTGCGTGATATAACCGTTCATAACAATTTCTCTGTTAAACGCAGATAAAATAATTCCATAGCCATAATTCAGGGCAGCATTTACACCGTTTTCAGCAGTCCTTGTAAAATCCAGTCCAAAAAGAGCATTAAAATATACCTTTGCTGCATGGCCTTCTCTATTTGTCTCGTCTCCAAACTGAATCTGGTCAATGTATTGAAATAACATTTCTGCCTCATCCAAATCATATTGTTCTAAGTGCTCTGCCTGTTTCCGGATTTTTTCACCGACAATCTCCGTCCATACAGCCGCTTTTATTTCTGCGCTCCACTCTATTTGTTTCCGTATTTTCATACTGGTATCATGGCATCCATAATACGAAACGAGTTCCGAACTGGGATTTCGCTTTTCATCACAGAAAATCACTTTTACCTTTTTCTTCATTAATTCACTCAACAGTGCTGCTGTCAAGGATACTGCTGTCGTTTCAATCAGCAATACAGATATCTCACTGATATGTACTTTCACCGTATCCTGTTTCCTTATTACCACAAATCCCAATTGGTAATCAAGCTTGGCACTGCTGGAAATTACAATTGTCCGCCAACTCATATCGTCAGTAAATCAATACGGCTTTCAAAAAGTCCCGTAACAGATTGGTTAATTAACAGCACTTCCTCTGCCCCATTAATTTTTTTATTCATAAGCATTATGCCGCATTTTGCTGTCTCCCCCAACAACGATAAATCCGCATACGCTGCTGCCCCAATGGAAGACAGCTTTAAAATCTGAACCAACATCTCACACTGCTGGCGAAGTTCCAATTCCTCAAAAACATCTTTCCTCTTGACTAGTTTCTTCCCTACCGGATTTGGTCTTTTGGCATAAATGCCATCTACATGCTTTTCCAGCAATTCCTCATATAACTCTTTATTCCTCTCCTGACAAAGCATATCATCTATCTGTCCATAGTCAGCAAACTTATCCAATTTTTTAATATATTCTATCCATTTAGGGCACAGACAAAGATTCACCGCATTTCTTAAAATAATCTGATTCCCTGTTTTCCCGGAAATATGAACAAAATATCCATCTTTTTTTAAAAGAGACTGCAATTTTATCTTCTTCACCCTTATATCCGGATTAACCAGTCCCAGTGTATCCGTACAATAATGCAGCAAAACCTCCGGTTCTGCCTCTATTTTGGGGCTCAGATAATTAGGAACGGCCTCCAGTGTACGGACTTTTTTTCCCTTTAACTCGTGTTCTACCAAAAAGAAATATGCCGTCGATACACTGGTAAATCCTCCATACCGGGTGACATCCTGCATTTTAACATCCGACTCCTTCAATGGTATATACTTTTCCGGAGATGCCTTCTTTGCACTATACAATGTCTCATTGGCGATACCCCCGTGCCCTTCAAAACTCAACCTCGTCATAAGCGGAGTGTTGCGCTTCAATATCTCTTTTACGGTGGCTATTGTTCCAGCCTCTCCTCCTTCCCTGGATGCCATCCAAGCTACCTGACCATCCCTGATTACGTCCCAGTCAAACATTCTGCTAAGATTGTATCGGTTCTTTTTGGCATCTTTTGCATAATCCTTCTGAATAAAATTAAGAGGATTCTGTGTAAACTTAGTATAATAAACATTCCCAACTACAATATTCAAATACGCATCATGCGCATGATGAAATTCATTGACACTTCTGCTCTTCCAGATTTTGCGACTGGCTCTGAACTCCGATACATTAGATGCTTTTGAGTAAATTATTTTTGTATCATCCGGCAAGACCTGTTTTAAAATGTCCGCAACACCTTTTGTCCCCTGACTGGTCTCTACCAACTGCCTCGCAATAAATCCCGCTTTCTGCTCTTCAGTAAATGGATTTCTTCCTGTCAGACGCTTATATTTCTCTTCTGTTATAAGCTTTTGCCTCAATAGCTGCTTCCACATATCCTTCTGGCTTCTGTATATTGACTCTTCCAGAGGATATGTATCACTTTTATGTGCATTGACCGTTTTTTTCACCAGCACAAGATTATTGTCCAGATTATCATCCTTCACAAAATGCCTTGGGTAAATATGGTCAATATCATAAAGATTATCATTAAATAACTGTTCAATGTCTATACTTTCACCGGTATACATACAACGGCCCTTCTGCGTAAGATACAAATACATCTTTTTACTCTTTAATCTCCCGCTTGCATCAGCCTTTTCAATTTCCCCCTTCCAATCCCTTCCGGTCTTTTCCTCTTTCTCTATGCTTTTATACAATTCAAGAAACTTTTGTTTTCTGGATGCCTTACGCATTTTCTGCTTATCGTCGCTCCTTGTCATTTCTATAAACAGACGCTCCGGGGCCGCACCTAAAACTTTTTCCAGCTCCCGGATAATTTGCAGTGTCTGCCATACCATCCTTTTAACCGGAGCGGAAAAATAGTATTCATCCAAATCTTCCGCCTCCATCTCTGAAAGCGTTTTTAATGCTGTATTGCTTCTATTTTCTAACTCCTCTTTATAAGAATACTCTTTCGCATTGATTAATTCCATAAGATTATAATTTGTCTCCCACATAGAACGAATCAACGTTCTAACCTCCCCGGTTGCTTTATCACAACCGGGCAGTTCTAAAAACTCTCTTGATAAATTGCCCCAGTCCTTAAATTTAAAACCGAGAATACGCTTTTTCTGTGCCTCTGTTAATTTCTCTCCATACTTTTCATCCATCTGCTCTTTGAGAAAACGTTTGGAATCGCCGTATATGGTACACCAAAAAACAATGTCCTCTACCATCCTCTGACAAATGTCCTCGTCTATTTTCTCACCAAAAACAGCTTTAAATTTTCCATATGTAGAAAGCGAATTATGAATTGTAACATCAATTCCAGAAACTTGCGTCTCGTCCTCTATCGCCCCCTGCGCAATCAAAAATCCAACTAATTTCTTTTTTGTTACTGCCTTTCCTCTCTTAAATAATTCGTTATAAATATCCTGCTTTAGCGAAACCGGAATCCTCTCCCCATTGATACGGATATTATTTATCTCATTTAAAACACAAAAACTTTCATACAATAAAGAACCTTTTGGCAATACTTTTTCATCATTTATGTAAGAACATCTTCTGACCATTCTGGAAATAAATGCCTCTGATGTCTGTTTCATATCAATCTTCTGCTCTATATTCCACGGCAATATCTGTCCCTGTTCTTTTCTTACCACCCAGCCGGTTTTACTTTTTTCATTTGTAGGTCCAATATAATATGGAATCTGAAATGAAAATAAGCGCAGTATTTTTTCTGAAACAGACAGACCTGACTCGTCTCTCTCTTTTAAAAATTCCAGGTATTGCTCCGCATTGCTCAAAATCTTTTTCATTTCCTTAACATGAACCTGATTGGGAATGACTCCATTAGACGCCGTTAACTGCTTCGGTAAAAATGTTTCCTTTTCTATCTCTGACAAAATATAATCAACATCTTTATCCTCCGATTGGATTCCGGATAGGAGTTTTTTTAGGTTTTTATATAAGTCCTCTCTCGTCCGGTCCTTCATATCTCTTCTTATCTTTTTTCCAGAATTAAAAGAATTTACATAAGCAGAATATGATCCCTTTCTATCACTTCTAAAAAGCTGGTCATATTCCTCTTTCGATTTGTAGTTTTTAACTACGTTCTTTAAAATTTTAAGGTCTCTGGCATGTTTTTCATATTCAGCCACCCTTGCTTCGGATAAATATGTATGCCCTTTCATAATATTGGCTAAGACACCAATATCATACATCTCTTTCATTAATTCTACAATATCGTAATATTTCTCTCCCAATTCATCCATGATTTCCGGCACTTTTTCTTCATATCCAAATTCAGAAAAACAAATTTCGACTTTATTGTCTGCTTCTATATGGAGCCCCGGAAATAATAGTTCTGCATTTACTTTCAACCCGCAAATTGCTTTCATAAATGCCGTCTTTGACTTTTCTTTTTTGCTGACATCCAATAATGCAGCAAGTTCTTCCGCTTTTCTGGTCCTTGAAAAGTCTTTATTGGATAGTATTTCCTCTATTTCTTCCTCTGATACATCAGATGTAAATGCAATCTCTGTCTCATATTCATCCGCAATCTCTGAAAGAGCATTACAAAAGGCAATATACACCTCTCCCATTTTTCTCTGACTGTCTGATTCTGATAAACCGCTGTTCAGAAAATGTCCCCTGTGCTTAAACATATTAAGCAGTGCCAAATATACCAGTCTGACATCATGTTGTAACGGGTTTTCTATAAGTTCTTTCCTCAAGTGAAAAATGGTGGGAAATTCATTAAAATAATCAGAATCACAATAATTTTCATCATGAAACAGACCATTTTTATTTCTTACAGCCTCATCTTTATCACTCATATGGTATTTACTGTTTTCCAGTCTCTGAAAAAACAGGGAATCTTTTTGGCATATAGCATCATGAAAATACTCTTTTAAAAGGCCAATACGGACAACCTCCCTTTGCCGTCTTCTGCGGCTTATCCTGTGCGTCCGCCTGTCTACGGCTGTTTCCGCCTCATCAAACTCACGAATCCCCCATAAGTCTTTCCTTTTTGCTCTTAAAAGCCGGTATTCGCTGTCAGTTACTGCCCATCCCACGGACGAGGTTCCCATATCCAACCCTAAATAATAATTTCCTATCCTTCTTTTGTCCCCCATAATCTTCTCCTTTTGCTTGTTTCGTTTTTTATCCTGACATTCTTGTTGACATTTTTGTCTTCTTACGCTATCATGAAAAAGAATTAACAAGACGAGTGCAAATAAGGATTATCCGATATCGCCATTAATATGGCTCTGCATGGTGCAGAACATAAATCACATCAGCCTTGTTATCTTAAAACAATTTTTTTAGGAAAACTATTGTCGCAAATAAATAATACCATGTTTGACACTTATTTTCAACCCTCTCATACCGGCCATCCAAACATTTTCGCCAGCAGATACAAAATTCCCAATATCCAGCTGCAGAATACGCCGTAAAGAATAACCGGGCCTGCAATCGTAAAAATCTTACAGCCTATTCCAAATACCTGGCC
Organism: Lachnoclostridium sp. UBA7215; assembly: GCA_002490465.1. GTDB lineage: Bacteria > Bacillota > Clostridia > Lachnospirales > Lachnospiraceae > Eubacterium_F. Next base: position 6,411 of record DKUB01000006.1, read on the forward strand.
CTCCTCCTTAAACTCAATTGCGGGGGCTGCTACAGAATTGGCAAAACCGGTAATCGGAACAAGTGTCCCGGCTCCGGCAAAATTCGCGAGCTTTTGATACAGATTAAATCCGGTAAGTAAAATGCTGAGAAGAATCAGGGAAAGCGTTGTGTATAGAGAAGCCGTGTCCTGTGTCATTCCGGTGCGTATATACATATCCGTCAAAAACTGTCCCAGCACACAAATCAGTCCGCCAACGACAAACGCCTTACATAAATTGATAAACCAGCTCTTTCTTGGCGTATTTTCTTTTACATACTCGTTATAAATTTCTTCCCTCTTTTGCGGGGAACGCTCTGTAATAACTTCTTTGATATCCGTTTTTGTCTGATCTAACATAGCAATCCTCATTTCCTTTTAATTAAATTTATTTAAAGAACTGAAACAACGTTCCAGCCAGTTTACCGAGTGCAGCGGCAACCACAACAATAGGAAATCCCTCTTTCAGCTGTATGCGGTTTGTTAGAATCGGAAAAACGCGCAATACCTCAGCCAGTGCCATGGCAAGACAGCCGACAAAAACTCCGGAAAATACGCCGATTGCCCCCAAAAACAGAACCGAAAGCGGAAGCGGGAACGCATACATGCTCCAGATGTTTCCGAGAGTTCCGCCCAGTATAATCATTGTCTCATACACGTATATATGTTTTCTTGTATGAGTTCTTGTTGCCAGCCTTGGAATGATTCCAAGCATTGTTATAAATGCAAACACTCCGGCAGCCACTACCAGGCCGCTGCAAAGTCCAAGAAATCCCAATAAGATTTGCTTAATTAACATCAATTGTATGCCCCTCCCTGGATGCCGATGCTATTAATGCTTTATTTGCCTGTTCCTCATAATTGTGCATTTCAATCTGCAGCGGTGTCGGGTCATCCTTAATCTTTTTGCGGCGGAAATGATTATAAAATACAAGAATGCCAATCGGAAGTCCTATTGCATAGCAGAGTTCCAATGCCGACCCCCCCTGTTTAGGCACTCCCATGACAAGATTGTATATCTTATCAAATACATCACTGACACTGACATCCTCGTTAAATGTCATAATGGTAAAAGCCGCACCGAAAAAGACAATTAGCGACACCAGACATGTCTTAATATATTCAACCGTCTTTCCCATTTCTTTTTTGTCCGGCAGTTCAAGGTCTACAACAAAATCCCTCTCTCCCAAATTCTCAATCCGAAGCGCCGGATAAAAAGTATGAATTCGCTCATATACCTTTGCAATGGTAAACATTGTTTTCTGCGGCCCGTTCTCCGGCAGTGTGTAAAAAACTTCACTGTTCAGCTTCTGGACAACTGACGTATTTGTACAATATAATGTCGCAATATCCTGAAAAGTAAGAGCTCTTTTCTGAACAGGCACGTTCTGTTCAATCTTAACATATAATATCTCTTCCATTTTCATACTCCCTTACAAGCGTGCCCTGTTGTTCCCTGACAGGGGCCTGCGTTTCTTTCTTTCGATACTGATAGGCCAAAATTCCGGCAATGGCAAGTAAAACAATGGCAATAGTAAGTATACCGGCCTTTTTCATGCTCATCACATCCCTTCGGTATTACCATTGCCAAAAATAAACAGATTATTCATAAACTGGTGTACATTTTGCCCGCATAGAAAGCAGTATCCTTTTTTCCAGCCGGCTTACCTGTACCTGACTCATTGACAGCGCCTCCGCAACCTGTGCCTGGGTTTTATCTTTAAAATACCGTAATTCAATCAGCTCCCTCTCTTTTTCTGTCAGTTCATCCAGAAGCTGTTCCAGCAGAAGCTTATTTAATACCTTCTCACTCTCATCTGTTTCTGCCGGAATCCGCTCCATTAACGAAATTTCACTTCCCTCTTTTTGATAAACCGTTTTATGCAGAGATTCTACTTCATTGCCTGCCTCCAACGCCATGACGATTTCCTCGGTTCCAAGTTCCGTAGCGGCACTGAGTTCTTCCAGCGTTGCCTCACGTCCAAGTTCGCAGGCGAGTTTTTCTGCTGCCCGCTTAATTTTCCATCCATTCTCCTTTAGGGAACGGCTTACTTTGACCATGCCGTCATCCCGCATAAACCTTTTGAGCTCCCCCGTAATAAGCGGTACGGCATACGTTGAAAATTTCACGTCATACGATAAATCAAAATTATCTACCGCCTTAATCAAACCAATGGCACCGATTTGTCCCAAATCCTCCGGGTCATATCCCCGTCCGGAAAAACGTCTTACAATACTGTATACGAGTGCCATATTTTCTTTTATCACCTGTTCTCTTGCCAATTTATCCCCTGCTCGTGACTGTTTTATCAGTTCTATGGTTTCCATTGGCAGTCTCCTCTATGACATATTAAGCGCACTGTAAATTGTTTTCTTCATGCGCACTCTGGTTCCCTTTCCCAGAGCGGAATCAACTTCCAACTCATCCATAAAGGCCTCCATAAAAGCAAATCCCATTCCGGAACGCTCCATATCCGCTTTTGTTGTATACAACGGCTCCATTGCCCTGGCCACATCCTCAATTCCAACACCATCATCCTTTATCTCAATCCATACTACGTTTCCGTCAATACGGCTATGTATTCGTATTTTCCCCCCTTCGTCGCCATAGCCGTGAATGACGGCATTCGTCACAGCTTCCGAAACTGCTGTTTTTACATCTGCCAATTCCTCCAGTGTCGGGTCCAGAGGTGTAATAAATGCTGCCACAACAGTTCTTGCCAGCCCTTCGTTTTCTGAACGGCTGTCAAACTCAAATGTCATTTCATTTTGTTCCATTACCTTCTCTCCATCCTTTCCTGGTATTTTGGAATGATGCGGTACAATCCGGACATTGAGAAAATGCGGTCTACACCTTTTCCTATCCCCGTTACATAAGTTTGTCCACCCAAATAACTCATCTTCCTGTAACGTCCCATTACCATTCCGATTCCGGAGCTGTCCATAAAGGTCATTCCGGAAAAATCAAAAATCAGAATTTTGAGATTTCCCTTTTCAATCTGCGTATCAACCATCTGGCTTACCTGGACTGCCATGTGATGATCCAGTTCTTCGCTAATGTGCAAAATTAATGTCGAGCCGCTCCGCTCTAATGAAAACTTTTCCATACTGCCTCCTTTTCCTATATAAACATGCGCCGCCAGGCGCACCATATAAAAAAACCTACAAAAGAAAAGCTCTTCTGTAGGTTTTTTACTGCATTATCCTTTCGTAATCCGGCAAACTGACACAGGCTGTTTTAACCTGTAATCTCTGCCAGCCAGCTCTCTGCCTGATTGGCAAGTGATGTTGTATCATCTATCTCAATCGCCTTTTGATACCATTTCTTAGCTGTAGTATTTTTCCTTTTCCGCTGATAACAGCGAGCCATATATACCATAGCCTCCTGATTGTCATCATCCACGGAAAGAACTTTTTTGAACGTTGCAATCGCCTGATCATACGACTGGTACATTTCATTCCTTCCCTGCGAAACAAGGGCTGAAATCTCACTGCTCGATATCTGGCCTATCTTTGTATAAAGACTCCTGGCTGCTGCCGTAGCAAAATCCGATTTTTTACACTTTGAAACCTCGACTGCTGCCTGAAATCTATCTTCATTAATATAGTAATTGACTCCCTTTAACAGTGACTCATAAGCTGTCAACTGCTTTTGCGCGTCCGTATCTTTGTCTTCTACCTGCTGCTTCAGCTCATTTAATTCTGACTGCAGGGAATCACGCTCTTTCTCTAAAGAACTAATCTTTGTTGACTGAACGGACAGCTGGTCATTGGCATCTGATATCTGCCCCCCATCTCCCCCCACTTTCTGTAATGTCGGACGTATAAGAAAAAAACATACCGCAATACCAATAATAACACCTATGATTACCTGTATAAATGGCATAAGGGACTTTTTCTCTTCCTTGTATGTCCCAACCGGAATGACATTTTCCAGCGGATCTTTTTTGGGAGCTTTTTTCGTCTGTGCCTGAGCTTTTCGCTCCGCACTCTGCGCCCGGTCGCCAATCTCCTGCAAATACCGCAGTGTCGTTGTATTGTTAAAGTCAATTCGTCTCGCCCTGTTCAGGCACTTTGCCGCCTTGCTGTATTCTTCCGTATAAATATATAAAAGGGCTAACAGCTGCTGCGCCCGCACAAAATGCGGATTCAGGCTGACCACCTTTTTTAACTGTATAATCGCTAAATCTTCATTTCTTGCCCTTGCGGAGGACAGAGCTGCATTGTATTTCTTTATTGTCTGATTTGTAGCATCTAAAGCCGTCTGGTTTTTCTGAACCGTCTCCATAAAATAATCGGCGGCATTTTCTTCGGGCATCAGGTACTTACTTAATACCCATTCACTCAGTGCGGCTACGGTCTCTCCCATTTCATAATAAATTAATCCCAAAAGATTTCTGGCATTCACATTTCTCTTATCAAACTGCAGGCTTTTCTTCAATATCACAATTGCTCCGGACAAATCACGCACTTTCGCTTTTTCCAGACCCATATTATAGTAGCTGTTGGAAATACGTCTCACATAATGAACAACGGATAAATCCTGCCCGCAGAAATTACAGCGCACTGCTGCATCTGCCACATTGGCATCACATCTTGGACATCTCATGACTCTACGTTCCTCCGTCTGCTGCTATAACGTACCCTTTGCATCCTGTATCAATTCTTTCACTATATCTGTCACATCTGTTAAATTGTTATTATATACAACATCCTCAACTTTTTCTACATCCATACTGGGCTGAAATTTCTCCAGCTCCTCTTCAAAATTCAGCATTTCCTTCCTCCCTTCGCTTTACAAAATAAATTCCCTATATTTACCATAATACCTACTTTCTCAAAAAAAAGCAAGTAGGAAATATCGTAAGTTTGCTGTCCGCAGTCAGCGGTTTCGACACAAATTCAATATTTCCTACCAGCTTTCATCTTTTGTACATTTATCACTTAACGTATTAAGTTTTTTATGCTTTCAGCTGTGCCAGACGCTCCTTCACCTGCGCCATCATACTCTTATATTTCTCAAGTTTCTCACGCTCCTCAGCAATTTTGGCCTCAGGAGCTTTATTTACGAAATTAGGGTTTCCAAGCATCCCTTCCGAACGCTTCAGCTCACCCGTAAGTTTTTTCTCCTCTTTTTGCAGGCGCTCGATTTCTTTTTCAATATCAACCAGCTCTGCAAACGGAATATATACCGTTCCATCTGCAATAACGACAGATACTGCATCCTCTGCCACACCGCTCTTATCCCTCTGGAATGTCACATCACTGGCATAGCCGAGCGTAGCAAAAAACACCTTATTTTCTTCAAAAATATCAAGAACCTCCTGCTTCTCAGATACAACAATTACAGAAGCTTTCTTTGACGGCGGAACATTCATCTCGCCACGGATATTGCGGATTCCCTTTACTGCCTCCTGGATGCGGCCGACTTTTGCCTCATCCTCAGCAAAGCAGCGTTCATTTGTATACTCCGGCCATTCTGACACCATAATGGAGTTTTCCTCATCCTCCATAAGGGTACAATAGATTTCTTCTGTGACAAATGGCATATAGGGATGCAAAAGTTTTAGTGCATCCACCAATACTGTCCGAAGGGTATAAAGGGCTGCTGCCTTTGTCGTATCCGTCTCACTGTACAGACGCGGTTTCACCATTTCAATATACCAGTCACAAAATTCTTCCCAGATAAAGTCATATATTTTCTGAACAGCAATTCCCAGTTCAAAGGACTCCATCAACGCCGTAACATCCTTTACAAGATTATTTACCTTGGATAGAATCCATTTATCTGCCTGGGTAAACTGCTCCGGTTTAATTTCTCCATCCAGCAGTTCCCGATTTTGTTCCACATTCATCATAATGAAACGGGAGGCATTCCATACCTTATTGGCAAAATTACGGCTTGCCTCTACCCGCTCCCAATAAAAACGCATATCGTTTCCCGGCGCATTCCCGGTCACGAGTGTCAGCCTGAGCGCATCAGCACCATACTTGTCAATTACTTCAAGGGGATCAATGCCGTTGCCAAGAGACTTACTCATCTTACGTCCCTGCGAATCTCTCACAAGACCATGGATAAATACCGTGTCAAAGGGAACCTGACCCGTATGTTCCAAACCACTGAACATCATACGCATAACCCAGAACGGGATAATATCATATCCTGTAACAAGTGTGTTTGTAGGATAAAAGTATTTCAGCTCCTCTGTTTTGTCCGGCCATCCCATCGTGGAAAACGGCCACAGTGCGGAACTGAACCACGTATCCAGTGTGTCCGGGTCCTGACGCATCGGCTTACCGCACTTAGGACATTCGGCATGCTCTTCCTTGGTTACAACAAGCTCCCCGCACTCATCACAGTAGAATGCCGGAATCTGATGCCCCCACCAGAGCTGACGGGAAATACACCAGTCTTTAATATTCTCTAACCAGTGAAAATACGTCTTATTAAAATAGTCCGGAACAAATTTGGTTCTTCCATCCTTAACAGCATCAATTGCCGGACCGGCTAACGGTTTCATTTTTACAAACCACTGCTTTGACACACGCGGTTCAACGGTTGTCCCACAGCGGTAACAGGTTCCTACGTTGTGGTCATGGTCCTCGGTCTTTACAAGAGCTCCCTCAGCCTCTAAATCAGCGATAATTGCCTCTCTTGCCTCATAGCGGTCCATTCCGGCATATTTCTCATAATCATCCACAATCTTTGCATCATCTGTCATGACATTTATAATAGGGAGATTATGACGAAGCCCCACTTCAAAGTCATTGGGGTCATGTGCCGGTGTAATTTTTACAACACCCGTTCCAAACTCCATATCTACATAATCATCCGCAATTAACGGTATCTCCCGGTGTACCAGCGGAAGCACAAGCATTTTCCCTACCATATCACGGTATCTGTCATCTTTTGGGTTTACCGCTACTGCCGTATCACCGAGCAGTGTCTCCGGACGGGTTGTCGCCAGATTGATGTAACCGCTTCCATCCGCAAACGGGTAGCGCAGATGCCAGAAATACCCCTTCTGGTCCTCATAATCAACCTCTGCATCCGAGATAGATGTCAAACAGTGCGGACACCAGTTAATAATTCTCTCTCCCCGATAAATTAATCCTTTCTTATAGAGATTAACAAAGACCTCTTTCACAGCCTTATTGCATCCCTCGTCCATGGTAAAGCGTTCACGCTCCCAGTCGCAGGAAGAACCCATCTTCTTCAACTGCGATACAATACGCCCTCCATAAGTTTTTTTCCAGTCCCAGGCACGCTCTAAAAACTTTTCACGTCCAATCTCTTCTTTGGTGACGCCCTCTTCCCTCATTTTCTCCACAATCTTTGCTTCTGTGGCTATAGATGCGTGGTCAGTCCCCGGCATCCAGAGGGTCTCATATCCCTGCATCCGCTTAAAGCGGATCAGAATATCCTGCAATGTGTTATCTAAGGCATGTCCCATATGAAGCTGCCCGGTAATATTGGGAGGCGGGATCACTATCGTATATGGTTTTTTGTCCTCACGTACCTCCGCATGAAAATATCTCTTATTAATCCATTTCGTATATAGACGGTCCTCAATATCTTTTGGATCATAAGTCTTTCCTAATTCTTTCTTCATTTCTCTTTTCTCCTATATTAAACAGTGCATTTCACCCTTCGCAAACTGTTCTTACTATAATCGAAAGAATAGGAAATGTCAAGTATCACGAATATATCCCCCATAAGTTACGTATTTGACCGCCTATCTCATTATATGTCCAAAGCTTTCTACTCCGCTCCAAAGAATTCGGGTCGTGTACCCGGAACCCATCTGCTTCCACCTGGTACAGCTCAATAAAATGTCCTTCCGTTGTAAAATCCCCCGGCCCCATCGCACAGATGATTTTTCCCCCATTCTCTAAAGTATCCCTTATACGCTGTTCACTGAGCGGCAGCTCTTCGGCCGTCAGGCCCAGAAACTTACTCCCCTCGGGAATCAATGTCCATAAGCTTCCCTGCCCCTCAGCATAAAATCCGTTTTTGTCACTGAAACGTGCCACTTTTTTTGGTGTAATCTTTCTGTCCCCCGTAAGAGCCACCGCCGTCATTGCCAGACAACAAGGCCCACACCCCGATACCGAAATGGTACTTCCACCGTACGAATAGCCAGACCACCTCTCATCTGTCTGCAAAAAGAGCGGTTCTTTCCCATCCCGTTCCTCTTCCGTCAGCGTGTCCCCTAACGCGTCCTCCAGTTCTCTCTCCTGCCCTGACAGAATCCCCGGCGGCGCTGTCAAATGCCGTGCCAGAAAAAACGTCGCGGTAAGAATGCACAATGCACCGATAAATAAAAAGGGGTGCATGCCGCTAAAACGCCTTCGCTTTCTGTATTTGTGTTTCATTTGCACAAACCTCCTTTTCTGATTTAACCCTATCTTATCAGAAATGAAAATTTATGTTTTTCTTTTTTCGCACTAAAATCTCAAGATTTTCTCAAGACATCAGCCCTGACAGGAAGCTGAACAGTAAAACGAATGCGGTTATCCTCACTGAATGCCTCTATGCTCCCACCGTGAAGCTCCACAATCTCTTTCGCTATCGCAAGGCCGATTCCCGTTCCCCCTGACTTTGTCCCCCGGGCACTGTCCAGCCGGAAAAACTGTTCAAAAATTTTGGTCAGTTTCTCCTTGGGAATCGTATTTCCCTCGTTTTCAAACACAGCCCTCAGACATCCCTTATCCTTTTGAAGCGTTATAGAAATTGCCGTTCCCTCAAAAGAATAATAAACGGCATTTTTTAATAAATTGGAAAATACCCGCTGTATCCGGTCCGCATCACAAAAATAATGAAAATCCTGCTCTGCTGCCGGCTGAAATTCACATGTCAGATTCCGTTCCATTAACATTGGCTGAAATTCAAAAATAAGCTGCTCCATCATTCTCGTCAAATTAATACGGCTTTTGACAAGAGTAATCTGAGTCAGGTTATAGCGCGTAATCTCAAAAAACTCATCCAACAATTCCTCCAATCTCTCTGCCTTTGCCGAAACGACCGCCATATATTTTTGCTTTGTCTCCTCTGTCAGCTCCGTAGTATTTTGCAGAAGCTCCAAATATCCGAGGATGGAAGTCAGAGGCGTTTTCAAATCATGGGCGAGATACATCACTAAGTCATTTTTCCGTTTCTCGGATTGCTCCGCCAGTCGAAGCGCCTCCTTTTTCTCCTTTGCCACGAGTTCTTTCATTTTTTTATAGTCATACCACAATATAATAAAAATACCGACAGCAAAGCCGATCAGCAGCATAACACTCAAATGCTGTTTTAAAAAATGGAACAGCGGATAAACAGCCTCCCCTCCGTACCATACATAGGTGGACAGATAGAGTTTACACAAATACCCGCATATACATATTAGAATATAAAAGATAACATAGACCAGAAGTTTTATTTTTGTATTTCGAAATCGTCTCTCATTTTCATTAATCAATTGTATATCCCACTCCCCATACTGTTCTTATAAACTTTGGTTTCTTTGCCGACTCTTTCATTTTTTCCCGGATACGCCCTATATGTGTCATAACGGTATTATTCTGGTTCAGATACTTCTCCTGCCATACAGCTTCAAAAAGTTCCTCCGAAGAGACGACCTCCCCCTGCCTTTTTCCCAGATAAAACAGGATGGCAAATTCTATCGGCGTTAAATCCAGCGGCTTATCATAGAGAGCCGCCTTGTGTGTTGTGCCGTTCATATACAGCCCCCGGATATCAATTTCATCCCTCACTGCCTCGCCCTGCCTGTCGTACGTTTTATAGCGCCTCAGCTGTGTCCTGATTCTTGCCAGCACTTCCATTGCCTTAAAGGGTTTGGTAATATAGTCGTCTGCCCCTAATGTCAGGCCGTTCAACACATCGCTGTCCTCATTTTTCGCTGTAAGCATGAGAATCGGGAAAAATTTGGACTCTCTGATTTTCCGGCAGATGGTAAAACCGTCCATATCCGGCAGCATAACGTCCAACACGGCACAATCCACCTCTTCCCGTTTCAAATATTCCAGAGCCTCTGTCCCTGTCCCAAAAGACACCACATCATAATTATCATTTTTAAGATACAGTGTCAGCAGATTACAAATATCTTCTTCATCATCGACAAGTAAAATACGTTCCATGACTGCCCCCTTTTATTGCGACATAATTTCTTTCCATTTACGGTTATAATACCGGTCCGTCTCTTCACCCAGATAGGTAAATACCTCACAATTTGTCAGTGATTTCAAGTCCGGGAAAGCAATATCACTCTCTCTGTATTCCTCTTCCTCAATCAGCGCACGTCCGTCCGCACTTGGAATGGAATAGGTGATATAATCAAAATTTTTCTTCATCGATTCCGGGCGGCATAAGAAATCCAGAAATTTTTCCGCATTTTCTTTATTTTTTGCACCTTTTGGAATGACCCAGGAATCCATCCACAGATTACTGCCCTCTTTTGGAATCACATATTCCAAATCCGGATTGGATTCCTGACACGTCAGTGCCTCCCCGGAATAAATGACACCAATGGCAGCCTCTCCGGCTATCATTTTATCTCTTACCTCATCCACTACATACGCCTGTACAACCCCGGAGCTCTTTTGTTCCAACAGCTTATCCGCTGCCCGGTCTATTTCATTTTTATTTGTCGAATTCAGCGAGTAACCAAGAAATTTGAGAGTAATACCAAAAGCGTCCCTCACACTTTTCTGCATCAATACATTGTCATGATACTTTGTATCCCAGAGAACCTCCCAGCTGTCGATAGAACCCTCTGTCATCTTTTTGTTATACAGGATACCCACAGTTCCCCATAAATAGGGCACACTATAACTATTATCCTCGTCATAGTTCCTCGCAAAAGACCAGTATTCCTCATCTATGTGGGTGGCATTCGGTATATTCCCCCAGTTTATTTTTTCCAAAAGTCCCTCCTCCGCCATTCGCTTTACCATATAATCGGATGGACACACGAGGTCATAATCTGCCGCCCCTTTCGCAATAATCGGGTACATTGTCTCATTGGTATCGTACTCGTCACTGGTCACCTTAATCCCGGTTTCTTTCTCAAATTCCTCAATCAGCTCCGGGGCAAGATATTCCCCATAGCTGTACAGGTTCAGCTTGTCTGTGCTGACAGCGCTTGTCTGTCTGTAGCCGATAAACAGCAGTATGGCAAAAACCGGCACGCAGGCGGCGGCTGCATAGTAACGGACGCGGCTGGTACGAACTGCAGCCTTTTTCTTTTCCGCACTCTCCCTGTACTTATTATAAAGAACCAGGAGGATAAAAACCGTAATAAACATTAACGTGGACAGAGAATAAATTTCCGGCCGTATCCCCTTCTTCTGCTCGGTGTATATCATCGTTGATAAGGTATTCACACCGATTCCCTTTGTAAAATGTGTAATAACAAAATCATCTAACGACATGGTAAAGGATAGTAAAAATCCCGTCAGTACCCCCGGCATAATATCCGGCAGAATTACTTTCCGGAATGCATAGGGTTTAGAGGCCCCCAAATCCAACGCAGCCTCATAGGCGCTTGTATTTCTCTTTCGCAGCCTTGGGGCCACACTCAAAATAACATAGGGCAGATTAAACGTTATATGGGCAATAAGCACACTTGAAAAACCCATTGTGTAATCCAATGCCAGAAACAAAAGCATCAGGGAAATACCTGTCACAATATCGGCATTTAGCATCGGAATATTCGTCAGGGACATAAGCGCCGCCTTTTTCCAACGTTTCATCCGGTTGATGGCAAAGGCGACAATTGTCCCAAAAATCGTGGCCACAAGGGCTGATAAAAGGGCCAGTATCAACGTCGTAAAAAGTGCGTTGAGAATCTCCCGGTCCGAAAACAGCCCCTCATACCATTTCAGGCTGAAACCGGTCCACTGTCCCCTTGTCTTTGACTCATTAAAGGAAAGCGCAATCAATATTACAATCGGGAGATAGAGGAAAAGGAAAATAAGCCCCAGATAAATCTTTCCTCCCACACGGACAAGGCGGCTTTTTCTTACCATATCCCGGCCCCCTCTCCATTTTTGTCATATTTGTTCATAAGGGCCATGCTGGCAAGGACAAGCACCATAAGCACAAGAGACAGTCCGGCACCTAAATTCCAGTTATTGGCAGTCGTAAACTCCTGCTCTATCACATTTCCTATTAACTGCACTTTTGCCCCGCCAAGAAAGTCTGACAGCACAAAAGTCGTCAGTGCCGGGACAATAACCATTGTACAGCCGCTGACAATTCCGGGCAGAATCATTGGTATTGTAATACGCCGCAGCGTCTGCCAGAATCCGGCCCCCAAATCCCTGGCCGCATCAAACGTATCCTGACTGATTTTGGCAAGGGCATTATAAATCGGCAATACCATAAAGGGCAGATAATTATAAACCATTCCAAGGACAATAGCCCCCTCTGTATTAATCATGTTCTGTGCAGGAAGTCCAAAAATTCCCAATACCTGATTAATCACGCCGCTTTTTTCCAAAAGGGACTGCCAGGCAATGGTCCGAAGAAGAAAGTTCATCCACATGGGGAGAATAAAAATAAATATAATAAATCCATTGCTTTTTATATGAAGACTGCGTATCGTAAGTGCCAGGGGAAGAGCCAATACAAAGCAGATAACCGTACATAAAAAAGACAGACGGACAGACGTCCAGAGTGCCTTAAAATGAATGGGGTCAGCAATACTTAATATATTATCCCAGGTAAAATCTCCGCTCTTTGCCGTAAACCCGTAATAAGCCATAATCAGAAGAGGAACAATGATAAATATTGTCATCCACACCACATAGGGAAAGACAATGATACCATTCTTTTTCTTATTGCTCATCATGCAGAACCTCCTCTGCCGCGTTTTCCGGCTTCTTCATAATCTGTATATTAAAGGGGTCAATAAATAAACCCACTTCCGAGCCCGCCTCTGCCATCTGAGTACTGTGAACCAGCCATGTAGTTCCAAGAGCCTGTACCTCCATTTCATAATGGACGCCCTTAAAAATCAAGGAAGTAACACGGCCGCGTATTGTCCCCTGCTCTGGCGGTACTAAAATCATATCTTCGGGACGGATTACCACATCCACAGGGTTATTCTCTCCAAACCCGACGTCTACACAGTCAAACTCCTGCCCCTGTATATTTACCTTTTTATCACAAATCATAATCGCCGGCAAAAGATTGCTGTCACCGATAAAATCTGCCACAAAAGCATTCTGCGGCTCATTGTAAATATCCTCCGGCGTTCCGACCTGCTGAATATATCCCTGGTTCATCACAACAATCCGGTCTGACATTGTCAGTGCTTCTTCCTGATCATGGGTTACATAGACAAACGTAATTCCAAGCTCCTCTTTCAGGCGTATCAGCTCATACTGCATCTCCTGTCTGAGTTTTAAATCAAGCGCACCGAGAGGCTCATCCAGGAGAAGAATCTTTGGTTCATTGACAATGGCCCTGGCAATGGCAATCCTCTGCTGCTGACCGCCGCTCAGAGAATCCGGCATACGCTTCTCATAGCCCTCTAAGTTGACAAGCTTCAGGGCGTATTTGATTTTATCCGCTATATATTGTTTTGATTTCTTTTTTATTTTCAATCCAAAGGCAATGTTTTCTGCAATATTCATATGAGAAAAAAGGGCATACTTCTGAAAAACTGTGTTAATGGGACGCCTATTTGCCGGAACACGGGATATGTCTGCCCCATTTAACAGGACAGCTCCCTCATCTGCTGTCTCAAATCCGCCAATGATCCTCAGAGTTGTCGTCTTCCCGCATCCGCTTGGCCCAAGCAGGGTAACAAACTCATTCTCATGTATGTCCAGATTCAACTGGTCCAGTACCCGTACCCCGTCAAAGGATTTGGAAATCCCCCTTAACTCAATCCATTTGTCTGCCATCGCCTTCTTCTTTTCCTCCATCTGTGCCTGCTTTACCACGCATTTATCTAACCATCATATCACAAAACATGTGCTTCATCTACCTTTTTTGAATGAAATTTTTCATCATCTCAACCTTTGCCTTTTCCTGCGGGTTCATATCCTTTGTCAGTATATCCATAAGGACACGCATTTCTTCCGGACTGAACGACAGGTTATTCTGTTTCAGCTTATTTGTTGCGGCCATCAAAAAGGGAGCTGCATCCTTTAAGTCCCTCCCCTGCATATTGTCTGCAAGATCTTTCATCACCTGGATTTTTACCGGATGCATCGTTTTAAAAATGTCGTACTGCTCAAAGATCGACTGGCTCTGACTCATTCATTTCCTCGTTTCCGCCCTCCTGCTTCTCGGGCTGGCTCTGCATCATAGAAGCCATTGCAACCATAGAATCTACCATTTCCTGCTGCTCTTTTGGAACCATCGCTTTTATCATTGACAGCATTTCAGGGGAGGGCATTCCTGTAGAAGCATTTCCCGCAGGGGATGTCCCTGTCTCTCCGTCTGAACCACCGCTTCCGGAAACGTTCTCTGCCATCTCCTGCATCTGCTGCATGGACTGGACAAGCTGCATCATGTCAAACATCCGGCGCATCTGAAAAAACTGCAGAAACATATCTATTATCTGTCGTTCCCGGCCTACAGCAAACGGACGCACAGCTCCCAGAAGTCCCTCGATATTAATTGTTTCCCCAATAGCAACATCCAAAAAAGGGATAGCCGCCTTGAGAATTTTCACACTCTGGTTATTCTTCATACGGCTATCCCATTCCATCATGATTGTCCCTGCCTTTAAAACAAGCGGCTGCTTTTATTTTTTATTATTCTATGCAGGAGACAGAAAATTTAATACTGCATCCGGTCCGGTGTAATACGATTTAACACCTGTTCCAGATATTTATCTGCCTGATATTTTGCCATTGGCAGGTTTAAATCCAGATAATTTCCACACTCTGCGGCAGACGCTCCCGGGACCTCTCCTTCATATTGCCGGATAAACTCAAACAACTCCCGCAGATAAGGTACAATAGAATCCGGTTCGTAATCCCCTGCCAAAATCAGATAAAATCCCGTACGGCATCCCATCGGGCCAAAATAAATAACTTTTTCACCCAGTATTTCATGATTTCTCAAAAAAGTTGCTCCGAGATGTTCAATCGTATGTACCTCTGCCGTATTCATAACCGGTTCATAATTCGGCCTCGTCATACGAATATCAAAGGTGGTTACAATATCGTGCCCTGTACTATCCTTCCGGCTCACATATACACCTGGAAGGAGTTTTAAGTGATCCACGGTAAAACTTGCTATTGTTTCCATCTCTATCCTCCTTTTACTCTGCATTTTTTATAAAATCACAGACAAGCCCGCATATTCTCTTACAGGCCGTCCCATCGTCCCTGTTGTTATATTTTTCACAAAATGCCTGATAACGCTCTTTGTAATCTTCCGGGCGGCTCTCCCTGATATCTTTCACCAGCTGCGCCGTTGTCATAGAAATCGGTCCCGGCAGTTCCTTGTCATAGTCAAAATAAAATCCTCTCAACTCATCTCTGTATTTCTCAAGGTCATATGCAAAGAAATACAGAGGACGCCCCAACAGACTATAGTCGAACATAACAGAGGAGTAATCCGTGATCAGAGCATCTGCCACTAAAAACAGTTCCGCAATATCCCTGCTTTGATCAAAAGTATAAATAAATCCCTCATACGGAGACCAGTCTACAGCTTCCATAATGAGATAATGATATTTTACAATTAAAATATAATCTCTCCCTAATGCCTCTCCCATGTCCTCAAAAGAGAGCGCCGGGCGGAAGTGATATTCGTTGGCACCGGAAAACTCATCATCACGCCAGGTAGGCGCATAGAGCAGTATTTTTTTATCTGTTGGCAGACCGAGCTTTTCTTTTAACTGCCGGATATCCTGAACCGTATTCTTATGGAAAAGCACATCATTTCTCGGATAACCAATTTCTAGCATTTTTCCCTGAAAAGCAAATGCCCTGCGAAAAACCGCACTGGAAAAAGGATTTTGTGAAATCAAATAATCCCACGTCCGCACATTTTGTTCAAAATTTTTTTTATATTCCTCAATTCCCGACTCCCCGGACATAAATACATCATCCATATCAAGAGCCAGCTTTTTGAGAGGCGTTCCGTGCCATGTCTGTATATAGATGGTATTTTTCCGCCTTATCAGGAACTGCGGCTGCCGGCTATCGAAAATCCAGACCTGCGCTGTTGCCATGTAATACAGGTATTTAAGCCGTTTCAACGGCACCTGGCGGCATGCCCCCGGAATAGGATAAGGCATTTTTTCATAAAACCAGATACATTCCCATTTCCTGCCCCAGCCCTGCTCTGTGATATACTCGTATATCGCACGCGGATTTCCCGCATAGCTTTTACCTGCCCCGCTGCTGAACACAATCCTTTTTTTCTTTACAGGAAACAGCAGACACATAATCCGGTACAAAAGAATCATGGCCTGTTTTCCTATTCTGTACAGCACTCTGCCCATGATTCCCCTTCCCTTCTGCTATTATTTGCCCTCCAGCAGCTTCTCCTGTTCACCAAATACTTTCTCAATAATACGTTCTGATGCGTGTCCGTCATCCACATTACAGAAACGCTCGTAAAATTCCTCATAACGCTCTTTATACTGTTCTGTTATATCATCCATATTTTTCAGTGCGCCTAACAGCTCCTCGTTTGTGTGGAGCAGCGGCCCTGGAAGCTCCTTTTCCATATCAAGATAAATACCTCTGATCTCATCTGCATAAGCATCCAGGTCATATACGAAAAAGAGAATCGGACGTTTCAGGTTCGCATAGTCAAAAAAGACAGAGGAATAATCCGTAATACATATATCCGACGCCAGATACAGACGGGAAACATCCTCATATTGGCTGCCATTATAAACAAAGCCCTCATACTCCGATAAGTCCAAAATATCTGCAATATGATAATGCGTCCGCAACAGAATAACACTGTCCCCGGACAACTCCTTCTGCATCAGTCCAAGGTCCATTGCCAGTTCAAACTTATAGCGCCCCTTGCCATAAAACTGGTTATCACGCCAGGTAGGCGCATACAGAATAACCCTCTTTCCTTCCGGTATGCCAAGTTCCCTTTTAACCTCCGCTGCAATCTCTGCTGTATTTTCTGCATACAGCACATCATTTCTCGGATAACCATATTCCAAAATCTTCTCACGGTTAAGCATAAACGCCCGCTCGAACACATCGGTCGAAAAACGGTTTGCCGATACCATATAATTCCACTCCCGGCTCTGGTCATAAAAGACTATTTTATGATCCTGGCTGGCTGCCTGAATATCATCTAAATCAAATACAAGTTTCTTAAGCGGTGTTCCATGCCATGTCTCTAAAAATATTACTCCCGCGCGCTTTTTATTCCAGGCAGGCTGTCTTACATTAAAGATACGATAACCGCAGCGCGCGGCAAAATATACATAGCGAAGACTGTTACGCTTTACTCTCGTATGTTTTCCGCTCTTGGCAAGGTTCTCGGATTTTTGATTCAAAACCCAGATATAACGGTACTTATCACCACGGGTTTTCTGCATATATTCATATAGATATTTAGGACTGTCTGAATAACTTTTCCCAAAAAAGCTCTCAATTAATACCCAGTCCTTCCGAAGCGGCATTTTCTTAAATACCCTTTTCTCAATGACCCGGAACCACTGGAGACGGCTGCCTAGAAATCCTTTCTTTTTCTTTTTCCATTTGGCAAATCCTATCACCGGCTTTGCCATCCTGTATTTCCCTTTGCGCACAAGATTCAGCTCCGTGCGCTGTAAAAATCCAAATTCTTTTGTTTTGCTTTTCCATTCAGGGATATTCTGCAGCGCCTGCGTATAACGCCTGGCAATTCCCCCCTTTATCCGGGCAGGGAATTTTGCTCTGCAATACACGAGCAGATGGCGGTCTAAACACTCCCGCAAGACAATATCCTGCTCCGTCAGACAGTCCAGCGCCTTTTCATAAGATTCGAGATATTCACGTCCCTTTTTGGGACGCCTTTTCTGGCACAGTGCCGGCAAATTAATGCTGTCGTTGCGGTGACGCCATACATATATGCTGTCCCCGTCCAAAAAGACAGATTCCCCGGCAAGCTTAAGTGCCTGCACAACAAAACGCGTATCGCTGTAATAGGTATTTGTTGTATCAAAACTGATATTATTTTCCAATAAAAACTGACGGTCAATTAATAAGTGCTGGGCAGAAAACATAATTCGGAACCGCTCTCTCAGCACCTCTCCCTCTAACTGACATATTCCCTGAATGTCGGTTTCCCGGCTGGCTTTATCAAGGGTAAAGTTTGCCGGTTTAAACCAGCTGCTGTATTTATTTCCCGTTACCATACGTGCATTTTTTTCTTCCGCAAGCTTTAAGAGCCTCGGCAATGCATCTTCAAGCAGATAATCGTCACAGTCAATAAAGTACACATATTTGCCTGTCGCTTTCTGAATTCCAAGATTGCGGCAGTAAGCCACCCCATAGGGCGACCCTTTCACAGGCCTTTCTTCATCCTCTTCCAGGATATCCGCCTCTTCCGGTTCTTCTTTCTCCTGGATCTCCGGCAGCTCATCCACGGCATTATAAACAGTGACATAATCCATCTGTAAAACTGCATCCGGAACCGGCTCCCCATCCTTGTCATTGACAACAATAATCTCACTCTCTGCCAGTCCCTGTTCAACAAGTGAACCAATACAGTCCCCCAAATAGGCCTGCCCCTTCAAATACGGAATAATTATACTAACTTTTGCCATTTCGCACTCTCCTATTTATCGAATACCGCCTCAACAACCTTTTTCGTAGCACTGCCATCTTCCCATCCACAATATTTTTCACAGAATATACGGTATTTATCCTCATACTGTTTCTGTATCTGTGGAAGGCTTTCTATCGCATCCAGCACCTCGTCCGTATCAAACAGCATCGGCCCCGGCAGCTCCTCTTCCACATCCATATAAAATCCCCGGAGCACACTCTGGTACTTATCCAGATCATAGGTAAAGAAAAGCATTGGCCGTCGCAGATTGGCATAGTCAAAGAATACCGATGAGTAATCTGTAATTAACACATCTGAAATCAAATACAGTCTTGCAATATCATTATATTTGCTCACATTGTAGGCAAATCCCTGATATGGAGTTAAATCAAGGAAATCCACAATAAAATAATGAGTTCTGAGCAGCAGGACATATTCATCCCCAATCTGCTTCTGCATTTTTTCCATATCAAGCTTTAATGTAAATTTATACTGAGCATGGTCATAAAACTCATCGTCACGCCAGGTTGGAGCATATAAAATTACTTTCTTCGCCGGGTCAATTCCAAGCTCTCTCTTAATCTCAAGCGTCAGCTGTTCCTTTTCCTTATCCTTTAAATACAGTATATCATTTCTCGGATAGCCTGTCTCTAACATTTTTCCGTCGTACATAAAGGCATGGCGGAATATATCTTCCGAAAACTGATTCGGGGCAACCAGATAATCCCACGAACGGGTCTGTGTATAAAACTGTTTTTTATACAGCGGTGATGCTGTCGTCACCTCATCCATATCAAAAACAAGTTTCTTTAACGGCGTTCCGTGCCATGTCTCCAAAAAGACATTTCCTTTTCTCTTTATAAAATAAACCGGCTGCCTTCCGTTAAATACGTGATATTTTGCCCGTGCCATATAATAAAAATACCGCAGGCTGAACCGTTTTGCGCGCTTACACGGAAATGGCATCTTCTCCTCACTCCGCCTGTTCAATATCCATACAAATTTATATTTCCCGGGGTAGTTTTTCCCAAGATATTCGTAAATGTATTTCGGGCTGTCCGAGTAATTGCGTCCAAAGAAACTCTCAAAAACAACCATATTATCTATCATTTTCATACGCGAAAATACTTTGCGGTACATATATTTTTTGCAGGCCGCACGGCTTTTTACAAGTCTTCCCAGTGTCTGGAACGAGCTGTGGCGCCGTACCTTTTTCGCTATTTCCTCCGGCCGATGGGTAAAAGAGTATTTCAAGAGTTTCTTTGTATAACGTCTGGAATGCGCAATGGCATCCAGAGAGAGCATACGCAGACACTCCAGAGCCTGAGGATAAACAGCCTCACGCTCTTTTTTGCCCCCCTCTACATAAAACTTACTCACGCGCGTCACATAATAACGTATAAATTTGCGGTCGAAGGCGAGTTTTGCCCTCGGTTCTTCCGTTTTTGCCGCCAGCAGTGGCTCTATTTCTTTATATATGCCAAGAATCTCGTCTATCCTTGTTTTCGAATCAGAAATCTGGCTGATAGCTGGAAGATTAATCGGATCATTGTGCCGCCTGTGAATATAAATGCGCTGTTTGAGTTCGCCGGGATTCTCCGCCGCACAGAAAGCACGTATCACAAAAGGCACATCCGATGCATATATTAAGTTCTCTTCAAAACGGATGCTTTGCTTTTCCAAAAACTTTCTATCAAACAGGATGCCAAGTACGGATATGCCCTGAATGGTGTTATCCGCCCGGAGCATATGCGCAAAAGTGCGGTACCAGGTCTCTTCCTCCGCCGGCTCTATCGCCTGCTCGTCATCCTCATCTTCTTCAGCCTCGTCTTCATCCTCAATTTCCTCTTCCTGATCGTCAGCTTCGTTATCCTGTTTTTTGTCATAGAAGAATTTTCTTCCATACCAGGTTCCAATCCTCTTTGAAAATACAAGCTCCCTGCCCTCTGCCAGTGCAAGAAGCTCTGACAGGGCGTTCGGCTCAAGGTAATCATCACAGTCCAAAAATAATATATAATCGCCCGCCGCATGTTCTAACCCGACATTTCGTGCCGCAGCCACTCCGCGCTTCCCTCCTGTTGTAAGTACCGTCAGGGAAAATTTACTTTCCCTTGCGCGCAGCGCCTCTATCTGCTCTTCTGTACAATCGTCGCATACAACAATTGCCTCAAAATCCTTTTCCTCCTGCTCGTCCAGACTGGCAAGACAATCCCCTATATACTTTTCCTCCCCGTGATACGGGATAATTATGCTAACTTTCACATCTTCCTCCATTTGCACCGCCGCTATTTCACAACTATATTTATAATGCGACCCGGCACATATATTTCTTTGACAACTGTTTTCCCGGCCAATTTATCCGCCACCGCATCCCGGCCTGCTGCCAGGGCGTCCTCTTTTGAGGCATCAATCGGAAGTGCCACCGCAGCGCGCACTTTACCGTTTATCTGTACACCGATTTCCTGCACTTTTTCCACAGTTTTTTTCTCATCATATTCCGGCCATGTTGTCTGATACAATCTGCCGCCATACTCTAACTCTTCCCAAAGTTCCTCTGTCATATGTGGCGCAACCGGATTTAGAAGAATTAAAAGAGTTCCAAATTCATCACGTGTAACTTTTCCCACTTTATAAAATTCATTGACAAGCGCCATCATAGCCGCTATGGCTGTATTATATTTCAAAACCTCATAATCATTACTTACTTTCTGTATCGTCTGGTGCATTTTGGTCTCAAGCTCTTTTGAGTAGCCTTTTTCCTCTGAAACCATCTCCTTCAGCTTCCAGACGCGCTCCAAAAAACGGCGGCAGCCCTTTACGCCATCATCCGACCATGCCGCTGCAGCGTCAAATGCACCGATAAACATCTCGTAAGTACGCAGCGTATCCGCACCATAGTTCCTCACAATGTCATCCGGATTAATGACATTTCCACGGGACTTACTCATTTTTTCCCCATTTTCCCCTAAAATCATTCCATGGGATGTCCTTTTCTGGTACGGTTCCTTTGTCGGCACAATACCATTGTCATAGAGGAACTTGTGCCAGAAACGGGAATACAGAAGATGCAGGGTAGTATGCTCCATTCCTCCATTGTACCAGTCTACCGGAAGCCAGTATTTTAAAGCCTCTTTACCTGCCAGTGCCTCTGTATTCGTTGGGTCAGTATAACGCAGAAAATACCAGGAAGAACCAGCCCACTGAGGCATCGTATCGGTCTCCCTCTCTGCCTTGCCGCCACAACATGGACATGTTGTCTCCACCCAGTCGCGCATTTTGGCAATTGGAGATTCCCCGTTATCGGTAGGCTCATAGTTATCTACCTCCGGCAGCTGCAGAGGAAGCTCCTCTTCCGGAATCGGTACATAGCCACACTTCTCGCATTTTACAACCGGAATCGGCTCACCCCAGTAACGCTGGCGGGAAAATACCCAGTCACGCAGTTTAAAGTTCTTTTTTGGTATACCCACTCCTTCTTTTTCCAGCCAGTCAATCATGGCCTTCTTTGCCTCTTCTACCGATTTCCCCGTGAGAAAACCGGAATTTACCAGCGTACCTGTCGCCACATCGGTAAATGCCTCTTCCTGCACATTCCCTCCCTCAATTACTTCAATAATTGGAAGGTCGAACTTCTTTGCAAATTCCCAGTCACGCGTATCATGAGCCGGCACCGCCATAATTGCACCTGTTCCATAACTCATGAGTACATAATCGGATACCCAGATAGGTATCTCCTGCCCATTTACAGGGTTAATGGCCCGCAAGCCGTCTATTTCCACTCCTGTCTTTTCCTTCACAAGCTCGGTGCGCTCAAAATCAGATTTCCTTGCCGCACTTTCTCTATATTCCTGGATATCGCTCCAGTTTTTTATCTCGTCCTTAAACTGTTCCAAATACGGATGTTCCGGAGATACCACCATATAAGTAACTCCAAAAAGCGTATCCGGCCTTGTTGTATAAATGCGGAGTTTCTCTTCCTTATCTTTGATCCGAAACTCTACTTCTGCGCCGTGAGAGCGTCCAATCCAGTTTTTCTGGGACACTTTGACACGTTCAATATAGTCCAGGCCATCAAGGTCATCAATCAGCTTATCCGCATATTCTGTGATTTTTAACATCCACTGGCTCTTTACCTTGCGCACAACCGGACTACCGCAGCGGTCGCAGACACCGTTTACCACTTCTTCATTTGCCAGACCGCATTTACAGGAGGTACACCAGTTAATCGGCATCTCGGATTTGTAAGCCAGTCCTGCTTTAAAAAGCTTTAAAAATATCCACTGTGTCCATTTGTAATATTCCGGGTCCGTAGTATTTACCTCACGCTCCCAGTCAAAGGAGTACCCCAATGCCTGAAGCTGTCCTTTAAAGTGAGAGACATTATTCTTTGTAACTTCTTTTGGATGCATTTTATTTTTTATGGCATAATTTTCTGTCGGCAGACCAAAAGCATCCCATCCCATTGGGTAGAGCACATTGTATCCCTGCATTCTGCGTTTACGCGCAACGATATCCAGCGCCGTATATGGCCGTGGATGTCCCACATGAAGTCCCTGCCCGGAAGGATATGGAAATTCGACCAGTGCATAATACTTTGGCTTGGAATAGTCGTTATCTGCCCGAAATGCTTTTTCATCCTCCCATATTTTCTGCCATTTTGCTTCTATCTCTTTTGGATTGTAATGTTTACTCATTTTATTTAACCTTTCCTCCATTCGCGTCCGCTTCTGCGGCTTCTACTAAAACTTTCACTCTCCAGTCAGGTGGTGCACCAAGCCAGTCTTTTGGCAGTGTAATATGTCCAACTGCCTCATAACTGCCGACTGTCGTACCATCATAGCCGCTGCCATCCCATTTTACAGATGCTGACGCCTCGTTTCCAAATCTGTCCTTTACTTTTGCACTCTGCGGCAGCTGTTCTTCCACCACACTCCATGCCGCACCGCTTACAACGGTTATCGGGTCCGGCTCCGGCGTAACAACACTGTCAAGCAGATAGTGCGTCTCAATCACAAATGTCGCCTTTTTCCCGCTTCCATCTGCTGCCTTCGCCGTAATTGTCACTTTGCCCGGACGGAGCGCCCTTACACTTCCGGAATCACTGACTGTCGCAATCGTTGTATCACTGGAAGTATATTTTACTTTTTTATTTGTAGCATTTGACGGAATAATGGATGTCCGGAGCTGCATGGCATTTCCCACATCCAAAGTAGTACTTGCCGCTGTCAGCCCAAGCTTCGTCACATACTGGCACACCTTAATCCTGCAAGTCGCCTTTGTACCAGAGCCATCTGTTGCCTTAACCGTAATCGTAACTGTTCCCGGTTTTTTTGCCCGGATAAGTCCTTTTTGCGATACCGTAGCTATTGCACTGTTATCTGATTTATATTCCACCTTTTTAGTGGAAGCCGATGCCGGCTTAATTTTCTTTACCTTCAACGTGTATTTCTTCTGCGATGCCTTTCCGCCGAGATACAAAGTTTTTGTTTTGCTGCTCAGCGTAATGGAACTTACTTCTACAGAAGACAGCACCTTATATATAACCGTCTTTTTGGCCTTATGGTTAATTTCATCGGTTATCTCATACGTTACCTTATATTTACCGGGTTTTTTGGAATTTACCTCTTTTACTTTTTTATATGTGGATTCTGCATCCATCTTATACATAATTTTCAGCTTTAGGAGCTTTTTGGCATTAAATCCTGTCGAGTTTTTAACTTTTACACCCTTTAACAGCTTTACCTTATCCCCATAGGCAATATTTCTTCCCTCTACCCCTGTTATTTCCGGCTTCTTTTTCTTATACGGGTTTGCCGGGTCCGGATCGGTCGGGTCCCATCCACTGTAACCACTTACCTTGATAGCCGACGGTTTCCCCAGTGGACCGGGTTTCGGGGAATTATATATAACCACCTTTGTTCCGGACGGACAATTATCATAAATCCATTTTGCATCAGCTACTGTCAGACGTACGCATCCATGGGATGCCGTTGTTCCCAGCTTATTGTACTGAATATAAGACTGGGCATTCTTGTCCTGACTGTAATACCAGACAGAATGGAACAGAATACTTCCGGTAATCCGGGTACAATACTGACCATAACTCGGACCGTCTAACAGATGCCAGCGGAGTTTTTCCCCCAGCGGATATGTCCCGGTAGGCGTTGCGTAACCTACTGAACAAACAAATGCTTTGTGAGGTTTATATTTACCTCCTTTATATTTATAAATATTTACCACATTCTGTTGTTTATTGACCTTTATCATATATGTACCCGCTGCTTTAACTTCTGCGCCTTTCCAAAATCCGCAGCCAACCAGCAGTAGAAGTGTAATTAATAAAATGCGAAAACTCTTTTTCATACTTCCCTCCTATGATATAAGCATACATTTTTATGATACCAACTGGCAAAACTTTTGTCAAGTTGCGCTTCACTTGAATACTTATTCCCCACGGCACATAGAATGAAGTAATATTTTATAGGAAATTTGAGACAGATTTATGGCTCTTATGGAATCTTTGGTAGACCAATATGGCATGATTGCCATATTTCTTCTGATTTTAGCAGAATATGCATGTTTTCCGGTTTCCAGTGAAATAATTCTTCCGCTGGCCGGGTTAATGGGGGCCAGGGCAGGCCTGCCCTTCGCCAGCCTGATTTTATTCAGCACGGCAGCCGGACTTGCAGGCAGTTGTATTACTTACAGCATTGGACGCTTTGGCGGTTCTCCCCTCTTAGAACGGCTGATGAACCGCTTTCCCTCTCTGTCAAAACCTATTCTCAGTTCGTACCGGACCTTTGGGGATCACGGAAAAAGTGCTGTCTTTATCAGCCGCCTTATCCCCTTATGCCGTACATATATCGGGTTTGTCGCAGGAGCAATGAAACAGTCACTGATGGGATATCTGCTCAGCTCCTCCCTCGGTATCCTGCTCTGGAATACCGTGCTCACAAGTTTTGGGTATTATTTTTATCAATACCGGGATGTTCTTTTTGCACACTTTAACCAATATAAACGCTGGATCTTCATTGGCGGTCTGCTGCTTTTGCTGCTTATTCTTATCTGCCGTATCAGTTCCAGGCAAAAAGACAGCGAAACAGACCAAGACCAATAAGAAGAAATCCTCCTATGGCGTTGATACATCGTATATTTATCCTGATATAATTGCCTATTGTGAGGAAAGCAACACCGGCAAATGCTGTAAAAAACGGAAATGCATAGCGGGCACTGCCAAAATCCAGTATTCCTAAACCGGCACTCATGGAATCAAAAGCCATTGTCAGGCCGATTAACAGGCCCTCCCAGGGTTCTAATACTTTTGAGCCATCCTGGTCATAGTCTTTAGCTGCCCGTTTTTTCCACACACACCATAAAGTACGTCCTCCCAGGGCAAGCAGCACACCTCCCCCAAATAACTGGAAATACCTCTCCGGGATGATTTGCCCCAGATAACTTCCGGCCAGAACTGCAGAAAAGGTCAGACAGCCATTAAGTACAGCCATCATAAGTTTTGTCGTCCAGGGAATCCGGATTCCTGATATGGCATAGGCCATTCCTGTACTCAGCGAATCCAGACTGACGGATAAGGCAAGCAAAATAATCGCTCCCATGTCACACTCCAACATTTTTCTCATTTACATACTATGCCAGAATACGACAAACGGAGCTTTGTTTTTTATAGGAAGGAGGTAGATCTATGGAATGGTACTCTATCAGCATAAATGAGCTAATCCACCAGACCGGCTGTATTCCGGAAAAGGGACTTAGCAGCTCTAAGGTAAAAAAGATACAGAAAAAAGTCCAGCCCAATGAGCTGGCACAGGAAAAGCCGCCTGGAATATTTTCCCGTTTTATCAGTCAATTTAAGGATTTTATGATTCTGACCCTGTTAGCTGCCGCTGCTGTCTCTTTCGCTGCCTCTTACCTGCAGGGACATGCGGATTTTACAGACCCGGTTATCATCCTTGCCATTGTACTTATCAATGCGGTTATTGGTGTTTTTCAGGAAAAAAAGGCCGAGCACTCATTAGCGGCCCTTAAGTCCATGCAGACACCGGAAACTCAGGTTATTCGTGACGGCAAACGCCAGACGGTTCCCTCGCGTGAACTTGTCCCCGGAGATGTAGTATATCTTGAAACGGGATGTTTTGTCCCTGCCGATGGCAGGCTTCTCACATGTCATGGCCTGTGTACGGAAGAATCGGCATTAACCGGAGAGAACGGAAGTATATACAAACATTGTGATGCCATAGATGATTTACAGGTATCGCTGGGTGATAGAAAAAACTGTGTCTTCTCCGGAACCACAGTCGTCTCCGGCCGGGGGACCTTTTATGTGACCGAGACAGGAATGGACACGCAAATCGGTAAAATTGCAGGGATGCTCTCTGCAGAAACCTCCCCGGAAACTCCGTTGACCAAACGGTTAAATAAGACAGGAAAGCTTCTTGGCATCGCCGCTTTTGCCATTTGCGTAGTTGTCTTCTTTTTGGGTGTCCACAAGAACCAGCCTATTTTCTCAATGTTCATGACATCCGTGAGCCTTGGAGTAGCCGCTATTCCGGAAAGCCTGCCCGCACTTGTCACTATTATGCTCTCTCTGGGAGTTGAGCGCATGGCAAAGAAGAATGCTGTCATCCGACATCTCCCTGCTGTTGAAACTCTTGGGAGCGCCTCTGTAATCTGTTCTGACAAAACAGGGACGCTGACAGAAAACCGGATGCGGGTGCGTGGCTGCTTCTGTCTTGGGGACAAAAAACATCTGGCAAAACTTGCCGTTTTGTGCAATGACCATTCCGGGCCTATGGAACAGGCTCTGATAAGCTTTGCCAGAGAACAGCAGATTCAGGAGGATATTGAGACGGAACTCGCCCCCCGGATTTTTGAAATTCCTTTTGATTCCTCCCGAAAAAAAATGACCACTCTGCACAAATATAATAAAGAGTTTTTATCTGTAACAAAAGGCGCGCCGGAACTTCTCCTGGAATCGTCCACCTCTTACTGGGAAGAGGGAACCCTGCATCCTATGACTGCCTCTGCCCGTAAACAATTCCAAAAGGAAGCGGAATCCTTTGCTGCCCAGTCGCTCCGTGTCCTTGGCATTGCCTATCGGCAGGCTCCTGCCCTGCCTCAGGATGCTTCGCTGGAGACAGATCTTGTCTTCGCCGGATTACTCGGATTTATGGACCCGCCAAGAAAGGAAGCGTACGCTGCTGTCAAAAGCTGTCAGGCAGCCGGCATCCGCCCGATTATGATTACCGGCGACCACCGGATCAGTGCTTATGCCATTGGAAAGGAACTGGGTATCTGCAACCGGGAAGATCAGGTTCTCACAGGCGCAGAACTGGATATCATGGCAGACAGCGAACTTTCACGACGGCTCGGACGCTACCGGGTATTTGCCCGGGTGACACCGACACATAAAGTACGCCTTGTTAAACTTTATCAGGCACAGGGAAATGTTGTCGCAATGACAGGAGATGGCGTCAACGATGCCCCAGCCCTGAAAGCTGCCGATATTGGCTGTGCAATGGGACGCTCCGGAACTGACGTCGCCAAAAATGCGGCTGACATGATTTTAATGGATGACAACTTTTCCACTATTGTTTCTGCCATCCGGGAGGGACGCGGCATCTTTGACAACATAAAAAAGGCCATTCATTTCCTCCTCTCCTGCAATATAGGGGAAATCATGACCATTTTTGCCGCAATTTTATTTGGACTGCCCGTGCCGCTGCTTCCTGTCCAGCTTTTATTTATTAACCTTGTGACTGACTCCTTCCCGGCCCTGTGCTTAGGCGCGCAGCCACCGGATAACGATATTATGTCACGTCCCCCGCTACAGTCAAAAAACAGTATGTTCCACTTTGGCTCTGTTTTTCAGATGGCAGTTGAGGGTATGTTTATCGGTTCCCTTGCCCTGTTTGCCTATGCCGCAGGCAATTCCACCATGTGTTTTGCCGTACTGTCCCTCTCGCAGTTAGTCCACTCCTTTAATATGCTCAGCAGCCGCTCCCTTATGGCTACCGGAGTCGGACTGAACAAAAAACTGCTGTTCAGCGTGATTCTGTGTGCAGCTCTCCAGTGCAGCGTAATTACGTTTCCCGCTTTACAAAACGTTTTTCATACAACGGCACTGACAGCAGGACAATGGGGAATGGTAGCTATCCTGTCCCTTCTCCCAATACCTCTGGTGGAGCTGGAAAAGAGAATATCCAGAAAAAATTAGAAAATAACGCAACTATTTGCTGCTATTACAAAAACGGGCGATCTCATTCATTACAGAGGAGTTTACCTTTCCCTCAACATCATAATCTGTGGCATCTTTTTTACCGGATGTCGCAATAAAATGATGATTTAATTTTTTGAATGAGCGGTATTCTGTGTGGGCGCGCCCTTTTAAAACGGTGCGCCACTGTTTATAATCGTCCATTCCTGTCTCAAAATCCGCTTCCCCCTGCAGAATAAAGAGCGGCATAGTAGAATTTTTATCCATTAGATACTTCGCATCAAAACGAATATTTTTTTCTTTTTGTGCATAATAAACTTCTGCTGCCGCAATCGGTTTCCCGGCCAGCATGATGGCACCGGCTATCCTCTTCTCTTTTTTTTGCAATACAGCAGGAAGATAATCAGCTGACCATCCATGCCCCAGCAGATAAATCTTCTTTCTGTCAATCCGGCGGTCATTGTATATCTGGTCAACGGCATACAGAGCATCCTGCAGGAATAAATCATATGTCCCCGCATTGGCGGGAAGTGATGAGGCATATTGATATCCCCGCCTGTTGTACCGCAGGGAAGCAATTCCCTTATTGGCCAGCCCATAAGCAATATCACGCATCGGTGTATTTCCTGCCTGACCAACAGTGCCATCCATATCAAGAGTATGGCTTTCGGAAAACAGTATGACAACAGGAACTTTATCCCCGGTTTTCGGAACTGTGAGTGCCCCTTTTAATTCATAAGGCTTTCTGCCCACCACAAATTCTACCTCTTCATAATCATAAGAAACCTGGCCCGTTTTCTTCCCCGCCGCATTGTCCTGCTTGGTTTCTGTATTGTCCTGAAGAGACGGAAGCGTAATACGCTCAAACCACAGTGCCTCAATAAAATTCTCATTGTTAAAAGTAAAATTAATTTTCATCCCAATATTATTTGCATAGCGGACGGAAACAGAAACTCTCTCGCTCTCTGCCCCAACGGTCTCTACAACCGTTTCAATACCCTGATAACCAGTCAGTCCCCCAGCTTCTCCATCCCAGGATTTTTGAAGCTGCTCCTCTGTCATCTGTGCCGCCAGCTCCGGCGTCATTGTCTCTATAACCGGCCCCATAAGCCCCGCCACAATCTGTTTGGCAAACTGACAGCTCATAAGGTGTAGCTCGGAGCTGTTTTCTTCATCCCCTGCAATTGCCCCCTCTATTCCCGTTACAGCTTCCCCGGACACCGATTCTCCCTGTCCCTCTGCTACATAAGGCGTCTCCTCAGGAACGTCAGCCGTTCCCGATGCTGTCATCTCTTTATCCTCTTTTCCCTGTTCACCGCAGCCTATAAGGCAGAACACTAATAAAAAAGCTAAAAAACGGATTATGCTTTTCCTGTTCATCCTATTTCTCCATTCTTATGTTTTCATGCATTTGCTGAAAAAAACGGCAGATTCGCTCTTTCAGTACATCCGAAAAAACCCGGCCGGAATATTTTTTTTCAAACAGACGTTTCACGATAAATCCGCCTGCTTTATTAAAATGCCCGCCGCCGGAACCCACTCCGTCGCTAATGTACTCTGACATGTCACTGGCACAAATTCCCTTTACCGTACTGCGCAGTGACATTTTGTAGCCAATGGTTGTCTCACTATATACGACACACACATCAATCGTGGCCACCTGGCTTGCAAGGTCGCTGATAACACCCAAAAGGTTCGGGTCACAGGGTCTTGTCTCAAGGACTGCAAAACGCCGGTTTTCATCATAATAATATTTTGCCAGCGCCTCCCCGGCAATTTGCAGTTCCTCTCTGGATAAATTGGAATTCACCATCTCCTCCAGCCAGTCCCTGTTGATTTCCAGGCTGTCCCTCATCTGGCGGTCTTTGACGTGATATATTTCGGACAATTGCCTTGTATCACTGTACAGTCCATAAAATAATGCAGTCGAAACTCTGGGATCCCGGTTTACAGGAAAATTCATTTCTTCCAAAAGTTCCCATACAACCGTACAACAGCTGCCATACTCACTGTGAATGCAACACCATTCATCGGTAGGTACACAGCAGGGATGATGATCCACCATCGCAACCAATGGTGCATCAAACACCGTTATATTCCCACCCTCATACTGGCAGTCAACAGTAACTAATATATCACAGGCAGGCAGTTCTTCTACCCATTGAATCGGTATTTCCAGCTCGTCCACCATTTTGCAGAGTGCAGGCTTTGTAATCCAGTTTGCCCCGGTATACACAAGATGAACGGTCTTTCCCAGTGCACGAAAATAAGCATATAAGCCATAACCCGAGCCTAAGGCATCAGCATCCGGACTGTCATGGCACTGAATACAAATTGCATCGAATTGGCTGAATTGTTCGAGAAACATCATTTTTTATTTCTCCCTTCTTTCCTTCACACCCTTTAGTATATCAAAAAACTGGAAATTCCTCAAGAGGGTCTTTTTTCCCGACAGAAATTATGATATAGTAATCTTATTACAATCAGAAAATTTTTCCACCTGTGCGGTTGCGGTTCATGGCAAGTTTTTAGAAACAAATGAATGCGTTGTGCTTGCACATAAACAGGCATTTGTTTCTAAAAACTGCCTGAATCAGGCAATCCACCCCTAAATGAGCAAAACAGAAGCGACTGTTTTTGTCGCGACTGGCAGCTTGCTGACAGGTTTTGCGAATGGCATGGGGCGGGGTTGCCATGAATCGCTATCCAACCGCACAGGTGGAATTTCTAACGGAGGAAAATTTATGGCTTGGTACGATGAATCTATTTTCTATCACATTTATCCGCTTGGACTATCCGGTGCTCCACCACTAAATGAACAGGGTGACGTTGCGCACCGTCTGCGTGACATGGAACCGTGGATTGACCACATTCTGGAAATTGGCTGTAATGCCCTCTATATTGGACCATTGTTTGAGTCTGTCGGTCACGGATATGAAACGACAGATTACAAAAAACTGGACCGCAGGCTTGGTGACAACGAGGATTTAAAACATTTTGTGCAGACCTGCCATGAAAAAGGAGTACATGTCATCCTGGACGGTGTATTTAACCACACGGGAAGAGATTTTTTTGCTTTTAAAGACTTGAAAGAAAACCGTGAAAACTCACGCTATAAAGACTGGTACTGCAATGTCAATTTTGGCGGCAATAACGAATATAACGACGGATTTTCTTATGAAAACTGGGGCGGCTACAATCTCCTTGTTAAATTAAACCAGAGAAATCCTGAGGTACAGGAGTTTATTTATAATGTTATCCGCTTCTGGGCAGACGAATTTGATATTGACGGTATCCGTCTGGATGCTGCCGATGTGCTTGATTTTGACTTTATGAAGGGCATGCGCCGGGTCGCTAATGAACTGAAACCGGATTTCTGGCTGATGGGAGAGGTCATTCACGGGGAATATAACCGATGGGTTAATCCGGAAACACTTCACTCTGTCACAAACTATAATCTGAATAAAGCTCTCTGGTCCGGCTGTAATGAGCACAACTTTTTTGAAATTGCCCACACCGTCAAACGGCTTTATGACATGGGTGGCAGCCATTATGAAAACCTGAAATTATATAATTTTGCAGATAATCATGATGTTGACCGCATTATCAATAAACTGCAGAATAAAGAGCACTTCCGGATTATCCACATTTTGATGTACACACTGCCAGGTATCCCATCCATTTATTACGGCTCAGAATTTGCCATTGAAGGGCAAAAGGAACATGGCTCAGACGCCCCTCTTCGTCCGGCACTTTCGCTTTCTGATTATGCCGATGCCGTTACATCAAACCCTTACACCGCCCTTGTAGCAGCACTCGGACCTGTCCGCCAAAAGTCAAAAGCACTCTGTTATGGGGAATATAAGGAGCTTGTTCTGACAAACCGTCAATATACCTTTGCCAGAACATACAAAGATGAAACCGCTATTACGGCAGTAAACAACGATGAACAGGCAGCGGTGCTGAATATACCATATCAGGGAAATAAGACAACATTAACCGGTGCTGTCTCCGGAAAAACTTATCCAATAGAAAACGGGCAAATTCAAGTTTCCCTGGACGCCTGCGATGGAGATATCCTTTTGTAAATTGATGCTAGGGTCAAAAGTAGGTAGCAATGCGTAGCATCCGTTGGGGCAAAAGGAATTTTGCCCCAACCACATTGTAAATTTTCATTGCGTCCCGTCGCTTTTTATCATATAATGATACCAGGGGCGAAAGCAGATAGCAAGACGCAGTATTATATAAAGTTTCCGCAGCCAGCGGAGGGAGAGGATGAGGTATTATGACACCACAGGAACTTTTTGCTAAAGGATTAAAAACTTATGATAAACAATTCGGCACCAGTGCAAAATTTTATTATGATCTGCCGTATGTGCGGGATTACGATTTATGTAACTGGAGTCCTCTCCGCTTATTCAGTGGGAATATCATAAAGTTTTACCAGTACCAGCTGGATAAACCAGTGGTTCTTTTCACGGATCCGGACAATCAGTAGATTTGAATTTCCTTTAAAAATGGTATAGTCATTTGCGGCTATACCATTTTCTTATATATCAAATATCACCACTCCACAAATCATATGCCTCCCGCCACGTCTTCTTTGCAAACGGCCTTCTGGTATCCCCGATTTTATTTGCATATTCCTCTGCAAATCCCAGGAAAAAGTCCACATAATTCCTGCTGTGAATCCACTCCCTGAATGTAATTTCACTCCAAACATAAGCCTCTTTATATTGACTGGTCTTTTTTACTTCTTCAATCAAATCATTCATATGATATCTCACTCTTCTCTCCTCTACGCTGACATACTCGCCCTCCACTGTAAGCAGCGTATACGGTGCGCCGAACTTTTCACAGTCCTGCGGCAATCCGCACGAACCCGGATTGATGTAAATATGCCCGTCTATTTCTTTATACCACTGTACATGAGAATGTCCGAATATATAAATCCCCTTTGGTATCTGCTCCTGCGCATCTAAGAAATCCCTGTTATTGTCCAACGTATCGTTTATCATTTCCAGCATTTCTTCATGCGAAATAGTTTCATTTGGATATTGCTCTGCAAGCAGAGTAGGGTGAAACTTATCAAACTCAATTGGTCCGATAAATTTCTCTGATTTATGGGTAATCGAAATATTATAGTCTCCATCGCTGATTTCTACTTGCTCAGGAAGCTGATTCAACCATTCAATCTGTTCGGCAGACAGTTGTTTCCCGCACCATCTGGATATTTCAAACTGGCCGTCATCCCCGTAAGGACTATTCAGATATGCCTCCTCATTCCCTTTTACAATAATAGCGTCTTGCCTATTTTGCAGCAATTCTACTACATCTCTGACCCATGGGGCACCCACACAGTAATCCCCCACAAAAATATAGACCTCTGCCTTATTTGCCTTTGCGTCATCAAGTATTTTCTGCAAAGCCATATAGTTGCCGTGTATATCTGATATAATTGCGTATTTCATTACTGCCATGCTCCCATGTTTTCTTTTATTTTATCGGATTGAATATCCTTTAACCGATATTGTGTGCTCTTGTTTTTCCCCTCTGAAACTAATATATCTAATTCACAGAATTTTTTCATATATCTCCTAATTGTAGAAATTGGAACACCTGTTATATTTGACATAATTGTTGTCGTAATATATTTATCTTCTATTAATTGACTAATAAGTATTTCTAAAAATGCTTTTTCTTTTCCAGTCAATTTATCCCTCACTTTATCGCTCATTTTATCGCTCATTTTTCGACTATCATTATTTTTTGTTATTATTTCCATAGCTGTTGGTCCCACCTTAAGATTAGCAACATTATCTATGGGGATTGTAATCTGGAATATATTATCTTCAATAAATGAAGGTGTTCCACCTGAATAAAGCTTTGTATATTTATTTGTATTTCGCATACCTGACCCAAGTTCATCCGCATAGCCTATTTCTCTAAAAACCTTTGAAATTGCCGGATTCTTTGGAAACGCCTTAAACTTATTCAACTGCAACTCTCCATGTCCATGTGGCAAATTACTTTTGTAAGTTTATATTGATATTCCCGAATCTTATAAATATCTTCAATTGTGAAATCCATATTAAATAATTGGTTCCGCAATCATAATTTTTCCTCACTATCCAATAATACAAAAGAATTCCATATCTCAAAATTGCGTATATAACAGAATATACCATAAATAAGGGAGTGACCCCAAACAAGTCATTCCCTTACTGTATACCTTAATGTATATTAGATAATGAATTTATGAAACATTACCACTTTTACTGCATTTAATAGTTACTATTCCAGTATAGTCCCTTGAAATATTATTAAAAGAATGAGTTGCAGTTGCTATTGCAGTTGCAGAGTTTCCTTTTTTGCTAGAAGTTACAGATTTGATTTTCCATGTTTTTGCAGGACATGTTGTACTGTGGGAATATGATGTACATCTTGAAGTACTTCCATTATATGTAAAAGTTGCTCTAATTGATACAGACCAGAGTGTAGCACCACTCTTGTTCTTATAACTGGTTGTTTTCGTCTTTGTAATCGTTTTTGCTGTAGAAAAAGTTGATATTCCTGATAAGAATACAGGTGTTTCAATAATAGTTGTTTCAAGATAATCCCCATTTTCTAATAGTACTATTTCTGCTTGTGATGGAGAAACAAACACAGTCTGAGCCCTAGCGATTGAGGCAGGGCAAAAGATACCAAGCGCAAATACAAACATCATAAATATTCTAATATTTTTTTCATTTAAGTGTTCCCTCCTACTTATCAATAAATTTCAGTCTTCCCATAATAAAATTGTTCCTGTTCAAAAACTTTATATGCTTTATAAGTAGTTATTCCAAATATGCTGACACAAACCAGTGCAATGAACAGCAACACAAAAAAACCTCTTTTTATCCATTTTGTATATCGTATCCTTTTTATCAGTTTCGAAGAGTCAACGCTAGTAAAATATGTACTTGCAAGCTCACTAGGAGTTCCGAAACCACTATAAATTTCCTCTATAGTAGCCGCTTTTTCTTCCATACAATAATCTTCTACTGTATTTGCAAGCTTAGCAAGATATTTTCGTTCTGGTTTTCCCATAATCGGAAAAATTGCCCTAACATCAGATAAATACTGCTGGCACAACTTATTCATTTGCATCACCTCCCAATGAAGCCAGAACCCGTCTAACCCCTTCAGTCATTTTAGAGTAATCTGAAGAAATTTTCTTCAAATGCTCTTTCCCTCTGGGTTCAAGATGATAGTATACCCGTGTTCTTTTTTTCCCA
This sequence comes from Lachnoclostridium sp. UBA7215, assembly GCA_002490465.1. Taxonomy (GTDB): domain Bacteria; phylum Bacillota; class Clostridia; order Lachnospirales; family Lachnospiraceae; genus Eubacterium_F. Next base: position 42,697 of record DKUB01000006.1, read on the forward strand.
ACAAGTTTAGAATATTCACTGATCATGTTCTCCTCTTCCAGTTTATAAGTTGCTGTATAAACCGTGTTATGAGAAATAGATAGCAAGCCATCTGAATTATCAGATATTGATTTTGTAATTTCATATACATAACTATCTTGTCTATCCAGCATGGAAAGTACCAATAAATCAGTGATACCTGTTATCAAGCTATTTTTGTATGCCATATCTACCTCCAGAAGCTATCTATAAATATTATATTCAAAAAATCCATATTGTCAATATTCCTTATTAGAAAATATTTGTTGACAAAAACAACAAGGCCGTGTAATATAAGCATGTAGCAATTGCTTTGTAACTATAAATAATAAATTAGTTGTTTGAACAGAAAGAGAGGATTGATTTGATGAAATAAAAAAAATTATAAGATATGGCAGGGCTACGACCTTTAATAACAGAAAGGTCAAAGAGAACATATTTTGGAAAAAGGGAATGTAGCAACAAGTTTAAAATATGATAATTGCCAATATAACACGAAAGTACATGTAACCGCACAAATGAAGGGAAGTGCCCAAAAGACAACTCATGTTATGTATAAAAGAGATGCAGGGGGAATGGATAATGCAATTGTGGATATTTGGAAATCGGGAGTTGAATATTGGGGATATAAATATTCAAAAAAACTGTCGCTACCGGGAAAAACAAAGATTGTACATAATTAATCATATAAAACAGGTGTTTCACTAATACTGACTATGATGCTCCTTTTAGGATGTCAGAATACCGATAATGTATCGCAAAGGGATTTGGACAATCCGGTCAAAACAAATACAGTAAGTGAAAAAAGTATATAACGCTTACCAATACACATGCCGCATGTCAAGGAGCTCTGGTTAATCAGGAAAAGTTTGTTATGGATGTTATAACGTGTGATTTATCAGATGAATCAACAACCAAAGCAGCCTCTCTGCCTTATACTTCGCAGTACCCATTAAGCATGTACAGCGCTGAGAAAGAAAAAATATATTATACAGCAAATGCTGCTGATAGCAAAGGCGATGAATTATTTGTAATGGATTGCAACAATAAGGAAACGAAACAATTAACACAATATTTCTTTGCTATCAATAATATATATCCCATAAAGAATGGTATTTTTATCGCAGGGGGTAGGATGACAGAAAAGCTTTCGAAGAACAGGGTGACAGCGGGGATTTATAGGGGATTACACACACAATATATAAACTTGATGACGGTAAATTCAAGCAGATATACAGCAAAAAAACTGCTATATCAAAAGCATTGCTGCTTATGAGATAATTTTTTTATCAAATAAGGGGCAAGCTATTTTGATAAGCATATGAAACTGTCAACAGTTAATTCAAAAGAGAAAACAGGGAATCTTTCCAATTTCCCAAAAATGAAATGGAAAAATCGGTTGACAATGCACTGGTGTATGTGAATGAAAATATGGTCTTCTATATAAGAAAGTTTGACAAGACAGGTAATGGTAACGATGTTGATCAATTATGTTGTCATAACAGGCGTGACAAAAACATTACGGTATTATATGATGCGCAAACGGAGTCAGCGATTAATAATGCACAGCTTCTTGTTAAAAATTTATGACAAAATCAATTATCAGAAAAGAGAAAGGATAACGGTAAAATAGTGATGAAAAAACAGTGATTAAGACATTATCAATATTATTGGTAGGTTCAGTGCTTTTATGTCCAGTCAAGTCTAATGCGGAAGGGAAAACAATTGGAGCATATAAATGCACTACACACGAGGGAAAAGGCTCTGATGCAAAGACAATTTATAATGGAGTAAAAGATAAAGGCTATAGCGGACAAAACTTAGATGCGTCTGCGAATAAAATTACTTCTACACATTTCTACGATACATCAAAGACGATTAAATACTGGTCAAGTCATGGGCTTGCATCAGGTAATTTATTTGGAGACGCTAAATATGATGTAGATTTCAATATTAAAAAATCATTTTCATGGGCTAATGGTAAACTTGAATTTGTATTTTTAGCAGCATGTAATCAGCTAAATAAGGATGGTGGGCCATTAAAGATCTATGCAAAAGCTATGCTTGGTGCGAAAGCCGTGCGCGTAATATGTGGATATCATTCTAAAGCACCGGCTGGCGGGGATAATATGGTAGCCAAGGAGTTTATGAAAATTGCCAAGTCGGGAGAATCAGTGAAATCATCGTGGATTAAAGCAAATGAATACGTTGCTGGACTCAAAGGGAAAGAAAAAGATCCATTAGCTGCAAATTATGCGGTATTAACACATTCTGGAAACGTGCAATATTCTAGATTTCCAGGATTTTCTGGTAATACATATAAGCGGCCGAATAGCAGTTCAAAAAAAATAATCCGTTTCCGTAAAAAAGTAGAAAATGAAGTAATTTTAAAGGCAACAAAAAAGCTAAACACAAAAATGATGACAAATAAAAATTTTGAACAGGAACCAATAAAATTTGAGGTAAAACCTACATGTGAAGAAATGGCATTTAACGATGGAAATAAGTTAAGCCTAGATGGTGGAGAAGTCAAAACTCAAGAAGTTAGACTAAGTAAATCTGAATTATATAGGGAAGTTATTAAGTACGTTGATAGAAATTTAGAAAATTCGGAAAAAGTTGACTTAATAAAACAAAAAATGATAGTTGAGCCAATTGTGATGGATGATGCTCTTTCTGAGAACCAAGAAGAAATAGTTGTGGCATATAGCGTAACTTTCCCACACATATATGATGAATATACTGTTGAAAATGATAAGTTAGTAGCTATTGTTGATGCAGAAGGCGTGAAATATACTGCAGTTAAATGGAGTGAAATTCAAACAGAAAAGAGGTAAATAAATGAGAAAATTCAAAAAACAATTAATAACAGTTACACTGTCGAGTTTTATCATTTTACTCAGTTTGAATGCAGTTGGATGCGGTTCTAAAGGTGATTATAATGCCGAGAAAGAAAAAAGCCCTGAAACTCACTCCTCTTCCGCTGTAATAGAAAACAATTCATCTCCGGTTCCTAAAAGGAATACCGGAGATGAATCCTTGGATGTTGATACTGATGTAGATGTATCTATATCTTCTTTGTATTATCTTTCTCTTGGAAATTTGCTTGAAAACGTTGTACGAAATGGGGCAAGTCGACATGAAGCCGAGGTCACCGTTGCAGATAAAAAAGTTGTTTTTCCGCAAGGTGAAATTAGAGGTATTGCTATAAAAAGCTGGTCACGGAAAGAGAAAGCATATAATCCGCCAAAATCTGAAATTATTCAATATGTGGATGTCTTGGAGAATGCAAAAACAATAAATAAAATTCCGAACAATGTTTCCAAAAAAATGATAAAAATCGAAACACATATCCTATATTTGAATAGTCATGGCGAATTCCGGACAATAGGCGTAACGGATTGGGGTAATGGATATCATGAAATTTCCGTTGAGAAGGATGATGCAAAAAATTTCGCAAAAGGAATTTCTATTAAGTCGGATACAGGGAAAAAATACAAACAGATTTTTTTGCGTTCAATGGAAGCTGAAAAAATTTTAAAAGAATGGATTCATTGGGAAAGCCAGGGAGAAAAAGAATTTAAATCAATACAAAGTGTCAGTTTATCCGTTGACGGGAAAACGGATGAAATTAAGTTTACAGAAAACCAGTTAAAAATACTCAAAACGTATTTGAAATCGGATAGGAAATCCGCTGACGCCCCTTGTGGTTACGAAAATTATTTTGAATGTATACAGAGTGACGGAAGTCAATTTCACTTCTCAATCTCTGCAGATGGAGAGAGCATTTCAACCGATAAGAGCGTATATGTAGTGGATTACCCTGACAATATGGAAATGGTTGACTTATTGAAAGAATTACACCCCTCTGCCTAAAAAGTCAACCTCCGGTTGATTTTTTTGTTCCGTCTTTAAAACGGTATGTATTGTAAATCAGGTCCGGCTTACCTATAATATGATTACAGCGCTGAAAACAATCTGTTGGAGGTAACGATATGACTGATTTACAAAAAGTCGGAAAACGAATTGCGTCCCTGCGCAAAGAACAGGGATATACGGGAGAGAAACTGGCAGAACGGCTGGGGGTGAGCCCACAGGCCGTATCAAAATGGGAGAACGCCAAGTGCCTGCCGGAAACTTCTATCCTTCCCGAACTTGCCGGAGCACTCGGCTGCAGCATCGACAGCCTGCTGTATCCGAGAGAGCTTTTTATCCTTGAGGCAGTCTATACAGACGGACAGACACATATCCCTGTAACGCGCTTTGTAAACGACAGGGTAAATGACAATACACTTGACATTTATGTTAATACACCGTACATTGGCGCTTCTATCGAAAGCGAGCGCCTGAAAATTTTAACGGTAAAATTCCAGACGCCAGAGGGCATCTACTATTCTTTTGCACAGCAAAATGAAAATCTGATTTTAAATAAAAACAGTGCAGGCTTTCCTGATGACAAGGCGTTTCAGATTATTGACGCTTTTTATGGAAATGAAAAAGAACATTTTTCTGCTTTGCAAAAGATGAAACATTACGAATATTTTAAATGGGATAAAATAGCGGTCAACCATGAATCCTTCCCCAGCAGTACAGCCAGTGATGATACCGAATATCTGACCGTCATTTATCAAAATGCTGACGGAATCCACGTCATCAGCTGTCCGGAAAATGACACCCTGTATTATGAAAAAAACCGTACACAGCTGATGCTTCGGGATCATTCAAAATGTATCCTGAAAAATATCAAAAGACTGTCCTGGGAGGAGGAATTCGTAGAATGTCCATGGGCCGGTTCCCTTTATGCCGCACTGAATTACATGGGCGAAGACTACACCTATTCGCAGATTATGGGGATGAGCGGCGCATGCTACCGGGTATGTTTTACGGATATCTGGGATTACAGCTGCACGGATGCCCTTGTGACCTTTGATTATGCCACACCATTGTTTGACGCCATCGGCTATTCCTTTCACATGGCAGAACGGTTGGAAAAACAGGATAGAAAGGCAGAACGTCAGGCAATTATGGAGGATATCCAAAACGGAAAACCGGTTCTTGCCATCAATCTGCGGGTTGCCCCGGAGTGGGGTGTTATCACCGGATACACGGATCATGGCAATCACTTTTTATGCCGTACCTATTTTGATAAAGAAATCTTTGATTCTCTGGAACGGGGAGAGGAACAAAATGCAGGAGACAGACAGATGGTTTTTGATGAAAATGAAGGATACCTCTCTAATGATTTCTGGCCTTTTTTAATCATGCACTTTGGCGAAAAAAAATCTGAAAATAAAATAGACAGGCCGTCACCGTCAGATATTCTGAAAAAATCCCTTACCATACTTGTTGACTCCTTCCATGCCAAGGAGTGCCGCGGTTATTATCAGGGAAAGGAAGCCTATGAGGCATGGATAAAGGGACTGGCAAAAGAAATGGATTTTCAGCTTGAGACAGACCGGGAAAATGTCCTGAGACGGCTTTGCGTAAACGACGCTATGCTGTGCAGTCTCATAGACGCGCGCCGTGCAGCGGCTTCCTATCTGCATGAGAATATTGCCCTGATGACGGGAAAGGAACGTGAGCATCTGGAAAGAATAGCGGAAAACTTTTTATCCGTTTCGGATTCTTTTTCTGCATTCCGTGCCAAATTACGCCGCTCATCTACATGCAAAATTTCTTACAATATGATTCATGCTTTTGGGATATCTATGCCAAAACATCGCAGAGAACAAATAAAACTGCTTGAAAATGCACTTGTTCTTGAAGAGGAAAACTGCCGGCTTGCGGAATTAATTCTTTTAAAAAAATTGTAATTATGAAGGAATGCTAAAAACAAAATAGAGACATTTTGGTAATTTTCTGATATAATAACAGCGGACAACAGATTATCGACATGATCAAGTAAAACCGCTGCCAATATAATAAAGCTTTCTGTGGAGGAACAAGCGAATTATGAAAATCGTTGTATGTGATGACAATACAAAAGACCTGGTGCAATTGGAAAACCTGTTGCTGAATTACGATAAAAATTATTTGGACAGTCGTTTTGAGATAGAGAAATATTCAGATGCTGCTCTCCTATCGAAGAAAATAAAAACAAATGATCTGGCAGATATATATATTCTTGATATTATTATGTCAAAAATATCAGGAATTGATTTGGGAGATGAGATCAGAAAACGTGACACCCGGCCAGCCATTATTTATGTCACAACCTCTGATGAATTTGCTTTAGATGCCTACGATATCCATGCTGTCCGGTATTTGCTGAAACCCTTAGATAAAGAAACTTTTTTTGAGGCACTGGATTACGCGCTGTCTAGCCAGGATGGTAAAAAAGGCGCACCATTTCTCATAAAAACGAAAAACGGGTTGATGTCCGTCCCACACGAACAAATAGAATATATAGAAAATTCTTCCAGGAAACTGCAGGTCCACCTGACAAAAAATGAAGTTATCACAAGCATATTTATCAGAAAATCTTTTGAAGAGGAAATCAAGGACCTGGAAATGGACAGAAACTTTTTACATGTACATAAGTCATTTCTGATAAACATGAAACATGTAAAAAGAATAAACAGATATGAAATTACAATGGATAGCGGGGCCATAATCCCTGTGAGCAGAAAAAGTACGCTGGACGTCAAAAAAGAATATCTTGCTTTTGTATCTCAGCAATACAGATAGGGGGGCGACATGGAATATTTTACAATTCTATGTTATGGGATAAGTCATATATTTCTAATGTTGTTTATTTATTTTTTTATTACCCATCGTTTTTCAAAAAAAATAACCATTCTGCTGTGTTGTTTATCTGCAGCTACCATCAGTCTGCTGGATGTTTGCAAGCTGGTTGTTTTTGGTGGCAATGCTATCGCTTATATTATAATCACTGTTTTACAGATTTTTATCACACAGTTTACAGCACTTTTTATTTCTAAGAAAAGAAGTGTACGGGTATTATTTCTGGGGCTCAGTGCATCAAGCTACGTTATAGCGGGAAGTATTGTGACAATTGTCCTTCGTATCCTGACAGGAAACCCTTTGCTGGCATTGGCAGGGGGAGGCGCTGTACACCTGGCATTTCTTCTTGTCCTGCTTGTTAAGGTGCGGGATATAGGATTAAGATTTCAGGAAAAAGAATATATTAAAAACTGCTGGGGATTATGTCTGATTCCCATATTTTTTTACTGCAGTTTTTGTTTTCTGGCATTTTTCCCACATACCCTTTATGACAATCCTGATAATATTTTAGGCATCCTGTTTTTTATTGTTACAATGCTAATTTCCTATGTCATTGCGCTCGGATACATGGAAAGCGAATTTAAAAATAATTCAATTTATTGGAAAAATATGCTTTTAGAATCTTATGTACAAGGTCTGGAAAACCAGCAGAACCTTGTGATTCAAGCAGAAAAAAACCTAAAAATCCTGCGCCATGATATGAGACATTATTGCCAGATAATGACTTCTCTAATGGAACAAAAAAAATATGATAAAGTGGAGGAGGTAATTGAACACATCCAGAATGTCGAACAGGAAAATGTCATCACAAAATACTGCAACAATTTAGTTGTCAACATCATTTTGGTAAATATGATAAACAAGGCACAATCCTTTGGAATCAGAACCAACCTTGATATTTTAGTTCCGAGAAAAATACCCGTGAATGACTATGAATTTACTCTTGTGGTTGCCAATTTATTTGAAAATGCAATTGAGTGTGTGAAATCCTTTGATGAGGCCCGAAAAAATATAAAAGTGAAAGTACATTGCACCGAAGACTATCTGTTGGTACACACGGAAAATGAATATCAGGAAGAAATTGAACTGGACTCTGTCACATGCCTACCGCAGAGCAGGAAAAAAGGAAACCACGGATTGGGAATGCAGAGCGCACTCTCCTTTACAGAACAAATAGGGGGAACTATCGGCTGTCAATTGGATGAGGGGACATTTCAAATCACAATCTATGCGAAATTTTAAATAAGTTATGCGAAAAAACGAAAAAAAAACAGCCGGATAAAAAGTTATAATTATAGTATAAAAGAAATACATAATGAAGGAGAAGTTTCCCATGCAGAAGACATTTACCAAATATATATTTCTTATTATAACAGGGGCAATTTTTTTAATAGTGCTCATAAATTTTTTCTTAACCCTTCGGACACTAAAGTCACAACAATATGATAGCTTTCAGACAAAAATAGGTCAGGTCATCCATACTCTGGAAAACAATCAGCAGGAATTATCTATTTTAAATAAAAATTTAGACGAGGATTATCTGACAAGAGCAAAAGCGGCCGCTTATGTACTTGACAGACAGAAAGAGGTCGGCTCAGATGAGAAAGAACTGCAATATTTAGCAAAGCTGCTGAACGTAGATGAAGTGCACATCATTGATGATAACGGCATCATCATATCGTCCTCCGTCTCAAAATATGTGGGAATTGACATGGCTGACGATAAACAGACGAGACCGTTTCTGTCCATATTGGAGAGCAATGATAAAGATGCCTATTTCATTCAGGATGCACAGCCAAATGCTGCAGAGAAAAAAATCATGAAATACGTGGGTGTTGCCAGGAAAAAAAAGAAGGGAATCGTTCAGGTTGGTTTTGAGCCTGTCAGACAGCTGGAGGCGGAAGCCAAAAATACCTATGAATATATTTTTGCAAAGTTTCCTACGGATACCGGGGAGGAACTGTTTGCCGTAGATATAAAATCCGGGAAAGTTATCGGAAATTCTAATGGCACAGACCTGGCATATACGGCAAGCCTTTATCCGCTGGAGACTCTCACAAATTGTACGGATGGGGCTTTTAAAAAGGACAGCAACAATAAGACAGTCTATCTTGTGAGCCGGGAATACAATGATGTGCTTATATGCGCCGCCATTCCCGGAGATGTTATATTACAGAAACTTGGCACAAATATATTCCATACATTGCTTTATCTTTTGATTATTGAGATTGCCGTTATCCTGCTTCTCAACTATCTTGTCCGACAGAAAGTAGTAAACGGAATCCATCATATACTTAACGATCTCTCAACTATTAGGGACGGAAATCTTGATACCACAGTGTCCGTAGGAGGAAACCGTGAATTTGAGCAGCTAAGCGAGGGAATTAATTCCATGGTAAAAAGCATTGTCAGCATATCTGACAGAATTTCTTCTATCATTGAAATAAGCGGCATTCCTCTAGCTGCTTTTGAGTATGAAAATGAAGTAGAGAATGTTTTTGTTACACGGGGACTGGGAGCCCTGCTTGCCATTCCGGCGGATAAAGCAGAAAAACTTTACAAAAACTCCCAGCTATTCGACCAGTATATCCGAGGGATTACAGAACATCCTGTTGAGGGTGAGACAGACATTTTTCAGGTAAATGAACAGAAATTTATCCGTATCCATATGTCAAAGTCACCCGACAGTTACCTCGGCGTTATAACAGATGTTACCGGGAGTGTCCTGGAGCGCAGGAAGCTTCAATATGAAAATACTCATGACCATCTTACCGGCCTTTATAAATTTTCCCATTTTAAAAAAATGGCCGCAGAAAAATTAAAAAACCTGCCTCATAAAAAAATCTGCGCCATTGTGATGGTGGACCTGGATTATTTCAAATCAGTGAATGATACCTACGGACATGATAAAGGTGACATATATCTGAAAAAATTTGCCACTGTCCTACAGTCTATGCCAATAGAGCATTTCCTGACAGCACGGCGCTCGGGGGATGAATTCTGCATGATGATATTTGACTGTACTGAAAAAACAGAAATCACTTCTTATCTGGATAATTTTTATAAGACACTTGGGAAACATCCTGTGAAGCTGTCTGAAACAGAATCGAGAGTAATCAGCGTCTCCTGTGGTTTTGCATGGACAAATAACACAAAAACTAATGTTTCGGAACTTCTTCATCATGCAGATGAAGCTTTATACGAAATGAAGAGGGATACGAAGGGGAGTTATGCCGAATATAAGCCAGAATAAAATTATGCCCATGAATACATTCAAAAAAATTCCTTGACATATAAATGGAATTGTGATAGGTTATTAAAAAAGTTTAGGAGAACATGAAAATGCAGAACTTACATTTTACAATGAACTATATGTACATGTATTACAGACGTACTTAGAAGTAATTGTGTTCCGATTGGATGCACAGTTACGCAGGTAGGTCTGATATGTCTGTGCATATAAATCGGTAGGTGTAAGTTGTAATTATGACAGAATGCTTGTAATAGCCGATGATTTCAGAAATGCACTGGACATATTATGTTTGGTGCATTTTTTATTTTGCGCGGAAGGAAAGGAGATTTGTATGAAATTAGCAAACGGAACAGAAGTCATTATCAAGCCTTATCAGGATGAAGATGCAGAAGAAATTGTCAATTTGATTATTAGAAATTTTAGAGAAATCAATGTAAAAGACTACGGAGAAAAAGCGATAGAGACACTTGTTGCCACGCATGATGTAAAGTGGTTTAAAAGCCTGGCAGAGTGTGCAAATGTGTATGTATTTTGGAATGAAAATAAAATTGTGGGGGTTGGTTCCATATCAAGCTTTTGGGGAAGTCCTACAGAAAGTATATTGTTGACAGTTTTTGTGCTGCCGGAATTTCATGGGCAGAGAATTGGCAGCTATATCATGGACACGCTTGAATCCGATGCGCTGTTTTTAAGAGCGGAAAGAATAGAAATTCCTGCATCTATTACGGCTGTAGATTTTTATCGAAAAAAAGGATATGAATATAAAAATGGAATAAAAAAACTGGATGATGAACAGCATTATCGGCTGGAGAAATTCAGAAAAATTAGTCAAATACCCCGCAGCAAGCTACGGGGCATGACTTGACTTCTTTTTAGCAAGTTACATGAAATGAAACTTTTTCGCCCCAGAGGGGCGGGGTATTTGACCCGCGCGCAGTCGCCAAACGCAAGCATGCTTGCGTTTGGCTCGTTGCGTACGCGAGAATAAAGTTAAGGAGGGATTACAATGATAATCAGAATAATGAAGATTGAAGATTATGAAAAAATATATGATTTATGGATACATACGGAAGGGATGGGACTAAATACAACGGATGATTCAAAGGAAGGGATTGAGAAATATTTATTGCGAAATCCCAATACATGCTTTGTTGCTGAAGATAACGGAACACTCATAGGCGTCATTATGAGTGGTCATGATGGACGCAGAGGCTTTATCCATCACACAACGGTCAGGAAAGAATACAGGGGGCAGGGAATCGGGAAAAAACTGGTTAATTCAGCAATGACAGCTTTGGAAGCAGAGGGTATACACAAAGTAGCATTGGTGGCATTTGAGAAAAATGTATCGGGCAATATTTTCTGGGAAAAGGCTGGATTTACTGTAAGGAATGACTTGGTTTATAGAAATAAAAATATACATGAACTCGAAAGAATAGATTTGATTTAAGAGGGAGGATATAATGAAGGTAGAGTTATTAAGAGCAAATATTGAAAATGCAAAAGAAATACACGCTATGCAGGTCGAGGCTTTCAAAGAACTATTAGAGAAATATCAGGATTTTGACACCAATCCCGCAAATGAAAACATAGAAAAAGTAGAAGCACGTTTGAAACAGGATTTTACCTATTACTATTTTATCTGTACAGAACAACAAAAGGTCGGGGCTATTCGTATTATTGACAAAAAGGAAAGCGGAAAAAACAAGAGAATTTCCCCTCTATTTATATTGCCGAGATTTCAAGGCAAGGGCATTGCACAGGAAGCAATCCGGTTATGTGAAGAAAGGCATGGAAACGGAAGCTGGGAATTGGATACTATTTTACAGGAATCCCGTAATTGCCATTTGTATGAGAAAATGGGGTATCGGCAGACGGGCAAAACAGAAGTCATAAATGAAAGGCTTACGTTGACATTTTATGAAAAAAAGGAATGTGTAGAGAGGTCTACAAATAGTTGGAAGATAACCATGTAGTGATGCATTGGATTACGCAGTGTTATAAGCAAAGGCGGTATATGGTATTCATTAACAGTGGATATCGTTATGATAATGAGCTTGTAAAAGTCGGGAAATCTGATATAATTAAGGTATATATGAAAGAAGGCAGATGTTATACTGAATAATGCATCAAGCAAAGGGGTTTTATTAAGCCTATAATCATCATATGAAATCAAATTTAGAAATGAAGAGCAGGAGGTCGTTATGACATCAATCAGACAGGAAGCGATTGAAATGTTAGAAAAAGAAAGTATAGACTTAAATCAGTTTGTTATGAAATCGACAGAGCGCGGACAAGATGCGGATAAATATGTAAGGGAGTTGCGGGATAATGATAGATTTTAAAAGAGTATTTATTGAGTATATGAATATAGAAGTGGTGAATATTGATTCAGCAATAGTAAAAGAATGTGATATGTTCTTTACAAATGATAAACAACTTCAACAGGAAAAAGAACTTCCCTGTTTGACAATGGAAGATATATAGTAGCGCATACCTAAGAGAGTGGTGTATCAGTCAAAAGTTTTGATTTTTGGGTTGAGGCTGTAAAAAATCTTGTGTCTATAGAAGTTAGACTTTTCTGATAAGAATAAAATATGTACAGATTTTTTGTCGGTTTAATGTATATTATGTTGTCGAATTAGTTTTTCTATTTATAGTATAACCAGTTAGATGAAGTCTATACATCTTTTTTGATTTTTTTGCA
>DKUB01000013.1 GCA_002490465.1 Lachnoclostridium sp. UBA7215
GCCACAATGTGACGCCGCCAACTTCTTCTGACTTTGTCAGTTTTATTGGCTTTTGCTGCCTGTCCAAGAACTCTTATTTCGTATGTTCTTTGGTGCGTCAGCAAAATTTATTCTATCACGAATATTTTGTATTGTCAACACTTTTTTTATTTTTATTATTTATTCTCAAAATAAATATTTTATTCTCAGAATAAACATTTTAAAAACCGCGCCGACGGATTCCATATTACCAAAGATGTCAGTTTTTGTCAATCACTTTTTAATTATTTTTCTCAACAAATTTCTATTACATATTTTCAGGTCCCTGCAGGTCTTTTCGGTATGATTTTACAAAGGTCTCTGTTAACTTTCTCTTTTCTTCCCAAATCTCTTTTGCTTTTTCTGTTCTCATTGGATTATCCTGCATGAGACGTACGGTATATTTTTCCATATGTTTTAGAATAGATTCGAAAGAAACATCCCTCTTACAGGCTGTTTCCATCCATATGTCAAATACCAGTCCCTGCGCTCCCGTGTCGTCCAGCAAATCCGCTTCACGCAAAAGCACCAGTTCCATTGGAATATCATACATGTTTTTCTTATCTGAATGCCTTGCTATTAAATCACAAATAAAATCAGTCCGGGCTGTATCATAATTATTTTGTTTCAGATATTCTCTGCAATACTCTGCGCCAATTGCTGCATGATTATGTATATTTTCCACCTCACAATATCCAATATCATGAAAAATTGTCGCAACAGAAAGAGCCTCTATATCTATTTGCTCCTTTTGCGGAAAACCGACATATAAAATCTGCATCCAATGATATACCCGCATTGTATGGTCAAAGCGATTATACTGAACTATATTTTTTCCATCACTTTGCGCCTGATCATACTGCAGAAGCTTTTCTTTCACATATTGAATCATTTCATGATATTGTATGGTTTCCATATTATTATTGCTCATTTTGCCCCCTTACTCACTTAAATATTATTTTTTCTCTTAATCATCTGCTTATTCTGATACATCATTTCATCTGCACGCTTCATTGTGTCATCCAGAGACTTGTCCACTCCCGGCTCATAGATTGCATAGCCAACTGCCACGCTGACCGGCACAACAAATTTTTTACCGTTCTCTTCTTTTAAAAACTGTTCTAACTTTGCTTTTCTTTCCTCAATCCCTTTCTGAGAAGTATCGGATATCAGAGCACAAAATTCATCCCCTCCAATACGATAACAATTGCCGCCCTCTTCAAATATTTTTTTCAGTCCCTTAGAAACCATAGTAATATAACGGTCTCCATATTCATGACCATAATTATCATTGCATTTTTTTAAATCATTTAAATCAAACATAAATAATGTAGTGGGAAGCACACCAACATTCCCCTCTTTGCCGTTCCCTATAACACGGCTGATAATATCCCGGTTAAAAGCAGCCCGGTTAAACAATCCGGTCAAACCGTCAGTATAAGCCATCTTGCGATAAATAGCGCTCTCTCTTGCCTCCCGCATCAGACGGCGTGATTTCCGGAGAGTCGAAATCCCCATTACACAGCTATAAAAAAGAAAACCCAGACTTCCAAACGGCGTGCTTTTATTATTGATACGATATTGTGCGAGCTCCAGAACGGTACTAATCATTATTACCATTAAACAACACATGTTCAGGCGCACCTGCGGCGTAATCTTATTAAAAATAATTTCATATATACTGAAACCAATGCCAATCAATACAAATAATCCGATTGATATATGCGTCATCCACAGTGTCTCCCTTAAATCCTGCCAACCAATACACTGTAGCAGAAGCCGCACTATAATAATCAGATAATTAACGCAGCAATAAATATCCCATAACTTATTATCCCTGGTTTTGTACATCTGGCGCATAAACAGCAAAAACGGAATTGGCATTATCATAAGCATTACATGGTCTATATATACAAGGGCATGCTGCCACGGCAAAAACAATTCTACAAGCTGGGATTCACAAACCAGCCATGTTCCAAGCATAATAACAAATATTGTAAAATTCAGCAGCCCATCGTCTTTTTTTGCCTCTTTTTCTATCAGAAGCAGATAAATCAACATCAGAACGCCAACAAGCAATATAGCTCCGGTAACCAGAAAACGAACCAGTCTCTCTCTAACTATCAACCGCTCTACTTTATCCGCAGTGCCGAAATAAAATGTCCCGTTGGGCTTACTATCCGCATAAACAGGTGTTACCTTAAATATAATTTCTTTTCCGGCATCCTGTTTCGTCAAGGTAATAAAATTCCATTGATAACCGGTTGTTTTTATTCTCTGCCCCTCACTGCAGTCCAGGGAATAAACCCTTTTTCCATCAATTGTAACTTCAAGAAGCATATGTACTGTATTATAACCGATTTCTTTTCCCTCAATCTCCCCCTCTGGGAGTAATCTTTGAAAATAAAAAGAGCCCTCTTTCTCTGTTTTTTGCATATAGCTGTCCCAGACCTGAGCCGGCTCATCCGGAAAACGGTCTTCTACATTAATATTGTTTATCATCTCTGATAGCAAAGCAAGAGCAATTCCAACAGCCGCAAATATATAATATAATTGTTTTATTCCTTTATCCATAACATCACCTTTTACCAGCTTTTGTTTATTTTTTTCAAGAGGTAAGTATTTTATCTTTATTATATCGTCTGATTCCCTTACTGACAACAAAAATTTTCTGGAACAAAAAAAGTCTGGAAAGCACTAAATTTCAGTACTTTCCAAACTTTAAAAACGGAGAAGGAGGGATTTGAACCCTCGCGCCGCTATTAACGACCTACTCCCTTTCCAGGGGAGCCCCTTCAGCCACTTGGGTACTTCTCCAAAGCTAAATAATTTTACCTTATTAAAATATATCGGCAGACAGATTATCCTGCCATACGGAGAAACCTTCTCCTGCGAAACGGAGATACCTTCTCCCAAAAACGGAGAAGGTGGGATTCGAACCCACGGCCCCTTTCGGAGTCACCGGTTTTCAAGACCGGCTCCTTAAACCACTCGGACACCTCTCCAAGACTGCTTGACTAGTATATCATTCCTTCCAAAACATGTCAAGAAAAAAATTCAACCCTCATATTTATAAAAAATGTCCGGCAATCAATCTCCCCCATGCCCTTACAGTTCTTTACTCCTAAGTCCCCTGATGGCATTTGAGAGTTTTATTGGATTACCATAACGAAGCGTGGAATTACGGAATATTTTGGCCGCAACAAAACCCAGTCCCACGACAGACGCATATAAAAGCACAGCAGAAAACACAATTTCCCATATTGAAACTGTTCCCATCGCAATGCGGATAAACATGGCACTGTACGAGCTGACAGGAAGGAAAGACAACACTTTCATTACAATTCCGTCCGGCTCCTGCATCTGAAACAGCACAAGAAAATAGACAAGCATAACAATCATCTGCGCAGTCCCGGCACTCTTGTTTAAATCTTCAATTTTGGATACAAGTGCCCCCAGTGCCCCATACATAAACGCATAAATCAGGAACCCGCCAATACCAAACACACCAAATGATACAAGCACACCAGCCGGAATGTCCAGCAGCATGTCCAGCATCCCTCCCAGTCCATCTTTGTTCAGCTGATATGCCCCAAGCAAACTTGAAAAGATCAACCCAAGCTGAAATAGAATGGCCGTAGCTCCGGCAAACACTTTTCCGAACAGTAAGCTGGTCGTTGACGTGCTCGTCACAAGAATCTCCACCGTCCGGTTACTTTTTTCATTTGCGACATTTGTCGCAATCATCATGCCATACATAACAATTACCATAAATACGAGAATCACGAGAATATAACTATACCAGTAATTATTCTCGGAATCCTTGCCGAGCACATTTTCATGGCATACAATATTTTCGCTGTCCAGACGGGACAATTCTTTATAGTCAATTTGTTTTTCTTCACAATACTTTGTTTTTGCCGCCGTTTCCATCAGGTCACAAAATACCTCTCCAGCCATATCGTAAATTGATTTATTGTACACATAATAGTCAAACTCCTGGACAGAACGAACGACAAAACCAACTTCTGCCTCTTCAGAAGCCACTGCATTTTTTATCTCGGCTTCGCTCTTCATCCGCTTAATATCCGTCTTGCCATAAGAGAGAATCAACTCATCACTGACAATCCCTTCCGAATCATAAATGGCAATTGTTTCTGCAATGGCACTGCTGTCCTCACTTCCACTTCCCCCCTCGGAGCTCTTTGAGGACAGCAGGTTTGGTATCGTGATTGAGACCACAACAAGTACACAGATTAAAATTGTCGAGAGCACATAGGACTTGCTCTTAAAATAATTTCCCAACTCAAAACAATAAACATTCCATAATTTTTTCATCCTTTGTCACTCCTCCTTCCCCACACAGGACACAAAAATATCGTTGAGGGAAGGCTCATAAGAACCAAAGTGGGCAATCTCTATGTTCTCTCTGCGTATACGCTCCAACACATTCCACTGATCTATACCATCTTTCATTACAAAAATAATATTATGCTTATTCCGCCCCTCGACTTCCAACACATCAGATAACTTTTCCATACAGTACTTCTCAAGCTCCAAAATCGTCATATTCTGAGCTGACAGAATTTTCCTTCCTTCCCCATACTCTTCCTTAATCTCGTCCAGATTACCGGAAAGAACCACTTCTCCATTGTTGATAATTGCAATATCCTCACAAAACTCCTCGACATAGCTCATCTGATGACTCGAAAAAATCACAATTTTTCCTCCGGCAATCAACTCCCGGATAACATCTTTGAGTATCTGTGAATTTACCGGATCAAGTCCCGAAAACGGCTCATCCAGTACAACGATGTCCGGATCGCACACAAGCGTCGCTGCCAGCTGCACTTTCTGCTGGTTCCCCTTGGAAAGCGTATCCATCTTACGCTTCTCATACTCAAGAACCTCCAGCCGCTCAAGCCATCTTCTCGCACTTTCTACCGCTTTCTTTTTTTCCATGCCACGCAGTTTGGCAAAATATACCATCTGCTCGAGAACCGTCTTTTTGGGATACATTCCGCGCTCCTCCGGCAGGTATCCCACCTGATTTTTGGATGCCTCAAATGCTTTACCATCCAACAGCACTTCTCCCTCGTTCGCATGAAAAATATCCATGATAATGCGAATAGTGGTCGTCTTACCAGCACCATTTCTGCCGAGCAGTCCAAGTGCCCGCCCGCTCTGCACAGAAAAACTCACACCTTTTAACACTTCATTTCCTTCGAAGCTTTTTCGAATGTTCCTCACTTCCAGTTTCATTCGTTTCTCCTCCCGCTTGTCATCCTCCCAGCGGCAGGTTGGGTATAGCATTCAAATCCAGACCGTGCCGCACTCCCTTTTTAAATTCATAAAAGCCCGCCGCCCCGATCATGGCTGCATTGTCTGTACATAAAAGCGGGGACGGCATAAAAAGGCGGTATTTGTTTTCGTCACACGCCTTAGACATTGCCCTGCGGAGACCGGAATTACATGCCACTCCTCCTGCAATAGCCACTTTGGAAATACCAAGATCTTCTGCTGCCAATATTGTGTGGGAAACAAGAACTTCTACCACTGCTTTTTGAAAAGAGGCTGCAATATCTGCCTCCACATAAGCTTCCCCTTTCATCTTACAGCCATTCATATAATTAAGGACTGCTGATTTCACGCCGCTGAAACTAAAATCATAGGGGGCACCCTCAATAGAAGCACGCGGAAAAATAATTGCATCCGAATTGCCCTCCTTAGAAAGCGCATCAATTTTCGGACCGCCAGGATAACCAAGACCAATCGCTCTCGCCACCTTATCAAATGCCTCCCCTGCCGCATCATCACGTGTACGCCCTAATACTTCATACTCTCCATAATCTAACACATGGACAAGATGACTATGCCCCCCGGATGCTACAAGACATATAAATGGCGGTTCTAAATCTTTATTTTCTATATAATTTGCAGAAATGTGCCCCTCAATATGATGAACACCAACCAAAGGCCTGCCTGCGGCATAACTTAATGCTTTAGCCATCCCAACTCCAACCAGAAGTGCTCCGACAAGGCCAGGTCCATAAGTAACGCAGATGGCATCCACATCTTTCAGCCGCATGTCCGCCACTGACAGTGCCTCATCAACTACCTGATTTATTTTCTCAATGTGTTTGCGAGATGCAATTTCCGGAACAACACCTCCATATATCTTATGGATATCAATCTGGGAGGCAATAATATTTGACTTTACATCTCTGCCATTTACCACAACAGCAGCTGCTGTCTCGTCACAGGAACTCTCAATTGCAAGAATCGCCGTATCTTTCATGTCCATTGTATTCATTCCTCGTTCTCTTCTTTAAATCCAAGAATCTTCCACTTGCCTTCTTCCTTGACAAGAATAAAGAGCTGGTACAATTTTGTATGCCCTTTGCCCGGGTTTAAATTAACCAGATAAGATATCCTTACTTTTGCACTCTCCCGCTCCTGAATTGTTTTATAGCTCACAGAAACACCTGTATCTGCTGAATAGCTGGAAATCTTACGTTTGGCACTCTGAAACGCTGACACTTCTGCTTCTAACTGCTTCAAATGGTCATCCTCAGGATTTTGCTCCAAAAGCTCCTTGCTGTACAGTCCGCGAAGCTGATGCAGCATCTGTTTAAATTGTTCCTCCCCCATTGCCGTATTATAGATGCATTGATTCAGACGTCCCCAAAGTTTCATAACCTCTACCGGGGTCTCCGGATAACCAACCTCTAAATCTTTTGCTATAAGTTTTTCTGTTTCTGTCGTGGGAATCTTCACAGATTCCTGCGTCTGCTGTTTATGCATATACGTATAATATAAAACAAATCCTCCCGCCACCAGAAGAGCCACTACTAAAATGAATGCCACAATATTTGCCCGATTGTTTGTACTCTTTTTCATATGCGTCCCTCCTTTCCTTACAGACCGTTAATCATCCTGTTCAAACTCCAGCACTTTTGTTTTTCTGTCTTTACCGGGTTTCGCCGCCGGAAATATTTCTCTGACTTCATCCATATATTCTTCCGGGCGGATCAGCGATGGACTATAGTGTGTCAGCCAAAGCTCTGATACCCCCGCCTTTTTAGCGAGCATCGCAGCCTCCTGAAACATCATATGCTGATTTTCGCATGCCTTTCCCTTCATTTGGGAATCTCCATACATCCCTTCGCAAATAAATAAATCTGCGCCAACAGCATTTTCTGCAATGTCCGGAATCGGCCTTGTATCTGTACAGTAAGTTACTTTCAGTCCTTTTCTGGTCGGGCCAAGTACCATATCCGGCGTATATATATGCCCATCCAGTTCTACGTCCTCGCCCTTTTGCAGGCGATTCCAGGCCCGTATCGGAATCTGCTGCTGTTTTGCCCTCTCCACATCAAACCGCCCTGCGCGGTGGATCAACTGGCTGTAACCATAACAGGTCACCGTGTGTTTTACCCTGAATGCTTGTAATTCATAGCCATTCAACGTCAGGCTGTGTCTCTTTTCTGTCAATTCTGTGTACTGTATATCAAAAGGAAGCCCCGGTGCAATTATAAGTAAAGATTCTACCACCTTGCGCACACCACGAGGCCCAATCAAATGAAGCGGTTCTTTTCTCTCGGCATTTCCCATGGAAAGAAGAAGTCCCGGCAATCCGCTGATATGGTCGCCATGTACATGGGTAATGCATATCACGTCAATATCATGCATGCTCCATCCTCTTTCACGGATACGGACCTGCGTTCCCTCCCCGCAGTCAATTAATAAACTGCTCCCGTTATAGCGGGTCATCAGGGCCGTCAGGGCTCTCCCCGGCATTGGCATCATGCCACTGGTCCCTAAAAGGCATACATCTAACATGCGAATCCTCCATTTCATTCTCCCTGCGGTATATCACTGCGGCATTATCGCAGCGATTATAACGCTGTTACCAGTATTTTACCATATATTTTTTTCTTTTTCAAATCATAAAGAAAAAGAAACCCCACGAATACGCAGAGTTCCTTTTCTTTTGGTTTCATTCCCCATCTAAAACTTCAATTTTGGGCAAAACAGATACCGGCTTCTGAAAGCCCGACACCATATGGTCATAACACGCTTCACAAAGTACAAACTCATGTACTTCTAAATCTTTGCGGGAAAAAAATCCCCAGCTTTTTTTTACAACCAAGGCATCTTCACGGAGAATCCCCTGCTGCATCTGCAGTTCACGGCCACAGGCATTGCAGCATATATTTTGTTCCATCACCCGATTCCCCCTCTTTTTAAAGGTAGCTTAACGGAGCCGTTGAGCTAACTATATTATAACAACACAAGACACACATTTCCAGTTGTAATATTTACCACTCGGGGCAATCCGTTAATAGTTTGAGTCAATACAGCGATATCATACTGTTCTTGTCCGGTATAGCACTCTGTTTAGTTAAGCCCTGTTCCTCTCCCTCTCAGCCTGAGACTGGCGCAGATAAATCGGTACAAATTCCGCCGCATCCATCACCTTTCCCTGCTGCATATACTTTCTCCCTAAGGCTGCTACTGATGATGCTCTCTGGTAACGAACACTGTCTGCCCCTATTTTCCACGGCACAATAACATCCTGCAAAACAACGCGGACAACCGGAACACCATCCCCAATAAAAATTACCGGCTTTCCAAGCTCATTTACTTTTTTTACCGCCTCCCCGACAGGGGCGGCATCCTGTTCTGACAAAACCACCGGTTCTTCTCCACTCACATCATATATGCCATAATACACCTGGTTTCTTCTTGCATCCATCAGAGGGCACACAAGGGCATCCGCACCAGCCAGATTGTATGCCAGTCCCTCAAGAGCCGGAACTGCTGCAATTGGAATACCTAATGCCCCGGCAAGCCCTTTTGCCGTGGATGCCCCAATCCGAAGACCGGTAAACGACCCCGGTCCTGCTGCCACCGCAATACCATCGATATCCTGAATCTCCATTCCTGCCATTTCAAGCATATCGTGAATCATCGGCAGAAGTGTCTGAGAGTGTGTTTTTTTATTGTGAATGGTATACTCACCTGCCAGTATATCATCACACTGCAGTGCAACCGTCGCCACCAGTCCGGAACTGTCAATTGCCAATATATTCATGAGTTCCTCCCTCTTAATCCGAAATCGTTATTTTACGATAATCATATCCTTTTTCCAAATCTTTTTCAATTGAAATTGTCCTGCATCCTGCGGGCAGCAGCTCTCCAATCCGGCTTGCCCATTCAATCAGGCAGACGCCCTCTCCAAAAAAATATTCCTCATATCCAATCTCGTACATTTCTTCTATATCCGCAATCCGATAAACATCAAAGTGATACAGGGGAATACGGCCGCTGTAATACTCCTGAATAATAGTAAAGGTCGGACTGGTAATCGGCTCATCAATACCGAGCCCCTCTGCCAGTCCCTTGGCAAACACGGTTTTACCAGTACCAAGTTCGCCCTCCAGGCAATAGATATCTCCGGAACTAGTTTTTTTTCCCAGTTCTACAGCAATAGAAAATGTGTCCTGCCAACACGAACTTTCCCACATCATTTTCCTGTGTGCTCCTTCATTAATTTTACGAGTTCATCAAACCTGCCTCCGCACTGGTCTTTTGGCAGGACAAATGCACTGACAGCAGACATATAAACATAGAGTGCATCTTTGCGGTAGACGACTTTGCGCACATCCTGCCACTGAAACTCCTGCTTCTGCTCATTCTGGCTGATTTCCAAACCAGTATCACGGAATACATAATGAAACGGTATCTGAAAATCCTCTGTCTGAAGTCTTCTGCTCCCGCGCCACAAAAGCATAATCGGCTGAATAACTGTAAATAACAATGCCAGAACAATCAGCATAACTTTCTGTGTGAGCATCCAGCTGTCCCATTTCCAAATCAGCCCGACAAGCGCTGCCAGACTGATTAACACACTGAGAATCCCCGCCACTCTTGCGTAATTGTGGTACAGGAGAAACCCTCCCAGGGATTTTGTATCCATTTTAACATCCATTTCGATTGTCATAAGCACTCTCCATTTCTTTTCACTTGCAAAGGTTTCGTACAAGAGTATAACATATAATTCTGAAAATGATAAGCATGTTTGTAACGATTCATTGACATTTCCCTGTTGATTTGTGATAATTGGTTAAAAATGTATTTATATTGGGGAGGATTTTATGTTTGGTTCATTGATTGGGAACATATGTGGAATCGGTTATTTTATACTGTATCAGTTAATGGGAGTTCTTCTCGCCGGTGTATTATTTAAAAAAGAAAAAAATATGACGGCCGTTTTTCTCGGAAGCGTCATTGGCAGTTTCAGCCTTCAGTGGCTGCCTGTTTTATATGCCTTTTTTCTTAATTTTAGCTTTGCTGCCCACATTGCGGCACTAATCACGCTGATGTTTCTCTGTGCTGTTTCCATTTGGAGAGGTGGGAAAGAAATACTGGCCTCACGTATAGCAGATGCAAGGAAAGGTTCTTTATTCGCGAACATTAAAAATATTTTAACAGATAATCCAGTGCTTTTCCTTTTGATTCCTCTGTTTATTTTTGTTGTAATCGTTCTGAATCACCACACCATTTCCTATCTGGATGGTGCCATGCACAGCGGCCAGAGCACCTACGGCGACATGAACATGCACCTTGGTTTCATCACCAGTATTGCAAAGCAGCAGACCTTTCCGCCGGATTACTCAATTCTGCCTGGTACAAAACTTGCCTACCCGTTTTTGTCCGACAGTATTTCCTCAAGCCTCTATCTCTTTGGCACCTCCCTTCGGACTGCTTATCTGCTTCCAATGTTTGCTGCGCTCCTGCAGGTATTTTTCGGCATGTACCTTTTCGCCAGACAGATATTAAAAAGTTTAGGGAACTCTTACCGCGCCAAAGCGTTTATCGCTTTTATCTTATTCTTTTTTAATGGTGGATTCGGTTTCTTTTACTTTTTGCCGGATGGAGAAAACACGGATAATTTCACCCGCATATTCTCTGCATTTTATGAGACGCCGACCAACTATGTCACAGAAAATATACAGTGGCATAATATTATCTGCGATATGTTAATTCCACAGCGCGCCACGCTCTTCGGATGGGCAGTCCTTTTTCCGGTCCTTTACCTGTTACTGAGAGGACGGGAGACTTCGCAGAACACTCTTACATTAAAAGATAACATATATTTCTCCATCAGCGGCATATTGGCCGGGGGGCTTGTGTTAATCCACACGCATTCTTTCCTCTCTCTCGGCATTTTGTGCGCAGGATTTTTATTACAGGATTTGTATTCCGCTTATCAGAAAAAACATTCTGACAAAACGCTCCCTTTATGGGTACGTCTGCTGCTGACCGTTGTCTTCCTTGCCGTTATGTCATTCATCCGGCAGAAACAATGCAGTCCGGACGCCTTTACGCCCGATACTATCCTGGTTTTCGGGCTTGTCATTGTCGCAGCATTTTTGTGCACCCTTATTTACCTGCTCGTTACGTGCGTCTCCAAGCAGACACTTCTGACCTGGGGCGTTTTTCTCTGCGTTGTACTTATCCTTGCCCTCCCACAGCTGATTGGGTTTACGTTCCAGCAGGCCCAGGGAGAACAATTTGTACGGGGCAGTTTTAACTGGGCAAACAGCACGGAAATCGGTGACGGCTACTTTATGTTTTACATGAAAAATCTTGGAATCATGTTTCTCCTCCCTGTCGCCGCCCTCGTATGCGGCACAAAAAAACAGCGCCCGGTTATGTTCCCCGCCGCTTTCCTCTGGGTAATCTGTGAATTTATTCTGTTTCAGCCAAACCCTTATGACAATAACAAACTTTTATTGGTTGCTTATCTTTTCCTCTGCATTGCAGCTGCTGACTTTGTATGGGAAACAATACCAAAATTATTTTCTTCCTCAAGGAAAAAAATATCCCGTTCCGTCACCGTATCGGCTGTCCTGATTCTGGCCTCCCTTTCTGCTGTGCTCACAATGGGAAGGGAATACGTCTCTGATTATGAAGTATACAGCAAAACATATGTAGCACTGGCCGAATGGGCAGAAGACAATACTTCACCGGATGACATTTTTCTGACTGCAACAAACCACAACAATGCAATAGCATCCCTCACCGGACGAAACATCATGTGCGGTTCCAGCAGCTTTCTCTACTATCACGGCGTTGACTATGCACAGGCAGAAGCAGATGTAGCACAAATTTATCAAAATCCTGCTGCAAGGGATACCCTGCTGGCCGAATACGGCATAGACTATATTGTGATTGGCCCGAACGAACAGGGAAGCTACAATATCCCTGATTTGCAGGCATGGATGGCACAATCTGATGTTGTTTACAGTCAGAATGATATTATTGTCTTCCAAATCAATTAAAATCTTACCGGGCAGCAGAGTATTTATATACGCCGAACTCCCACGCATTTTCATACTCATAGCTGTCTTCAGGTCTCTTTCGTATCAGAATATAAATATTATTTTCTTCATCAACGTGGATGTCATATATTGTGGCATCCTCTAATTTATCAAAGGAACCGTCCCTGCTGAGTTTCTGAATGGAAACATTTTTACCGACCGGGCGTATCGAATACAATCCCGATGTATTAAAGCCAAACATATTCCAGTCGTTAGTATGTGTATCGAAACTCCATTCTTTTTTCCTTGCGTCCTCCGGCACATCTTCCCCAAAGCTTTTTGTAATCGTCATAGTATCTAAATCCAGTATATTGAGCAGTTTATTGCTCAGAGAATAAAAGACAAATTGTTTGTCCCCGTAACATACATTTTGTGTAAAAGCGTTATCCGGAACATTTTCACACACAGCAACCGGTGCACCGGAATCGGCATCAAACTGGACAACGGTGCGGTTACCAAACGCAAAAAATAATGTCCCATCTTCCATAACATGAAACTGCTTTAACATATCAACAGAGGTATCTACTTCTGATAAAGACCGGTCTTCAAGCCGGAGAGAGACCTCATAAAACTGGTCCTGTTCTTCATCCAGCTGCAGGACAGAATAGCGGACAGAAGATGTACTCTCCCCATCGTTTTGTTCCGGCTCCTCATCTGCAAGCACCGGCTGCTCCATCTGCAGCAGGGCATACAGCTCTCCATCATCCCCGCGGATTACATATGGTATAGAATAAATCCAGGAATCCCCCTTCTTTATCACTCGTTTGGTAAGCGATTTTTCGCATATATTTTTACGCTCCCAATTTCCGTTATTGTCTAAGGCATATTCCGTCACCTGCTGATAATATTCTCCATCCTCCGTTCCCATTTCCGGAATGTACATGGCAACTCTGTCTTCCCTGTCTCTTTGCAGCGAATGGATAGTAAGCATCCCCTCCTGTGTTATAATACTCTCATCCGGAAGGACAGCAAAATCCGTCTCCTCATACTTCACAGTTTCCGGCTGTGTTGATAACGCCGTATTTTCTTGTTCCTCTTTTCCGCACCCGCATAACACAATTCCAATAAGTCCTGCTAATAATATTACACGTATGCCATTTCCAATTTTCCCCATCTGCTCTCTCCTCACAATATCATTGACAATTGAATTCTTTTTTTGGAAACATCCACACTTAGTACTTTAACTTCCACAATATCCCCCACGCTCACGACATCAAGCGGATGCTTAACAAACTTTTTATCTGTCAGCTTTGATATATGTACAAGCCCGTCCTGGTGGACGCCAATATCTACAAACGCGCCAAAATCTATTACATTCCTCACCGTTCCTTTCAGTATCATCCCCTCTTTCAAATCCTTCATATCCAGAACGTCCGTGCGGAGTACCGGCTTTGGCATCTCATCACGGGGATCTCTTCCCGGTTTTTCCAGCTCTTTTATAATATCATCAAGCGTTTCCTCTCCGATTCCTATTTTGGCTGAAAGACCTTTGCGGTCTTTGGTAACCAGTGACAAACCCGTCAGTCCGGACCCAATATCAGCCAGATGATAACCAAGCTGGTGCAGCAGCTCCTCTGCCGCCGCATAAGATTCCGGATGCACACTGGTAGCATCCAACGGATTATTCCCCTCGGAAATACGCATAAATCCGGCACACTGTTCAAATGCCTTCGGGCCAAGCTTTGCCACCTTCAAAAGCTCTTTACGGCTTTTAAATCTTCCATGTTCTTCGCGGTAAGCCACAATATTTTTTGCAATTGCCTTCGATACACCAGACACGTATTCTAAGAGAGGGGCAGACGCCGTGTTCAAATCCACTCCAACATGGTTTACACAGTCCTCCACCACATTCCCAAGTGCTTCACCTAGTTTTTTCTGATTCATATCATGCTGATATTGTCCCACACCAATACTCTTGGGTTCAATCTTTACAAGCTCCGCCAGAGGGTCCTGGAGGCGTCTGGCAATAGACACGGCACTCCGCTGTCCTACATCAAACTCCGGAAACTCTTCTGTCGCCAATTTGCTTGCAGAGTACACAGAGGCTCCGGCCTCATTGACAATAATATACTGTACCGGTTTGTTCAGCTCCTTCAGCATCTCAACAATAACCTGCTCAGACTCTCTGGATGCGGTACCGTTTCCCACCGAAATCAGGCTGATATTGTATTTTTCTATCAATCCCTTTACAATGCGCTTTGTCTCCTCTATCTTTTTTTGCGGCTCGGTCGGATATACAACAATCGTATCCATTACCTTTCCCGTCTCGTCCACAACCGCCAGTTTACAGCCGGTGCGAAAAGCCGGGTCCCATCCCAAAACGACATGCCCTGCAATCGGCGGCTGCATAAGAAGCTGCTGCAAATTTTTACCAAATACCCGTATTGCACCATCCTCTGCCGTCTCTGTCAGGCTGTTTCGGATTTCTCTCTCCACAGCAGGCGCAATCAGCCTCTTGTAACTGTCTGCCACCGTCATTTCCAGCCACGGCGTTGTATTTCTGTTATCTTTTTGAATCACCTGTTTATTCAGATAACGGAGAATTTCATCCTCCGGCGCCTCAATGCTGACACCAAGCACCTTTTCCTTTTCCCCACGGTTGATGGCAAGAACCTGATAGCCTGACAACTTTTTCAGAGAACTCTCAAAATCATAATAATTTTCATAAACGGTCTTTGCTTCCTCATCCTTTGCCTGAGAATGCAGCACGCCCTGTTCCATCGTCCTTTTTCGGATGACCATGCGGTAATCTGCCTCATCCGCAATGGATTCTGCCAGAATGTCCATCGCTCCCTGCAGCGCTTCCTCCGGCGTATTTACTTCCTTTTCATCATTCAGAAAAGCCTCTGCCTCCTCTTCCATTGGCCGTTCCGTCATTTGCAGCAATAAAATATTGGCAAGTCCCTCTAATCCCTTCTCTTTGGCAATCGTCGCACGGGTACGGCGTTTGGGGCGGTAAGGGCGGTACAAATCCTCCAGCACAACCTGGGTCTGGGCCTCCATAATCTTCTGCTGCAGCTCCTCTGTCAGCTTCCCCTGCTCCTCTATACTCGCAAGAACTGTCTCTTTCCGTTCCTCCAGATTACGCAGATAGGTAAGCCTCTCATCCAGGTTACGCAGCTGTTCATCATCCAGAGAACCATGCTGCTCTTTTCTGTACCTTGCAATAAAAGGTATTGTACAGCCCTCTTCTATCAGATTGACAACTGCCTCTACCTGCCATACTTTTATTTTCAGTTCCTCTGCGATTTTCTTATTAATGTCCATAAAATCCTCCTCGCTATATAACAAAAATTATAACAAATTCTGCTGTGAGAAGCAACTGTCCCGATAGATAATCCGGCATGGAAATTCAATTCGCACTACTTCCTGATGTCCTCTGGTAATGCGGTCAATCAAAAGGCTGGCAGCCAGATGTGCCATCTCCTGACGCGGAATATGAATCGTTGTGAGATACGGCCTGGTGTTCTGGGCCTCTTCAATATCATCAATTGAAATCACGGATATTGAGCGGCGGATGGCCGGTTTTTGCTGTCCAAGAAGCTCAAGCACGCGGATGGCAGAATAATCATTTGCGCAAAATATTGCACTGAAATCATCTTCTCCTGTTTTCTTCTTCTCTAACAATTCCCAAAAGGCCCTCTCCGTTTCCTCATGCGTCTGATTTGTCTGTTTAATCAAATTATAATCAAGCGGAATATTGTT
The DNA here is from genome assembly GCA_002490465.1 of Lachnoclostridium sp. UBA7215. Lineage (GTDB taxonomy): Bacteria > Bacillota > Clostridia > Lachnospirales > Lachnospiraceae > Eubacterium_F. The sequence goes on from DKUB01000013.1 coordinate 16,113, forward strand.
GCGGAACAGCGTATCACAATAGCCCACATACCGGCTCTCATAAGAACAGTCACCGATATATGCAATCCTCCTGTGGCCGAGTGACAATAAATAATTCAGTGCCAGCTCCGCAGCTTTCTTTCCATCACAGACTACCTCATCAATATTAAAATTCATAGGATTGCGCCATATTCCCACAATATTCTTGTTCTGGGCCTGGATTTTTTTCAGCAATTCCGGAGAACACCGTCCCAGAATAATAACACCGCTGCTGTCAGACAAATTATTCCGCACAAAATCTTCTACATGAATAATACGGTCAATTACCGCTTTCTGTTTTAATAATTCTATTTCAAGATTTCGCAGTATTTCCGAAAAAAACGGATCTCCTTCTGCAGTAACGCGTGCCATCACAATGGAAATGTGTACGGCTGCCGACTCCGGACGACCGCTTTTTTTGAGTTCCCTCGCCGCCTCATTCGGCCGGTATCCGGTTTCTCTTGCTGCCGCCCATATTTTATCCTGAAGCTCCTTTGAAGCACAGGAAGACGACGTATTGTTCAATACACGGGATACGGTAGAAACAGAAGTCCCTACCATAGATGCAATTTGTTTTAATGACATAGCCCCTCCATTACTCAAACGTTTGCGTATTTTTAGCTTGATTTTCATCCTAAAATAGTTTAAAAATATTTTGTGTACAAAAAATTCTAGCTTAAAACATGGAAAATGTCAACAGGATTGTGCAAACGTTTGCACAAAGGAAAGGAAGGAATAATAATGAAAAGAAAACAACTTTTGAAAAAAGCAGTTGCATTAGGAATGACAGTAATGATGCTGACAGGTGTTCTCACCGGATGCGGCGGAGACAATGGAAACAGCGGAAATGGCGGCAGTGGCAGCGCCAGCGGAAGCAGCAGTGATGCATCGGAAACACTCACTCTGACCAATGTATCCTACGATCCCACCAGAGAATTTTATGCATCATATAATGAAATCTTTGCCAATTATTATAAAGAAAAAACAGGTAAGACCGTTGAGGTTACACAGTCACATGGCGGCTCCGGCTCCCAGGCCCGTTCCGTTATTGAGGGAAATGAAGCTGATGTAGTGACACTGGCACTTGCCCATGATATTACATTAATTGAGGAAGCCGGACTGATTCAATCCGGATGGCTCAGTGAATTTGAGGGAAACAGCGCTCCTTATACATCTTCTATCGTCTTCCTTGTCCGCAAGGGAAATGAAAAGGGCATCAAAGATTGGGATGACCTGACCAAAGAAGGAGTAGGCGTCATCACTCCGGATCCAAAGTCCTCCGGCGGTGCATGCTGGAACTTCCTTGCCGCATGGTACTATGCAGACAAGAAATTTAACGGCGATGAGGCAAAGATGAAAGACTTTGTGTCAAAGATTTATAAAAATGTTGTGGTTATGGATTCCGGTGCCAGAGGTGCAACAACAACATTTGTAGAAAATGGCCAGGGTGACGTATTAATTGCATGGGAAAACGAAGCACTGCTCTCCATACAGGAATATCCGGACCAGTATGAGCTGGTTACACCAAGCATAAGCATTAAAGCAGAGCCTTCCGTAGCTATTGTAGACGAAAACGCAGACAAAAACGGAACACAGGAACTGGCAAAAGAATATCTTCAGTATCTCTATTCTGATGAAGCACAGAAACTGGCAGGCAAGAACTTTTATCGTCCTTCCAACAAAGACATCCTTGCCACCTTCAGCGATACTTTTGACTTAGACGTAGATTTGTGTACCATTGATGATTTTGGCGGCTGGGATAAGGCATACGCTGATTTCTTTACGGATGATGCTATATTCGATGAAATATACAACATGTAATGCAGGAGGACTGACATGATATTTAAAAAGCAGAAGAACACGCGAGTGCTTCCGGGCTTTGGACTGACCATGGGAATCACAGTGGCGATGCTGTCGCTGCTGGTACTGATTCCCCTGGCATCCGTTCTTACATATTCATTTCATCTGTCATTTAGTGAATTTTGGGCGCTGATTTCGCGCCCAAATGTCGTGCAGGCTTTTATCACCAGTACCGGGTGTGCGCTGATTGCTGCGGTAATCAACTCCGTATTCGGCCTGATTCTTGCCTGGATTCTGGTCCGTTATGATTTCCCGGGAAAAAAACTGGTAGACAGTATGATTGAACTTCCCTTTGCCCTTCCAACAGCAGTCGCCGGCATTACTCTCTCCCGCATGTATTCGGATCAGGGGATATTAGGCGAGCTGCTGGCAAAAATCGGCATCAAGGCATCTTATACTAAAGTAGGTATCGTCATTGCTCTTGTCTTTATTGGTATTCCCTTTGTCGTAAGGGCGCTGCAGCCGGTACTTGAAAAACTGCCTGAGAGCCTGGAAGAAGCAAGCGAAATGCTTGGCGCCAACCGTGTATATACCTTCCGCAGAGTAATTCTGCCCGAGCTGATGCCGGCACTCCTGACTGGCTTTGGCCTGGCGCTCGCCAGAGGAATTGGTGAATACGGCAGTGTTATCTATATAGCAGGAAACAGTGAAAAGGAGGGTACACAGATGGTCTCCTATATCATTATGCAAAAACTGAATTCCGGAAATGTAGATTATGAGGGAGCGGCGGCAATCGCTCTTGTTTTGCTGTTAATTTCTTTCCTTCTGCTCTTTCTGATTACAATGATTCAGGTCGCAGCCGGACGAAGAACAAGACGTTAGTAAATGGGGAGGAATGAGGAAAAAGATGAATAAAAATAGTAATAATACAAAAAAGCCAAAAGGAATCGTGCCATATCTGCTAATTGGAGTAGGTTTGCTCTTCTTCCTTCTGATGCTTGTCTGGCCTCTGGCAGAGGTAATCTATCGTTCCCTCAAGGAGGGGCTGGAGGTATACGGGGCCGCCATTACAGCAAAAAACACGCTGGCAGCATTAAAGATTACACTTATCGCAACAGTAATCGCTGTTGTGGTCAACACCTTTTTCGGTCTGTGCGCTTCATGGCTGTTGACAAAATTTGACTTCCGCGGAAAACAGCTTTTATCAACTCTGATTGATATACCGTTTTCTATATCACCGGTTATTGCCGGACTCGCCTTTATTATGATGTTTGGACGAACCGGCTGGGCAAAACCGGCCATTGACTGGATCAATGATTTGCTCGGAACAGATATATCCCTCGTATTTTCCGTGCCCGGCGTTGTACTGGCAACTATCTTTGTCACATTTCCTTTTGTGTCGAGGGAGCTTATCCCCGTTATGCAGGCGCAGGGTACTTCAGAGGAAGAAGCAGCTGTCATGATGGGTGCAAAAGGCGGAAATATATTCCGAAGAGTGACCATGCCCCATATTAAGTGGGCGCTGCTGTATGGCATTATTTTGTGTACGGCAAGGGCTTTTGGTGAATTTGGAGCCGTATACGCCGTTTCTAAGGCAAGGGGGAAAACATTTACGCTGCCGCTGGAAATAGATGCCCTGTACATGGCAGGAGGTGCGGAATCCATTACACAGGCATTTGCCGTTTCCTCGCTGCTGGTACTGCTGTCCATTGTCATACTGATTCTGAAGCAGATTGTAGAAAACCGTGGCAGACAGGGCTTAAAATAACGGGAAGGGGACTTAATAAATATGTATGTGGAAATGAAAAATATAAACAAGAACTTTGGGGACTATGAGGCTGCCAAAGATATTAATTTCGGTATAGAGCAGGGAAAGCTCATTGCACTCCTCGGTCCCAGCGGCAGTGGAAAAACAACAATACTGCGGATGATTGCCGGTCTTGAAAAACAGGACAGTGGAGATGTAATTATTGAGGGAAATATAGTCAATGACATCCCTGCCGGGAAACGCGGCATCGGATTTGTTTTTCAGAACTATGCGCTGTTCCGCTATATGACCGTACAGGAAAATATCGCCTACGGGCTACGTGTGCAAAAAAAAGAAAAAAAGGAAATTAAAAAACGGGTAAAAGAATTGATTGAACTGGTAGGCTTAGAGGGAATGGAAAAACGTTATCCGGACCAGCTCTCCGGCGGGCAGCGCCAGAGGGTGGCATTTGCCAGAGCACTTGCCCCTAATCCACAGCTCCTGCTGCTGGATGAACCATTTGCCGCTATTGACGCAAAAGTCAGAAAGGAACTCCGTGCATGGCTTAAGGAAATGATAGGAAAAGTGGGAATCACAAGCATTTTCGTAACACATGACCAGGACGAGGCCGTAGAGGTTGCCGACGAAATTATCATTATTAATGAGGGACGGCTGGAGCAAAAAGGAACTCCTATTGATATATACAAACGGCCGGAAACATCCTTTGTCTCGCAGTTTATCGGTACGTCCTCTGTATTTAATGATTTCAGCGGATTCCGTGGCTTTGAAGACCTTCCGAAAGGGAGTCAGGTTATCATTCGTCCGGAATTTGTAGAAGTATTTAAGAGCGACAATAAGAAATTTAAAGATTTAATGCCATACTCAGAAGAAGGCGTTATTACCGGCATTGCGTTCCGGGGAAGCTACCTGGAACTCTCCATTGAAGTCAATGGCATGACACTTACCGTCAACCGCTCGCTGGAGCGGCGTCCGGTAGAAATCGGCGAACATATGCGGGTACTCCTCTATCGCGTTTACCTGCTTGAGAAAGGCGACGCACGCCGAATTAAAAATACTCTTTTAAAAGACGTTGATGTAGAAGCTCTCTAATCCATCAGACTGTGATATAAAGAGCAGCCTCAGACAAAGTTTGGGGTTGCTTTTTTTTGTAATAGCAGATACCCTTTAGATGATAAAGCATGGAAGGAGAAATGCAATGTTATTTATGTCCATACCTCTGCCACGCTCTCCGAAAGGCAATCCTTTTTCAAAAGGCAATCCTTTTTCAAAGGATAGGAGAAAAGTAGAAAAATTATACGAGAGATATCATAAACTAATGTATCACATAGCTTATAATATACTGCAGCACCATGAGGATACAGAAGACGCTGTCATTGAGTCGTGGGAAAAGATTATCCGTCATCTGGATAAAATAAATAAAATTGATTGTAGGGAAACGAAGAGTCTGCTCGTTATAATAGTTGAGAGAACAGCAATTGACTGTTACAGAAAAAATAAAAGAAGACGCAATATCGAAACTTTGATAGAAAACTACGAATCATCACCGTATTTTATCACTAAAGACAAAGCGCTGGAAAACTTGGAATTATATCATGTGCTCCGTCACACACCAAAAATTTACAGTGAAGTACTGATTTTATATTATGTGAATGGCTTTACAGGAAAAGAAATCGCGAATCTGTTAAACATTAAAGAGTCTACCGTCACGGTCAGGCTACCCAGAGGACGGGAACTATTAAGAAAGGAGTTGGAAAATAATGACTGATAACGAAATCAAGAACCTGCTTACCAATTATGTGGGAACAGAAATGTCACTCGTTTACGAAGAAGGACTGCCAGAACAGGACATTGCCTATTCAAAATCCTATGACAAAAGAATCCGGAGAATGTTCTGGAGTGAAAAATATTTTGGAAGCAGGCTTCACGTTGGATATATGGTGCGCCGAATCGCCATTGCAGCAATAATTATTCTGGGCCTTTTAGTAACAAATGAAGTCAGCGCCAGGGTATTTGGCATTAATCTGTGGCAATATACAACATCATTTCTGACAGACAGCAAAATGGATGTAAAAACATATATCGCGCCGAAGGAAAATACTAATAATCCGGCAGATACTACTCTTCCCTCTATCACGAGAGATGTTCCTTTACTGATTCCGGACGGTTTTACTCAAACCACCTTGAACCAGAATAACACAAATCTTTACATAGAATGGAACATGAACAAAAAGAAGTATCTACAATATTCGCGCACAAAATTGTCAACTGGGATGAGTATTATAACAGATGGAGAATATCAGTTGCAAGAACGGATATCGATTCTAGGTTTTGTGGGAGATTGCTATGTAAAAGGAAACGAAACATGGATTATGTGGAATGATGCTACCTACAACCACACAATAATAGCCACCAATATAAAAAAGCCAAAAGAAACATTAATAAAAATAGCAGAGAGCCTTTATAAATAGACACAAATCCCTCCTCAGAAAAAAAATCAAAAAAAATGAAATT
>DKUB01000030.1:0-172 GCA_002490465.1 Lachnoclostridium sp. UBA7215
TAGGAAAAAAGAACCTGCTTTTTGTGTGTTCAGTTAAAATTCAATAACGTTCAGTGATATGATATAAAAAAGAGCAGCGAGATTGATATAATTCATATAATTTATATGTCCATATTCATATAAAAATATTAAAAAGAAAAGAAGTGAGAAAAATGTTTTGTTACTGTAAAAA
>DKUB01000030.1:447-13194 GCA_002490465.1 Lachnoclostridium sp. UBA7215
GTTACTGTAAAAAATGTGGAAGAATTATAGAATGCATTGCTGAAGAAACAGACTATGTGTGTGACTGTTGTGGTGCGTATACATTTATTATTCCAAGTGTGTACATGCCTGATGGACTTAACAGCACACTGACGGAACGCTACAAAAATGCGCTGATTGAAGATCTTGTGAAAACCTCTCCGGAGTTTGACCAGTACTTGTTCGACCATAAAGAAGAAATATTAGCGAAAAAACAACTTGATTAGCTTTGTAAGTGTTTTTCGGAGGCCCGCGCTTTTCAGCCGGGCCTTTTCTTGTACTTGTAAAGGCAATTATATCATGTTAAACTAATAACAGAAGAATAGGCAAAAGGGGAACGGAATATATGAACATACATATTTATAGCTTTTATCCAATTGATTCTAAAATGTATATTATACTGGAAAACGAAAAGGCACTTATTATTGACCCCTGTGTATCAGAGGAGGCATTGCAGCTACTTGAAGTTCATAGTGTATCACAAATTCTTGTGCTGCTTACCCATGAGCACTATGACCATATTTCCGGAGTAAACTGGTTGCGGGAGAATTTTTCACACGTCTGCGTCTTATGTTCATCGGAATGTGCAAAAGCTCTGCCGAATCCATCCAAAAATCTCTCAAATTTCTGGGAGGTTTTATTTGTTGGAAAGGATAAGGAAACACAGGAATATGTGAGGAATATGGATATCAAACCTTATTCCTGTGAGGCAGATGAGATTTTTTCGGAAGAAAAGAAAATAGAATGGGAAGGGCATACGCTGTACCTTAAGGAGACGCCGGGGCACTCAAAGGGAAGCATTTGTATTGAGATGGACGGAGAAATTTTATTTTCCGGTGATACGCTTGTGACGGGTTACCCCACAATTACGAGGCTGCCAGGGGGGAGTAAAAAAGAATTTGCAGGGCTTTCACTGCCATACTTGAGAGGCCTGGATTCAGAACTAATGGTTTATCCGGGACACGGAGATAAACAGTTGTTAAAGATGTTTGAGCTGGTGTAAACGATATTAGAATAGATTTCTCAGAAAAGAGTGTTTCGGAATGGAGAGTAAAATGGATTTTTCAGTTGATTTTTATAAAGATGAAGTAAGATATGGATTTTATGTTCCCACAGCTATAAAACAGGCATGGGCGGCAGAGCTTATGGTATTAGAAGAGATAGATCGTATCTGTCAAAAATATAATATAAAGTACTACGCCGATTGGGGAACCATGCTTGGAGCAATACGGCATGGAGGATTTATTCCGTGGGATGACGATATGGATATCGGCATGCTCAGGGATGATTATATCCGGTTTCGGCAGGCGGCAGCAAAAGAGCTGCCAAAAGAGTTTGCGATTCATGATTTTGAGTCCAAGGAGGATCATTGGCTGTTTTTATCCAGGGTGGTAAATCGGAATCATATTTGTTTTGAGGAAGAACATCTCAATAAATATCATAATTTCCCGTATATTGCTGCTGTGGATATTTTTGTTATGGATTATTTGTATAGGGAAGAAGATAAAGAAAAAGAGCGGTGCGATGAAATAAAGCTTATTTTAGCAATAGCAGATGCCATAGTAGAACAGGGATTGAATGCTGCGGAAAAGCGGATGCTGAAAATAATAGAACAAAAATATCACAGGAACCTTTCTCATATTCAATCAAGGAGAAAATTAGGCATTGAGCTTTACCGCCTTGCGGGGGAGCAGATGGCAAGAGTGCCCCGGGAGGAAGCGGATTTTGTAGGGCAGATATTTCCGTGGGTTTTAAAGGGAAATGCAGGGATGCCAAAGGAATATTTTGATAAGATGGTGCGTTTGCCCTTTGAAAATACAACCATTCCCGTACCTGCGGATTATCATGCCGTGATACAGAGAAAATATGGCAATTATATGGAGATATACAAAGGTCAGGGGCTGCATGGGTATCCTTTTTTTGAAGGGCAGCGGGATAATTTACAGGCAGTGGCGGACGATTTTGAGCTTCCGGAATTTACATTTCGTCCGGAAATGTTTATGAGGGACAATTCAGAACAGGCTTCCAATAAGAGCATTAAGGACATTGTAAAGGAATATATCCATGTATTAGAGGAGCAGATGGAATGTTTTGGGGAACAGACAATAAAAGATAAGAGAATAGAAGATAATGATTTATTACCTGAGTGCCAGAAATTAGCAGTGGACTTGGGAACATTGGTAGAAGAATGGAAGGGGGAGGATAACCCCAATGTAAAGGAGATTGTTTCTTATATAGAAACATTTTGTGAGGCCCTTTATCAGACATATGAACGATTGGTGAGTGCTTCTGACATTTTGAAATGCCAGGAGTTTGTCTCTTGTATAAAAGATTGTAAAATTGCATGGGAAGCAGTGAAAAAAATGTTGCATGAGAAATTGCTACAAAAAAACGTAGTATTATTTATTACTACCGGTTCCAGGGAATGGAATGGGTTTAAGAAAATATGTGAAAGGAGTCTTGAAGATAAAAACAATGAGGTTTATGTTGTTTTAGTACCTGTTGCATTTAAAGATATTTTTGGGAGAACGACTTTTAAGGATATCAAGCTGCCAACAGATACAGACTTCTTTCCAGAAGGAGTACAAGTGGGACAATGGGACACGATAGATATTGGCCTGCTGCATCCTGACGTGATATATATTCAGGATCCATATGATGACGAAAATCCCTGTTTAACGATTCCGCCACAGTTTTATGCAAAAAAGGTAAGGTATAATACAGAGACTTTAATTTATGTGCCGCCGTATTATGTAAAGGAATTTGGTGAGGCGGATTCTTGTGATGTTTATAATATGAAGCATTATGTTACGGCTCCGGCTGTTATGTATGCCGATCAGGTATTGGTTCAGTCGGACAATATGAAAAAAATGTATATAGAGAAATTAACAGCGTTTGCCGGTGAGGAAACAAAGGGAGACTGGGACAGGAAACTGAAAGTTGCTGATTTATATGCAAGCCGGGATTTATTGGAAGACACTCCAAAAGAGACTATTGTATATTGTATCGGTGAAAATAAACTGGCGGCCAAAAGGGATGCTTTTGTAAAAGAAGTGAAAGACAAGCTGGAAGAGTTCGAGAAGATCAACGCAGATATTCAGGTGAAAATATGTATGTATCCGCCCGCTCTTGATACATGGAAAAGTGTAGACAGCTGTCTTACACAGCAAATTTTAGAGATAATTGGCGAGTATGCGGGGCAGGACTGGTGTGATTCTTGTGATATGAACAAAACAGAATGGGAAGAAATTGCAAGAGAGGGTACGACATACTATGGTTCCCCCTCTCCGCTGGTTCACCTCTTTACAACAAGGAATAAGAAGGTTACAATTGTAGAATAAGATGGATTGTAAAAATTTCAACCTAAATCAATCTGATATAAAAGAGTCTGATTCTGGCTGTCCCAATAGACAAGATAGAGTTTGTCCTCCCTGGCAGCATATAATTCGAGGTTTTGTGTCTTAGAGGGAAGGCTTAAGCCGTGTATACTGACCGATTTACTAAAGGAGGATGAAGTTGTCCTTCCTTCCAATATGCTGTCTTTTGTCAGGATGTATAACTTTTCCCGGTAATTCGTTACATATAATATATCATCTATATGGATAGAGTTTTGTTTTTCTCCATTTCGGATGTCGTAGTAATTCAAAGTGCCTTTTCGTCCATAGGTCAGCCCGGTAGTAATAAAAAGATTGTCATAAAAGACATTGTGCCCGGAGGTTCCGGTGATGCTTGTGGCTCCCAAAGGCATTCCCTCAGAGATGTTATAAAATTTTACGGCATAATTGCTGTAAGTAATCGCCAAAGCTGTGCCGGAGAACTGGATATCTGTAATACTGCGGTCACTAATCTTTCCCTTTTTTTTAACATAGGAATCCAGCTTAGTGTCTGGAATATCATTCAGGCCTTTTAACGGAACAGTCTTGTAGGTTCCCTTATTTTGGAGTAAAACGAGAGAGCCATGTGTTTTCCCTTTTTTGTCATAGTTCTTCAACACGGCATAGAAAGAGCCGCTCGGACTGTATACAAAGTTATCAAGAGTATAATCGTCCGGTATACGCCAGTGGATGCCGGGGTTCTGCAGGCTTCCGTCTGCGCGGAGGCGGTAAAGAGTGTATGTATTTTCAAAACGGCTGATCAGTGTCAGGGAATTAGAAGCCATGTTATAGGCAAAAAAATCCGGTGATATATCATCAAGGGAAATCATGGAAGAGACAATATTCTGGCTCTGAACAGCCGGCCCGGAGACATTGATTTCTGCTTCTGTAGTAATAGTTTCTTCATTATTTTTCTGACAGCCTACAGTTGTAGATAATATAAGAATTGTGAAAAGAAAGCATGTCCAATTTTTCATCTATGTATCTCCCTTCCTGACCCGGCGGTGTAAATATAGTTTGCCGCCGGGGTTCATATCATACAATATATGCAGGGAGAAGCGGGATTATGCCATGCCGTTTGTCGTTTTGTATTTATAAATCATCTCTGCATGATTTTGCTCTTCGGTTTGGATGTGGTTCAGAAGTTTGCGTACGTTTGTGGCATTAAACCGGAACAAGTCATCATTGTAAGTGGATGATACCAGTTTTTCTGTAGCGATGCAGTCAGTACACAAAAACTGATCATGATGTTTTGCTTCCGAATTATCTCCGGCAGAATAGGTAACTTCCGGGCGGTAGCCCTCCATGCCGACTTTAGCAGATGCCACATTTGGCACGTCGCCGCGCAGTACCTGACCAAGAGAGTCAAAGTGTTCCTGCTCTTCATCGCCGATACGGTGAAATAATTCTTTTAAGCGTGTGTCATTGGCGGACTGCTCGTAAAAACGGTACTTTTCAACACATGTTTTTTCCTGGGTCTGCAAATCTTTAATTACGTTATTTTCCTGTTCAGTCAGTTGCATAAAATTATCTCCTTTATATTCTTTTGTAGTAAGTATGGACAGAAAAAGAAAATATATGCATGCAAAGTTTTTGCAGCAAATATTTTCGGAAATTTTTGAATAAAGAAAATTGTTTTTATTTCAGAAAAATCATGTTATACTGTTAGGTAGAAAAAAAGAAAGGGGAAATGTACATATGAAGTACTCAATTGAGGGAACACCGTTACCTGTAGTTATCTGTGATTTAGAGCCGGGAGAAATGATGATTACAGAGAAGGGCGCTATGTCATGGATGACGCCAAATATGAAAATGGAGACGGTTGGCGGAGGAGCCGGACAGATGTTTGGAAGAATGTTCAGCGGTGAAGCCATGTTCCAGAACCATTATACGGCAGAGGGAGGACCGGGGCAGATTGCCTATGCTTCCAGTTTTCCGGGGTGTATTCTGGATTTTGAAGTTGGACCGGGCCGAGAAATTATTGCGCAGAAAAGTGCGTTTCTGGCATCCAGCAGTGGTGTAACGCTTTCGGTTGCTTTCCAGAAGAAACTTGCCGGCGGCCTGTTCGGCGGAGAGGGCTTTATTATGCAGAAAATGTCTGGTCAGGGTGTAGTATTCCTGGAGATTGACGGACATGTAAAAGAGTATGAGTTACAGGCAGGGGAGACTATGGTAATCGATACGGGGTATCTTGCTGCGATGGAGACAACATGTAAAATGGATATCCAGAGTGTAAAGGGGTTGAAAAATAAACTCCTGGGGGGCGAGGGATTCTTTAATACAATTGTAACAGGACCTGGTAAGATTTATTTGCAGTCCATGCCAATCAATCAGATGGCAGGTGCGATAAATCCATATATTGTATCTAGTAAGTAAGCTACAGAATTGGTGACAAGTAAGAGAGGAGAAGCAATGAACGCAGTATTAGAACAAATCGGTAAAATCGGCATTGTACCTGTTGTCGTGTTAAATGATGCCGGAGATGCCAAAAATCTGGCACAGGCATTAGTCAATGGAGGTCTGCCCTGTGCAGAGGTAACGTTCCGCACAGAGGCGGCAGAGGAGTCCATCCGCATTATGTCAAAGGAGTTTCCGCAGATGCTGGTGGGGGCAGGTACTGTTCTCACAACGGCGCAGGTGGACCGCGCGGTGGCAGCAGGGGCAAAATTTATTGTGAGTCCGGGATTGAATCCAACCGTTGTAAAACACTGTCTGGAGAAAAATATTCCGGTAACGCCGGGAACGCAGACACCGAGCGAGATGGAACAGGCAATGGAGCTTGGTCTGGATGTTGTCAAATTTTTTCCGGCAGAGCCTGCGGGGGGGCTGAATATGATTAAGGCAGTGGCGGCGCCGTATACAACATTGTCTTTTATGCCGACAGGAGGAATTAATTTAGAGAATGTGGAAGCATATCTCAAGTATGACCGTATTCTGGCTTGCGGGGGAAGCTGGATGGTAAAAGGCGATTTAGTCAGCGCCGGGAAGTTTGACGAAATAGAGAAAATGACCAGGGAAGCGGCTGAACTAGTAAAAAAAATACGGGGAAATGCATGATTGGAGGAGAAAATGAATAAGAAGATTGTGACATTTGGAGAGTTGATGTTAAGACTGGCACCGGAAGGGTATTACCGCTTTGTACAGGCAGAGTCTTTTGGTGCTACTTATGGCGGCGGAGAGGCAAATGTAGCTGTTTCACTTGCAAATTATGGAATGGATGTTAAATTTGTTACAAAACTGCCTTCCCATGAGATTGGACAGGCAGCTATTAATTCTCTGAGAAAATATGGAGTGGATACATCAGATATTGTGCGCGGCGGCGATAGGGTTGGTATTTATTTTCTGGAAAAAGGGGCATCGCAGAGGCCGTCTAAGGTAATTTATGACCGTGCCGGTTCTTCTATAGCAACAGCGTCAAGAGGAGATTTTGACTGGAAGAAAATCTTTGAGGGAGTGGACTGGTTCCACTTTACAGGCATTACTCCGGCACTGGGTGATGAAATAGCAGAAATCTGCATGGAAGCATGTAAGGCGGCGAAAGAGGCTGGTGTAACGATTTCCTGTGATTTAAATTACCGCAATAAACTCTGGAGTAAAGAGAAGGCCGGTCAGGTAATGGCAAAGCTCTGTGAGTATGTGGATGTATGTATCGCCAATGAAGAGGATGCTGCAGATGTATTCGGCATTAAGGCAAAGGATACGGATGTTACATCCGGGACCGTGAATCACGAGGGCTATAAGGATGTGGCAAAGCAGCTCGCAGACCGTTTCCACTTTTCTAAAGTGGCAATTACTCTGCGTGAAAGTATTTCTGCCAATGATAATAACTGGTCTGCCATGCTGTATGATGGCAGTGATTATTATTTCAGCAAAAAATATAAGATGCATATAGTAGACCGCGTTGGAGGCGGGGATAGTTTTGGAGGCGGCCTGATTTGTGCTGCTCTGAGTGGGTATGGGGCACAGGAAATGATTGAGTTTGCTGTGGCTGCTTCCTGTCTGAAGCATTCGATTGAAGGGGATTATAATATGGTTTCCATGGATGAAGTATTGAAGCTGGCCGGCGGTGACGGTTCCGGCCGTGTGCAGCGGTAGGGGGCTATGAGAAAACCTCCATCCTGTACATCCGGGCAAAGAGAACAGGGGGCAGAAAATTATTTTTGCCCTCTATTAAATGCTACAAGGCGGAGCAGAGAGGAAGAAATCTGCTCCATTTGTGGTGCCTTTTATCAGGCGACACAGGAGTGCCGGATGCTGGAAGACGCCTTTTTGTTTGCGGAGAAGGCGCATAGAGGACAGATGCGCAAGGGGACAGACATTCCCTATTTAATTCATTTGGTGCGCACATGGGATTATGTGAAGCAGATGACAGATTCTATGGACGAACAGGCGGCGGCACTTTTACATGACGTGTTAGAGGATACTCCGGTCACACTTAGGGAGCTGAAGGAGACATTTGGCGATTATATAGCGGATCTTGTAGAGTCAGAGAGTGAGCATAAGCGGGAGGAGCGACCGGCGGCGGAGACATGGAAGGTAAGGAAAATGGAAACCTTAAGCAGGGTGCACCATCTTGCCCAGTGTGAGGGTTCGGAACCATATTTACATATTACCCTTGGTGATAAGCTGGCGAATTTATATTCCATGAGTTATGAATATGCCCAGAGAGGAGAAGAACTCTGGAAAAAATTTAATCAGAAAGATAAAGGCATGCATGCCTGGTATTATGGAGAGCTGGGAGCCATTTTCCAAAATTATTTTACAGATGGCAGGGCAGCAGTACTTGTTCAGGAGTATTTCCAGTATTATCGGTCAGTGTTCGGGCAGGACGGTATTACAAAATTAACATGACGGCAAAAAACAGGACAGCCAGGACACCGGCCAGTGCCAATATCGGGCCAAAGGTCCGCATCAGTCCCAGGTGGACATTATTTTCCTTCATAAAAGCATGACGGCGTAATGCGTATAAGGCACTATGTATACAAAAGGAAATAACGAACAGGGACATGGTAGAATAATCTTTTTTCGATAAAAAAAAGGTAAATAAAATCCATTCAAAAGCAAGAATGGTACCTTGAAACGGGATGGTAAGCCAGAACGGTATATGGGCGGCATCACCGGAATTTCCTTTTATATCATGCGTGTTGGCATAGTCCAGCTCGTCTTTCATTTCTTCTACACTCGAATACTGTTTTTCCGGATTCTTTTCCATACATTTTTCAATGACAGGTGTAAAGCGTCCATGGTACGTACATTTACCGTGTTTTGGCGGCTTTCCAGTCAACATTTCGTGGAAAATAGCGCCAAGTGTGTCCAATATATCACGGAAGGTAAGTTTTTTCTTGCTGGTGTATTCCGGCACGAAATCTAACAGCTTAATGGTCCCGACTTTTGTGACAAAGATGTTGCTTGGACGCAGATCGTGATGGATAATGGGAGGCTGCAGTTTTAGAAGTTCCGCAATGCATTCACTGAGTTTGTCCATAATGGCGTATGCCTGTTCCTCTGTCATACCGATACCTTTACTCTTATTTTGTTCCATGAGTTCAGCCAGTGTAGCGCCTTGAAGAAATTCTTCCACCACTAATGTGTTTTCATCAAAATATTTTACACTGTATATATGTGGCCACTCACTGTAATCAAGCTGCCAGAGCCTCGTATAAAGGTTTTTAATATTTTTTTTTCGATACATTTTGAGGATTCCCTCTGGGGAACCCTTTTCCGCAACGCATTTTACCTTATATATAATCGTGTGGTCATTTTGGGAAATCGGCTGGCCAATAGGGACATACTGTTTTGTGACAAACAGTTCTTTTTCTGAAGCCATAGAATCATCCTTTCTGCACATATCTTTGTAGTAAGTATACACTTTTTTTGTGCAGGATGCCACCTGTTTTTGCATATTCCGGGAAACTCTGCTATAATTTTTCTGGAAATGGGGGAACGATTACAATGCATATTCGATATCCGGTTTATTATGAGTCTTTTCACTGTGTCGCAGGGAACTGTGAAGATACCTGCTGTGCAGGATGGGAAATTGATATAGATGATAAAAGTTATGAATATTACAAAAATGTGCCCGGAGATTTTGGAAAGCGGCTTCGGGATAATATTCAAAAATATCAGGATGAGGAAAATACTGCCTATGAGTCCCATGGGTTTATTTTGAAAAAGGACAGGCGCTGCCCGTTTTTAAATCAAGAGGGGCTGTGTGATTTATACATAGAACTGGGTGAGGAGGCCCTGTGCGATGTTTGTACCGATACACCGCGTAATTTTTTTGAGTACGGGGGAGAGCGGGAAATTTCTATCAGTGCCAGCTGCCCGGAAGCAGCCCGCCTGATTTATGGGAAAAAGGAACCACATGTATTTGTAACGCGTATGGAAGAGGGGGAGCTTGATGTAGTAGAGAGCGGGGAGGAAATGGCGTTTGCCTGGCGGATTCGTGAGGCCAGGGACAGAGCAGTCAGGATTTTACAAAACCGGGAATTTTCCATCACAGAACGGGTGGCGCAGTTTCTGCATTTTTCGGAAGAAGTTCAGAATTGCCTGAATGACAATGAGGCAGAACGTATCAAAGATATTGGAGAGGAGCAGCCGGGGGTAGTGTGCCATCACCGGGGTGAAGGAGATAAGAGATATCAATTCTATCTCGGTAGAATGCTTATATTTAGTGAATTAAACAGTTTTCGCGAAGACTGGCAGGAGATGCTTGTATTAATGCAGAACCGATATGTTTCAGCGGCAGACGGGGCGGCAACATATGCCAGTGACAGCAAAGAGTGGCAGGAGTTCCTTTTGACGGAAGAGAGAGAGTATGAATATGAACATCTTCTGGTATATTATGCTTTTATGTGTCTTGCCAGATGTGTGGATGATTATGATTTTTTGGGAAAGGCAAAGCTCTGTATTGTAAGTTATCTTATGGTGCGGGATATGGATATGGCGTGGTACATGGAACGGGGTGGGTATACAAGAGAAGACAGGTTGCGGATGGTACGTATTTATGCCAGGGAGGTTGAGCACTCAGAGGATAATCTTGATTTTCTTGCAGAAGCTTTTTTGTTCGAAGATGTATATCGTCCGGAAAATCTGCTGTTATCTCTTTAAAAATATAAAATTGTGGGCCGCCGCGGATATGTTGAGCCGTTCACAATTTCTTGACAAATTGCACAAAAAAGTGTAGAATAAATGTGTTGTACGCATATATGCGTACAAGGAAAAAAATAAAGGAGGTGCTCCTGGTGCCAGGGACGATGTTTACGATCGTGGCTGTCATCGTGGTAGTAATCTTGCTTGCGGTAACTGCTTTTATCTCTTGGAAGATAGCTATTTCCTATCATATTAAAGTAGGGGAAGCAAAAGTGGGAAGCGCAGAGGAGAAAGCGAGAGAAATTATTGATGATGCGTTAAAGACAGCTGAGACCAAAAAACGTGAGGCTCTGCTCGAGGCAAAGGAGGAAAACTTAAAAGTTAAGAATGACCTCGATAAAGAAGTGAAAGAGCGTAGAGCAGAAGTTCAGTGCTATGAGAAGCGAGTGCTGGGCAAAGAAGAAACTCTGGACAAAAAACTGGATGCACTTGAGAAACGGGAAGCAAAGTTAAACGCAAAGGAACAGAGCTTTGAGAAAGAAAAAGAAAAGGTAGAAGAACTTCGTCAAAGCCATACGCGCGAACTTGAAAAAATTTCCGGTCTCACCTCTGAACAGGCAAAAGAGTACTTATTAAAAACTGTGGAAGAAGATGTTAAGCATGAAACCGCAGTTATGGTAAAAGAATTGGAGCGTCAAGCTAAGGATGAGGCAGATAAAAAAGCCAAAGATCTTGTGGTAACTGCAATCCAGAAATGTGCAGCGGATCATGTTTCTGAAACAACGATTTCTGTTGTACCGCTGCCCAATGATGAAATGAAGGGAAGAATTATCGGCAGGGAAGGACGGAATATCCGTACCCTGGAAAACCTTACGGGTATTGATTTAATTATTGACGATACGCCGGAGGCCGTTATTTTATCCGGATTTGATCCGATTCGTAGGGAAGTAGCCAGAATTGCTTTGGAAAAGCTTATCGTTGATGGCAGAATTCATCCTGCCAGAATCGAGGAGATGGTAGAAAAAGCAAAAAAAGAAGTTGAAACAATGATTCGTGAAGAAGGCGAAGAAGCAGCACTGGAGGTCGGGGTACATGGTATCCATCCAGAGTTGATACGCCTTTTGGGTAAGATGCGTTTTCGTACCAGTTATGGGCAGAATGCTTTGAAGCATTCACTGGAAGTTGCCCATTTATCCGGTCTTCTGGCCGGAGAGGTTGGTGCTGATGTCCGCATGGCGAAACGTGCCGGGCTTCTTCATGACATTGGAAAATCTGTGGATCATGATATGGAAGGTTCGCATATCCAGTTAGGTGCGGATTTATGCCGTAAGTTTAAGGAGTCGGCGCTGGTGATTAATGCCGTTGAGGCACATCATGGTGCCGTTGAGGCAGAAAGCATGATTGCCTGTCTTGTACAGGCGGCAGATGCTATTTCGGCGGCGCGTCCAGGTGCCCGGCGTGAAACACTGGAGACATATACGAACCGTTTGAAACAATTAGAGGATATTTCTAATGGCTTTAAGGGAGTTGATAAGTCTTTTGCTATTCAGGCAGGTAGAGAAGTTCGAGTGATGGTAGTACCGGATCAGATTAATGATGATGAGATGGTGCTGCTTGCCCGCGATTTGTCAAAACAAATCGAGGCAGAGTTACAGTATCCGGGCCAGATTAAGGTCAATGTGATACGCGAATCCAGAGTTGTAGATTACGCGAAATAGTGTATTTGTCATGAGTGAGTATAACCCGCTGTATTAGTTACTTTTCAGAAACTAATACCGCGGGTTTTTGTGTTTGGTAAAAGGCGGGGTATATTGCAATTCATGTTTTCCTGTGATAAAATAACCGGAAGGAGTGAAGCGTATGCGTAAAGGAATGGAAATGATTCAGGAAATATTAACACTTTATTCAGTAGAAATCCGTCGTGTCCTGGGGGATGATCTTAGAAGGATAATTGTGTATGGTTCTTACGCCAGAGGTGATTATAATGAAAATTCAGACATTGATATAATGGTATTGACCAGCCTTCCAGAACAGGAGATTGAGTTGGCAGAGGATAAACTATATGATGCGGCATTTGGTTTCTTAATGGAATACGGGGTAAACATAAGTGTAATTGTCAAAAATGAAGAGCATTTTATCTATTGGCCGGGAGCACTTCCATTTTATGATAATGTAGAAAGGGAATCAGCATGAATCAGTATTGCTTATATCTTTTATCAAGAAATGACGCAATACATTCGCAAGGGTAGGCTTGTTACAATGA
>DKUB01000044.1 GCA_002490465.1 Lachnoclostridium sp. UBA7215
AACATCATTCTCTATATCTGCAAAAAAAGGAAGTCCCCTGCTTTCTTTCGCATAAGACACTCTGCTCTCCGGAATTTCAAACCATTTCGGCAACGCTTCTAAAATTTCCATGCAAATCTTTTCTTTTTCCTCTTTATTGTGAATCCTTTTAATCATAAGTCCTCCATAATATTTAAATGGCAGAGGTTTTTTCATTATTATTAAATACCATTTCCTTCTCTATATCGGACAGTCCAACTTATCTATAAAGTCCACGTGTTCTTTTATATCACAGCCTTCGTAGTCTGAACCAAACAAAAACCTCTTAATTTATGCGGCATTGCGGGCGGGAAAATCACTTAGGCGATATGAAATACCTTTACCCGCAAAAACAGCGTTCAACAGCGTAACAGGGCGCAGGAAACCGTACCCATGAAAAGACGGGGCGCAGACAGTCATTTATCGGCTGTCTGCGCCCTGTTCTTTTTTACAGAGATTATTTCTTCCCCTAATCTTCTTTATATTGCTCCACTTTCCATATTTCTTACTACTGTTTACATTCTTATATGCGCGTATGCGGAAATAATAGATCGCACCCTTTTTCAATTTCTTTAGTGTGGTATTTGTTGCTGTTTTTCTTATAGTTTTTTTCTTTATTTTCTTTTTAAATGAACGATTTTTAGCATATTGCAACTGATAGCCATCAACTCCTGCTAACCGTTTCCAGGTCACCTTAACCTTCCGCTTCCCTAGTGCTTTTACTTTTTTCAGAGTTGCAGTCAAATTCGTTTTTGACGAACCAATCGTACCTAAGGAAATAAATTTGATATTCTGTCCTTTTGCATTTGCACTCTTTACATAAGCTTCCGCAGCACTGCCCGTATAACCTTTAATCGTAATGTCTGAAAAACAGTTCACATCCAATCGTATATCTGTAACACTTGCTGGGATGCTAAGTTCCTCAATGCCATAACAATTGTCAAACGCCTCGTGCCATATCGTGGTAGTTCCATTTGGTATGGTAACGGTACCTTTTTTCTGCGGCGGACAATAGTACAACTTTTTCAAATCTTTCGTATACAAAACTCCATCGTAGGACGCCAGCTTGTTATTGGCAGGTGACACTTCAATAGCCTGCAAAACATCTAATTCCGGAAGCCCGGTCAACCTCGTTTTCTGTTCCCCATCATCATCCACCTCGTATATTTTTTCTGCCACTCTGTAATCTTTTCCCAATACCAATTTAGTTATCCCCGTTCCACAAATATTAGATATCGATGTCTCTACTGTATCCGGAAGAACCAAACTTCCCTTTTTTCCGGCTGGTACAAATAATAGTTTCTTTCTCCCTTTGTCATAGACAACATTATCAACCGTACAAAGAGTTGGATTTTTGTCAGATATGCTTATATTTTTTAAGTTAGAAGCACTTCTTAAATATGACAAAATATCTTCTGTTGTACTTTTTCCAATCGTAATTGTCTGCAAGGCATCACACTGATAAAAGGAATAACTCCCAATAAATCCTGTCTCCTCATTTCCCCAATCTGTCGTATATTTTTCCCCCAGACTATCCGGAAGATGAATTGTATGCAGGGCACTATTAGAAAATGAATTCATCTGTAGCGAGCGCACTCCCTCCGGAACCGTATACTCCCCCGTCTTCCCCGCAGGACAGACACACAATGTTTTCATATCCTTTTCATATATTACACCCTCTACGCTACTGTAATATGGATTCTCTGAATCCACATTAACTGCTGTCAGTCCTTTACAATTCAAAAAAGCGGTCCACGAAAAGTCCATATTGGCAGCCAGATTATATATTCCTTTCTTACTGCCAGGATAGCTAACCAACTTTTTCATTTCTACCTCTTTATAATATTCTACAATGGGGTCGCCATCCTCATCAACCTGATTGCCATATACTGGAACTTCATCCATCCATTTTTTGTATAAAATTCCATCCTCTGAAAAATAATTCCCTTTATTATTCAATTCCACTTCAAACGCTTTCATACCCCGGCAGTCAGCAAAAGCTGTTTCATTTATACCAGACACACTGGCCGGTATCACCATGCTCTGTAAAGACCAACAGCCATAAAAAGCTTCCTCACCAATATATTTAAGTGCAGATGGCAGACGAATTGAAGAAAGTTTATTGCATTCCATAAAAGCATAATCCTCAATTTCCCTTACCCCATTTGGAATAGTAACATTTGTCAAAGAGCTTGGATAGTCTTCTCCTGACCAGAAGGCATACCTTCCAATTGTTTCCAGTGTTGAGGGCAACTCCGCTGAAACAAGAGAATACTCACCAATTTCCCTAATGGACTTCACCCCTTCAGGTATTCGGATAGAAGTAATAACTCTATGGGTAAGATAAAAATCAGAATTATCGTCTCCTACACAAGTCACTTTTTTTCCCGCTATTGTCCCGGGAACAACTAATTTATAGGTCGTTCCTCTTCCCACCTCATTTTCGCCTTCCCATATGTACTCGTATTCTTTCTCCCTATCCCCCCATGTGTACAACTCCCTGTCGTCAAATCCGGTAATACAAACTGTTCCTTTTTCATACTCATTTTCTTCATACTGCCAGTATTTTTCTTCCGGTACGAGTACCTTTTCTATTACTGCCGGGGCTTTCCTCCCCGCTGCCGATACTTCCTGCATCCGACTAACAAGCATCCCATCCATCAGTGACAGCACCAAAGCTAACAGAATCACAAAACTTAATATTCGTTTCCCTTTTACTACGTCTCTCATTTTTATTTCCTCACTTTCTTCATCCCCATTTTGTTTTACTCCTTTGGCCTCATCGCTTTATTTCAAATATTTATTGCATTATATCATTTCATTTACTATATTTCAAGCATTTTGACGGATTGTTTCAAATAAAATTCTACATAATATCAGATATAATATAACAAAAAGGGTGGTGTATGGACATGTACGAAGAAGAATTTCCTATTAGATTAGCAAAATTGCGCACAAAAAAAGGAGTCTCTGCCCGAGACATGAGTTTGTCAATCGGTCAGAACCCCGGTTATATTAATAATATAGAAACAGGAAAGGCACTTCCCTCCATGTCAAGTTTCTTTTTTATTTGCGAATACCTTAATATTTCCCCTCAAGAGTTTTTTGATAATGATTCTGATTATCCAGAGAAGTTACGTACCGTGTTGGAAAACTTAAAGCGGTTAAATTCTAAACAATTTGAAAACATATCATCGATTATAGAGGACCTAAGTCATACAAAAAAATGAACGAAAAGTTTTCATCAAAAGCCGCCCTGATAATACGCTCTTGCTATTACGTATGATGGCTCGTAATAGGCGCTGCAATTATAATTATCAATCACATCACAAAGACTGTCATTATACACCCTGAAAATTCCATCAACTTCTGTCTCACCTTGTTGCAGCGTATCTGAAATTAACCTCTGATAAACCTTTCCCATCTGTGTGGCACTTGGAATCTTTTCTACTAAATCCCTATCAACCAACGCTATATCAAAATCACCTTTTGATAAACCGTACTCCTCAATCCATTCATCCTCCACTTCCTCCGGGTTTTTGGCATGAAGTACTTTGGCTACACTGATTAAATGTTCCAGTCCATCTTTTCCGATACTATTAACAACAAAACAATTTTTTTGGTGAAGTTTCCTCGCCACGCGTTCAATCATATAACAAATGAAATATAAATCATTCGTTTGTATCTTTTCTTCTGGGAAATACTTATTTGTCATAGCCTGCTGCTCCCTTCAAAATGCAATGTCTTTAAAGCATCCTCTGTGCAAAACACAATCTGATGGGTTGGATATTTAAACTTAACCAGCTCCCAAAATGCTGCTTTACGAATATTCCCAGCAATATAATCTTCAACATAATCCCATATCTGGTCATCCGCCATAGGCCCCTCAACAATATCATAGGTGTGTTCCCTGCCTCTTCGACAATCTACGATAAACTGTAACCATTCCTCGGTCATTTCAGAAAATTCACACACCTTAAGTTCAGGATTAACAATATAAATATACCTGTTCACAATAGACGCACCGCTTTTGGTAAGTGCCCAGCGCTTGGCCTGTTTCTCGATATTAGTACAGTAAAAACCATATCCAAAATCTTTGTAATGGCCATTAATAAGAATACCTGGTTCCGAAACAACAACATTGCTCCCATGATACATAATATTCTTTTCCATGATCGCACACCTCTTTTTGCAACGTTTCCATTCCACGTTAACACAAGCATATCATAATTTATGTTTCATTTCAATTGTCTATAAATCCCCTGTCGATATAAATTTGACCAAAAATTGACTTTTATAGTATATTACAAATACAGCACAAACAGAAAGGAGAACAGGCATGAAATTACTGATTATTGATGATGAACCGTCCATTTGCCAATTAATTAAACTGCATTTTGAGACAGAAGGTTATCTTGTCTATACCGCATCTGATGTCAACGAGGGAAAGAAAATGCTTTCACATAAGCCGGATTTGATATTATTAGATATCAATATGCCGGAACAGAACGGAATGGATTTTTGCAGGGAAATCAGACAATATATTGACTGCCCTATCCTCTTTTTAACATCCAGAGTGACTGAACAGGACAAAATACTGGGACTGCAGGCCGGCGGGGATGACTACATTACAAAGCCCTTTAGTATCGCTGAACTGACCGCCCGTGTGGAAGCTCACCTGAGACGGGAAAAGAGAGGCAGAAACCGAAATGCTAAAATATATGATAATCTGGTCATTGATTACAATGAGAGATGTGTATACTATGCCGATAAACCAATTGAATTTTCAAAAAAAGAATTTGACATTATTGAATTTCTGTCACTAAATGAAGGACAGGTCTTTACAAGGGAAATGATGTATGAGCGCATTTGGGGGTATCTGGCAGAGGGAAACAGCGATGTATTAAAGGAACACATTCGAAGAATCCGGGGGAAATTTCAAAAGGAGGCAGGATGCTGCTATATCGAAACGGTTTGGGGGGTTGGTTATAAATGGGCAAGAGAAGTTTAATACCCCGCGGCAGTCGCCAAATGGACATGCAAGCATGTCCGCTTGGCTCGTTGCTTCGCGAGAATAAAAAATTAAAAGGACATCCATCTGTGAAAAGAGCTTTTTACAGGTATCTTTTGGTAATGGTCTGTATTTGTGCTTTATTATCCGCAGCATCCGTGAAAATCTGTACAGAAATACGTGATAGAATTTTGTTTTCTCATGCGTATATCCTGGAGCCGGACCCTGATTTTGCCATGCCGGAAACAGAGGGGACATTTATTATCCCCCCTGAAAATTCTGCTAATAAAAATGCAGAAAATGACGTCCCGGAGTTTACAGACAGGGAAAAAATGCTGTGCCATGTATTAGAAATACTGACAATTGCTCTGCCTCTTTTCATTGTCTGTCTGGGAATATGGGTTACCGGCTCACTGTTTTATTCGCGTAAGCTGAAAAAACCTTTTCGCTTATTAGAACAGGGGATTACCCAAATCGGGCAGGGAAATCTGGATTTTTCCTTAGACTATCCAAAGCAGGACGAACTGGGAAGGCTGTGCGGTGCATTTGAGACAATGAGACAGGAGATTGTAAAAAATAATACGGAATTATGGAACATGGTGGAAGAGCGAAAAAAACTCAGTGCCAGTGTGGCGCACGATTTGCGCACTCCTATTACTGTAATCAGTGGATATAGCGAATACTTAAGACGCAATATATCAAAAAACAATTGTTCCCAGGAACAGATTACTGAAATAATCTCTTATATCGAAAATGCAGCACAGCGTTTAAAGGCCTATGCCGACTCTGTGCGCAATATTCATATGTTAGAAAATCTGAACCTGGAATATGCCGACACGGATTTATCTGCTCTGGCTACGGAAATTTCATCTGCCCTTCAAGTAATTGCTGACGAGGGCGGCCGGCAAATCAGCGTAATAAGCCACCTGCCCGACCGGAGCGTTCAACTTTCCAGCGTCGCCATCTTTCGCATCCTTGAAAATCTTGTAAAGAACGCCTGCTGTTACAGTAAACAAAATTTCTATGTAAAATTGGAAATAGACGATAACTATTTTACAATAACTGTCATGGATGATGGAGATGGATTCCCGGAAAAAATCTTAGACGGTTCTCATTTGGGCATGGGACTGACAATCTGTAAAGTCCTCTCGCAAAAGCATGGCGGCACCATACTTTTTAAGAATGGTGACACCATAGGCGCAACTGTTTTGGTTCGTTTGAAAATTTATGGTACTTTGTAGACCAGATTTTGACTTTTCTTTTTTAAACTCCTTTTTGAAATCAAATATTTTTAAAAGGAGGTTCTCTTATGAGTATTGAAATTCATCATTTAACGAAAACATACCGTTCCCACATCGCTTTAGATGACATAACTGTGACCTTTGAGAACGGTATGTACGGCCTGCTTGGCAAAAACGGCGCGGGCAAATCAACATTCCTAAAAATTCTGGCAACTCTGACAAAACCCACAAGCGGAGATATAACAATAAATGGCGTATCTCGCAGGGACACCGTGTTTCGCAAGATGATTGGCTATGTGCCGCAAAATTTTTCCTTTTATCCAAACATGACCATATATGACAGCATGAAATACCTTGCGGCGCTGTCAGAAATATCAGTTTCAAGACAAAATTTAAAAATCCCACTACTATTACAGCAGGTAAATTTATGGGAAATGAAAAAAAAGAAAATCCGTACTTTATCCGGTGGAATGATAAAGCGCCTTGGGATAGCACAGGCATTAATAAATAATCCGAAAATATTAATTGCCGACGAACCGACCGCCGGACTTGACCCGGAAGAACGAATAAGACTTTATCATGTCTTAGAAGAGTATTCCAAAGATAACATTGTCATTCTATCTACCCATATTGCGAGTGATATTGAGGCCGTCTGCAAGAGAGTCTGCGTTTTGGATTCCGGAAGACTGGTTTTTAATGGCAGTGTAGACAGCTTAAAAGAATGGAGGGAACGCCAATGAGACAACTATTTGCACTGGAATGCAGACAAATTTTTACAAGTATTATATACTGGTTATTTATTGCCGCCCTTATCGCCGTATTCTGGCTGAATTATGGAAATATTGAACAGGAGGAGATTCGTGATGCCTCACAACCAACTTCCTTATTTTATTCCCCGCAGGGCAATGTCTTTGCGCCGGAACAAAAAGGGCTGTCCGATGAGGGCCAGCAAAAGAAAATGATGCTTGGACTGACAAAAAAACTATTATACTGCTACAGGAAAAATTCTTACGAATACTATCCGTTTGGCTATATCAAAGAAAAAAGCTTTGCTGAAGCAGAACAAAAAACGGTACTAAACTATTTGCAGGAAATTACTAATTGGAAGGAAGAAAAAATCAGGGAAAATAAAACTGCTTCCTCTTCCAATTCAGAAGAAATTGAAATTTCGGGAGGAGGGGCCTATGTGGCAGAACCAGGTACCGGCAAGATAAATGAGGACGGTCAGTATGTCTTTTCCCCGAATGAATGGAAATATGTGGATGAGCCAACTGCTTCCTCTAATGATACAGAAAAATCCGATGATATTACGATGCATGTTTCATTTACAAGATTTAAAGAAATCATGGAAAAAGTCAGCGATATGATAGGCAAAAATTCATATTTCAGCTGGCCGCTTATCAACCTCTACTATGGGGTAAATGATATGGATACCTCCCCGGTCACCCGGAGACAGCATGAAGAATTTTTTAGTAAAGATAAAATAACCGGAGCTTTCGCCAGATATTATTGTGACAGCATATCCCTTGCCATTTTGCTGCTCCCGGCCTTTGTGGTAATGGCAATGATAATAAAAGACAAGCGGCATAATGTTATGGATTTGGCTTATACCAAAAACATATCTTCCTGTCAATACATTTTTATACGGTATCTTGCTTATGTATTTATGATGTTGATACCCATTCTTCTTCTGCCGCTGAAAAGTTTTATCATCCTGGCCAAATACGCCTATAATACGGGAAATCCCATTGATATACTGGCATTCCCAAAGTATATAATGGGATGGATTTTACCCACATTGCTTTTTGTGACTGCACTTGGCATGTTACTGGCTGTTATAACCAGAAGTTACCTGTCTGTTTTGATTATGGGAATATTCTGGATTCTCTGCAGGCCATCTGTTGGAAAAATAATGGGAGGAAATTATGAAACCTTTGATTTTGTAATCCGACATAACACGCTAAAGGGATATGGGCGGATGATGCAGGAAATTCCTATGCTCGTTCTGAATCGAACCGTTATTGCAACAGCTTCACTTTTAATTATACTTTTTACAGCATGGATTTATCAAAGAAAAAGAAAAGGGGGACTAAAAATTAATGTGCCGGAATTTATTCATCCTTATAAAAGAGAATGGTAAACTTTACCTGAGACCATGTGTACTATCATCCATTTTATTTCTGCTTTTCATTCCATGCATATATGGGATATCCAATTTAGACAGCGTGAAAGCGGCTGACTGCCTTGGGAAGATGGTTTCCCTCATCGGCATCCCGCTGCTTGTCCCAATCGCCAGACCGGAACAGGATTCTGATATCCGGAACATCATAGCAGTTAAGAGCTTTCCGTACAGGATCATTATTCTGCTCCGCCTTGCCATGGCCATAATTGCCCTGACGGTACTCACTTACACATTTGAACTGTACCTGTTATATAAGGGAGGGGACTTTCCAATCAGCATATATACTCTGCGGACAGTGGCAGTCAGCGCACTGCCCGCAGGATTCGGCCTTTTGACTAGTCTTTTGTCCAGAAACACCATTGCCGGTCTGTTATCAGCCTTTAGCTGTCACTTTATTTTCGGTGAGTATCTGGTTGGAATAATCCTGAACGGAACTTTTTAACTTTCCTTTTATGTGTTTACTCCGTCTGAAACACGGATGTAATTTCATTCAGTTTATCCACCGTTTCAATACAGTTGTCTACCAGTGCATTGTTTTCTACGGTCTGTTCCACAACATTGGTTGTCTTATCTGCAATATCTGTTACTCCAATAGTGGAATCGCCGATTGTGGAGTTGATTCCGGCAACCGATTCTGCAATCCGTGCGATTGTTCCTGCCAGTCTGGTTATTGATTCCTCAATAGTTGCCATTCCGGAAGCATAGCCCTCGGAATCCGTATAATAATTCTCGCCGACCTCGGCAAACTGCTCATAATCTTTCAGGACAACCTTATCAAGAAATTCTACGGTATCATGCAAGGAATGCGTGAGCGTTGAAACAACATGGTTGATATCGGCAACAATGGCATTGATATCACCTACCGTCTCTGATGTCTGGTTTGCCAGGGAACCGATTTCCGTTGCAACAACCGCAAATCCTTTTCCGGCATCTCCTGCTCTTGCCGCCTCAATGGATGCGTTGAGCGCGAGCAGACTCGTCTGTGAGGAAATTTCCATAATGGAATCTGTCAGTTCGTTAATCTTGTTAACGGCCTTAGAATCCTCAATAGCCTGTTCTGTTTTTTCGCTGATATCCTGATACATTTTTGTCGTTTTCTGTGATGCCTCAAACGTCGTCGTTTTCAGACTTTCTGCGCGTTCTTTTACTTCGTCCGCAAGACGCTCACCCTCTGAAGCAAGGTTTTTAATCTGCTCCGCCTCTTTTTTCATTGTACTGATATTGCTATTGATGTTCTCTGTTGTTGCTGCGGTTTCTTCCATACCTGCTGCAAGCTCCTGTGTTGTTGCAGAGTTATCACTGCAGCTATTATTAATTTCTTCAGATATTGTTTTCACTTCATTTACATTATTTGTAATCTGGGCACCAACGCCCTCAATATCATTGACCATTGTGCGGAGATTCTTGCGCATATTCTGTATCGCGCGCCCAATCAATCCGATTTCATCTTTCTTTCCCACTATTTTACTGCTTGCAGGGTTTGCCCTGAAATTAAATTCACTGGTATCTTTAATAATTCCTGTAAGAACATTCAGCGGTTTTAACATGTGAGTGATAAAAATCAAACTGAGAATAATACCAAATAGCGCAAAGACAACATTAACAATAATTAGAAGCAGCCGAATCTCCGATACCCCATGCAGTATGTCGTCCTCATCTGCAGTCATAACCAGAATGGACTGGTTCTCTAAAACAACATAAGCAGCATATTTCATAACACCCTTAAAATCGTATGTAATCACGTCCGGTTTCGAATTAATACCACGGTCCAGGTCTGAGATAATCTGTTTAACTGCTGCATTTTCAACTGGCTGACCAATTTTTTCCGGTGTCGGATGATAAAGCATGGTGCTGTCACGTCCCACCAGATAAGAATAGGAAGATTCCGTCCCCTCCAGTTTTGCATCAGCAAGAACTCCATCAAGCATCTCCGTCGGCATTTCTCCATTAGCACTTGAAATCTCATATTCCAAAGTTCTGGCAGAAGCCTCTGTCAATGAAAGCATGGAACTGCGCACCTGCTCTGTAATTAACTTTGAGCTTGCCGGTATCGCAATCGCGACACACCCCGTTACTGCTATAACAATTAACAACACGGTTAGTAGCGTAAGTTTGAATTTAAGTGATTGAAAAAAATTGACCTTATTATTGTCTTTCGTTTGTGAGCTCATTAGCATCATTCCTCCCTTAATTATATTATAATATATATTATTT
>DKUB01000028.1 GCA_002490465.1 Lachnoclostridium sp. UBA7215
TACTTTTTTAGCAACTAAATTCTAGGGGCTGGCCGTCTATCGGCAGTACCTTTGTGTAAATGGAATTGTCAAATTCGGCGGAGTGTTCCACGGAAATCATTTGCTACGGGCATTACCCAAGTAACGCCCGCAGCTCTCTTATAATGGACTTCGTCCGCGTTAAATTTGCCGTGATATAGGCGGCAAGGATAACAAGGATGATATCCGGCAGTCCGACAATGCTTCCGGTGATTTCTGCGGTAATGGCGATACCGGTCAGGGGAAGCCTTAGGATACCGGTAAAGAAACCGGCCATGCCAAGGATGATAAACTGCTGCCACAGGGCGGCGTCCAGACCTAAAAACTGGACAGAGACATCCCCGCATATGGCGCCTATGTATGCCCCCATCACAAAGAGCGGGAAGAAAATACCGCCGGGTGCCCCGGAGCCGGAACAGATGACGGAGAAAATAAACTTCACAATAAGCAGGATGGCAAGGGTGGACAGGGCAGGATGCTCTCCCATCAAAACAGCGACCATAGGGCGGCCGCCTCCGAGTACCTGGGGGAGACAAAGGCCAAGGATTCCCGCAAGGAGAAACGGTACCATAAAACGTATCTCCAGTGGGATTTTTTTGAATCGTTTAAATAAAAGCTGCATTTTTACCATGGCAAAATTATAAAAGGCACCGGCAAGTCCCAATAGAATACCGAGCAGCACAAGAAGCCAGTAATGGGTTAGGGGAACGCTTCCGGCCGTATACGAAAATACAGTGGCGTTTCCAAAGAAAATCCGGGTGACAATATCTGCTGTGAGGGTGGCTGCTATGCCGGTTACAACGATGGCGCGGTCAAAACCGCGGCGAAGCTCCTCAAGAATAAACAGAAACCCTGCGAGTGGGACATGGAACGTGGCGGCGAGACCGGCACCGGCGCCGCAGCAGAGCAGGCGAAGCCTGTTTTCACGTGATTCCCGTCCGCTTCCCGGAATGTGCGAGACACCCTTTGCGGCCATAGCGCCAAATTGGATGGAAGGCCCTACCCGTCCCAGTGAGAGCCCCCCGAGAATACAGAGGACGGCGGAAACCAGTTTGACGAGGATGACTTTCCACCAGCAGGGGTCTATTGCCCCCTCAATTTCTGCGGCAAGCTGGGGAAGCCCGGAGCCCCCGGCTTTTCCCTCAATGCGGAGCAGACCGCCGGTGGTGGCAGCTAACAGCAAAAGGGCGGCAAACCAGAGCGCTGTGTATCCTGCATTCCCACGTATAAAATTCCAGATGGCAGTAAGGAGGTTTTCTGCATGCGTCAGGCCAAAGCGGTAGGCAGTGACCGTGACGCCGGCAAAAGCTCCGGCAAGAATCCCCTCGATCACCCATTTGGAATAATTAATTTTTTTTGTATTTTTATCTATTGTAATCATTTGATAATAGTTCCCATGCGTTCTTTAATACCCTGATAAGCATTTTCCAGTTTTGTAATAATAGCGGTTCTTCCGCTTCCGGAGGACACAAAAGATACGCCGGCCTCGATTTTTGGAAGAGTGGTCAGTGGGTCAAAATTATCCCCGTCGATTAAATTTATCGCTTCCTCAATGCTGATATTTCCAAGAACATGGTTGTCATCCTTTGTTACCACCTGTTCCTGAGAAGTCAGAATCAGCAGATGGGAGGCGTCAATCATATCGGCGAGTTTCGCGGCCGTATAATCTTTTTCAATGACAGCGCTTGCCCCTTTTAATTTTGTTCCCTGTTCCATCACAGGAATTCCGCCGCCTCCTGCGGCAATCACGAGCTGTCCGGCGTCTAAAAGGGCCGTAATGGCATCTATTTCATAAATATCAACAGGGTGAGGTGAGGCAATGATGCGCCGATAACCGTCCCCCTCTTTTACGACATAATTTCCCTTTTCTTCCTCTGCGTCAGCCTCCTCTTTTGTCATTGTCCGGCCGATAATTTTTGTCGGGTGGTTGAACGCCTTATCAAACGGGTCTACACGCACTTGTGTAATAATGGTAGACACCGGTTTAAAAATACCGCGGTCCAAAAGCTCTGTGCGGATGGCATTTTGCAAATCATAACCGATATAACCCTGGCTCATCGCGCCGCACAGTGACATCGGCGCTACCGTATAACGGTGGTCAAGGCGGGAAAATTCGGTCATGGCCGTCTGAATCATGCCGACCTGCGGGCCGTTGCTGTGGGTAATGGCAATCTGATATTTCTGCTCTGCCAAGTCTGCAATGGCCTCGGCTGCTTTTTTTACATTCTTTTGCTGCTCAGGGAACGTTTCGCCAAAGGCGTTGCGCCCAAGTGCAATAACAACTCTTTTATCTTTCATAGGGATGAACTCCTTTCGTTTCGTAAACATTCGGAATCTGCTAATTTATGACGTAAAATATTCACGTCATAAATTGCTCCTTCCTCATGTTTGGCGGGTCAAGAAGGCTAATCGTTGCTTTTGTGCAAGCACAAGCAACATTAGCCTTTTGACCCTGATATCAGTATATCAAAATAATGCCGTATTTTCAATTGCGTTTTCCCCGAAAATCAGATATAATAATGAGAAGGTGTGAATTTGTGTGGAATTGGTAATAATTCAGCTTATCGCTGGCGACAAATGAGGAGGGGTATATGAAACTTGTTTTTATTGGGGCTGACCATGAGGTGACAGGAAGCTGCCATTATATGGAAGTAGGGGAGAAGAAATTTTGTATTGACATTGGAATGGAGCAGGGGCAGGATCTTTTTGAAAATCAGGAGATACCGGTCAATCCGTCGGAGATCGATTTCATTTTGCTGACACATGCTCATATTGACCACACCGGTCTCCTGCCGATGCTGTATGCGAGGGGGTTTCGCGGTGCAGTTTATGCAACGAAAGCTACGGCGGATCTGAGCCGCATTATGTTGAAGGACAGTGCCCACATCCAGCAGTTTGAGGCAGAGTGGAGAAACCGCAAGGCAAGACGTTCCGGTGGCGCGCTCTATGAACCATTGTATACAATGGAAGATGCAATGGGAGCTATCCAGCTGCTGATACCGTGTTCCTATGATACAATGATACATATATGTGATGAGGTGACTATCCGTTTTACAGATGTGGGACATCTGCTTGGCTCCTCATCCATTGAAGTGTTTGCCAGTGAGGGAAAAGAGGAGCGGACCGTGGTCTTTTCCGGAGATATCGGCAACATGAATGAGCCGATTTTAAAAAATCCAATTTATACGAAGGCAGCCGATTATGTTGTCATGGAATCTACCTATGGTGACCGCCTGCATGATGCAGATTCCCCGGATTATGTCGGGGATTTGGCGGCAATTATTCAGGAGACATTTGAGCGCGGGGGAAATGTTGTAATTCCGTCCTTTGCTGTCGGCAGGACACAGGAGCTGCTCTTTTTTCTGAGACAGGTAAAAGAAAAGAGGCTTGTCACAAAAAATCCGGATTTTGAAGTATATGTAGACAGTCCGCTGGCTGTTGAGGCAACAAATGTTTTCGGAAAAAATGTACAGGAGTGTTTTGGTGATGAGGCCAGGGCTTTAGTAGAGAGAAATATTAATCCGATTGGATTTCCAGGTTTAAAATTATTGATTACGAGTGATGAGAGTAAAGCAATAAATTTTGATATGCAGCCCAAAGTTATTATTTCGGCCTCCGGAATGTGTGAGGCCGGGCGTATCCGTCATCATTTGAAACATAATCTGTGGCGGGAAGAGAGCACGATTGTGTTTGTCGGTTACCAGACAAGGGGGACGCTTGGACGTGCCTTATTGGAAGGGGCAACGGAAGTGAAACTTTTTGGGGAACTGGTGGAGGTTCATGCCAAAATAACCAAACTGGCCGGAATCAGCGGCCATGCGGATAAAAACGGATTGTTAAAGTGGGTCAATGGTTTTACGGAGCGGCCGCCTAAGAGAGTGTTTGTTGTACATGGAGAGGATGCCGTATGTACTGCCTTTACACAGACGCTCACGGATTCGGGTTACATAGCATCTGCTCCTTACAGTGGAACCGTATTTGACCTTGTAAGCGGTGAATTTCTGACAGAGGCGCTGCCTGTTGCCGTGAAGAAAAAGACAGCGGCAGGCAAACGTGCAGGAGATTTGTTCCAGAGGCTTTTGACTGCCGGTCAGCGTCTGCTCTCGGTAATCCGTAAAAATGAGGGACTCAGCAATAAAGATACGGCAAAATTTACAGACCAGATTAATGCTCTTTGTGATAAATGGGACAGGTGACATCCTCTTTGCGGTGTCAGAAATTATTTATGTGAGGAGGTGAACTTTTTGCCAGTGTATACAGACCAGCAGAAGGTATTGGACAATAATTTGATTGAGGAACGGGTAAAGCAGATTGTATTGGATGTTTTTTTCTCCTTTTATGTTCGCCGGGATTTGCGGGATGTAATGGAAAAAATATCGGACGACATGCAGTATATTGGCACGAGGGATGCATTTGTAGCGCACAATAAAGAAGAGTTCCAATATATATGGCAAAAGGAGATAGACAGTGTTCCGTCGGATTGTGTTGTAAAGGTGATTTCGGCAGATTCAGCCGTAATCGGTGATGCCTGTTATTCTGTGAACGGGGT
The DNA here is from genome assembly GCA_002490465.1 of Lachnoclostridium sp. UBA7215. Classification (GTDB taxonomy): domain Bacteria; phylum Bacillota; class Clostridia; order Lachnospirales; family Lachnospiraceae; genus Eubacterium_F. Next base: position 4,568 of record DKUB01000028.1, read on the forward strand.
GCTGGAACTCCGCATTCCATATAAGACGCGTATTGATTATCTGAATCTGCGATTTTTGGCAACTGTTTTGCAGGAAGGGAAAAACTATAAGATCGCGGCAATGCATTTAGCAGCAAGCAAGGCAGATCATATTTCTGAGCCGCTGGAGGATGAAGATATACGGCGTATGGCAGGAAATATAGAAGATGCCGGACAATGCGATGTCCTAACAGGGCTGCATACATTGGATACCTTTAAACAGGAGCTGCCGGAAGTGATAGGAAACGATGCAGAGGGCGAAATAAAATATGCTCTGTTATGTACAGGGGTGGAGCATTTTGAGAGGGTAAATAACCTATATGGTCTGAAGAGGGCAGATGAGATTTTAATTGAACTGGCAGAATTACTTATCACATGCAGTAAGACGGTGGAGCTGTGCTGCCGAAGTGTGGCCGACCACTTTATTCTGCTTGTGAAATACCGTGAGTTGAACCGGCTGAAAATGCTGCTAAACAAAGTATGTGAAGAGTTTGACCAGCGGATTGCGGAACAGTATGTGGAGGCAAGGCCAAAACTTGGCATTGGTGTATATTTGCTTTCCGGACAGGAGGAAGATGTCGGGAGAATGGTTGAATGTGCCAATATAGCGCGCAAGAGCCTTCATATGAAGCGTGGATTGCGAATTGCTTTTTATGATGCCAGGATATTCCAGAGAATGGAAAAGGTCAGAAAGATAGAGCGCTCGATGAAAAACGCCCTGGAGGATGGTGAGTTTAAGGTTTTTTTTCAGCCCAAATACGACCTTGTAAATGAGGATATTGTTGGGGCAGAGGCTTTATGCCGTTGGATTAGGGGAGATGGGACCATGGTGTACCCGGATGAATTTATCCCGATTTTCGAGAAAAATGGATTTATTGTCAATCTTGATTTATATATGTTAAATGAGGCCTGCCGCATGATACAGCGGCGCCTTGCGGAGAAAAAGCGGTGTGTTGCGATATCCATTAACCAGTCCCGGGTTCTGTTAGAGGACGAAAGATATGTGGAAAAAATTGCATCCGTTCTCTCAAAATACAATACTCCGTCGCGTTTTATTGAGCTGGAGTTGACGGAGCGGATTTTTAAGGATAATCTGTCTGATATCGGGAAAGTGATGGGGCGGCTGAAAAATCTTGGTATTCGCTGGTCCATTGATGATTTTGGAACGGGATATTCTTCTCTGAACCTTTTAAAGGAGCTTCCGGTTGACATCATCAAGATTGACAAATCATTTTTGGATGAGACGGAGACGTCTGAAACGAGTAAAACTATTATTCGCAAGACGGTAGAACTGACTCAGGAATTAAATAAAAAGGTGGTCTGTGAAGGGGTTGAGACAGAGTCACAGGCGGATTATCTGCGTGGTGTCAGCTGTGATATTGCGCAGGGGTATCTGTATGCAAAACCGATGCCGATGGAGGAATTTGAGAAACTACTGGACAAGGAGATATAGCCATGAAAGTACTGAAACCTATTTTATTAACAACAATTATAATGGCGGTGCTGGCAGGAGGTATTATCTTTTTTCTCAATCGTTCTGAGGGGCCGGCAAAAGAGCTGAATGAGCGGATTTTGGAGGATCAGAGAGATGAGTCAGAAGAGCGGGCATATCGTTTCGATATTGGAAAAACAGCTGTCCGGCTGGCAACGGGCGGAGAAGAGAAAAATGTCCTGAATTTCGACAGCAAAAACGTATATCAGGTAGCAACTTCCAACAGTGCAAGAGAGCGGCTTGACCGTTTGATTAAGCGTATGTCGGCATCTTTTGAGGAGCCGATTATCGCAGCAAATCCATTTGGTACAAATGCTAATAGCTTTTATTTCTATTTTGAGACGAAATACCGGGGAATGGTGCGTTATACAGTTACCGTGGAGGATGAGAGTATTCCGGATTTGGTACGCTATGTCAATAACGGACAGGAGAATAATCTGTCAAAGGTTCATGAGTTTACGATTAGTGGTCTTGTGCCGGGAATGACGAACTATATTGTCATGGAAGTTTTGGACAGTACCGGAGCAAAGAGAGAGGGGATCACCTACAGTTATGATGCACCGGCCTGTCAGGCGGCTGTTAAGCTGGATATAGACAAGGGAAGAAGTAAGGATATCAGTACGCTTGGGTTGTATTTTGTAATGCCGAAAGGGGACGAAAAAATATATGCTTATGATAATTCCGGAATTTTGCGGAATATCACAAATACCGAGGGCGCGCATGGCAGCCGTTTTTACCAGAATGGTGACAGCGTGTTTTATCAGGTGACAGACACAAAAGTGGCCCGGGTATCGGCAATCGGGCGCGTGCTCGGTGTGGCGGAGATCAAGGGATATGGTCCTATCCTGGATTTCAGTTATGACGGTTATGGCAATGTTTATGCGTTAGTAAAGAAAAAAGGCAGAGATTACCTTGTGTCCGGTTCTCTCCAGTCCGGGAATACAAGACAGGTTTATGCCTTTCCCAAAGGTGTCAGTCCGGCCAGCATATCAGAACCGGCGGGCGGGAATCTCTACGTGGCGGCAGCTAAGCCGGATGGAATCATTAAAATCAAGGCTTTGACAAGTAATACGCCGAAAGTAGCTTTTGTTCTCGGTAAAAAGAGCAAGTGGAAAAAAACGCCGTTAAAAAAGAAAGTGACACAGGATAAGCTTGTGTCAACCTGGGAAACCGGCCAGGCAATTTTAAATCTGCAAAGCAGCTCAGATGGGACAAATGATACACTGTCGGCTTATGTGGCAGAAAAAGGCAAAGGAACAGCAAAAGAATTTCAGATTCAGGGCAAGAACAAGAGCGTGCAGGAAAAGAAGAGCTTCCCTGTGGGGGAGGGCGGTGTCTGTAGCAGCCAGTTCTATGACGGCCACACGATTATTGCCAATTATTCAAAAGGAACCTATGCGGAATATGATAAAGAAGGCAAGGTAACGAAACAATTTTCACTGGGCAGGGCAGCAGACGGAATCGTGAAACATTCTTTAAACGGTATGTGCTTCTATGCGAATTAAAAAGACAGGGCGGTTGGATAGCGATTCATGGCAACCCTTCCCCCTGCCATTCGCAAACCCTGTCAGCAAGCTGCCAGCCGCGACAAAAACAGTTAAAAAACTGTTGAAATTATATGCGTATGAGTTGTATAATAGGCATATGATATAAATTAACAAATTTTAGGAGGGTAAATCGAATGAAATTTTTTGTTGACACAGCGAAAATCGAAGACATTAAAAAGGCCAATGAGATGGGGGTTATCTGTGGTGTAACAACAAACCCGTCACTGATTGCCAAAGAGGGCGGAAGAAGTCAGGAGGATGTGCTCAAGGAAATTGCTTCTATCGTGGATGGTCCGATTAGCGGTGAGGTTAAGGCAACAACTGTAGATGCAGAGGGAATGATTGCTGAGGGCCGTGAGATTGCCAAACTGCATGAAAACATGGTTGTAAAAATTCCTATGACTATTGAGGGGTTAAAAGCGACAAAAGTGCTTTCTTCTGAGGGTATCAAGTGTAATGTTACCTTGATTTTCAGTGCGAATCAGGCACTTTTGGCAGCAAGGGCAGGTGCTGCTTTTGTATCTCCGTTCTTAGGACGTCTGGATGATATTTCAACAACCGGTGTAGATTTGATCCGTGATATTGCAGAAATCTTTGCCGTACATAGCATTGATACAGAAATTATTGCAGCCAGCGTGAGAAATCCAATCCATGTTACTGACTGTGCTCTTGCAGGGGCAGATATTGCTACCGTTCCTTATGGCGTTATTGAGCAGATGACAAAACATCCGCTTACCGATATCGGTATTGAGAAGTTCCAGAAGGACTATATTGCAGTATTTGGAGAATAAAACATACAAGGAGAGTTTATTTTATGAATAATTTAGAGCTTCAGAAGACTGCCGTCGAAGTTCGCAAAGGTATTGTGACCGCTGTGCACAGTGCAAAATCCGGGCATCCGGGCGGCTCTTTATCAGCAGCAGATATTTATACTTACCTCTTTTTTGAGGAGTTAAACATTGATCCGAAAAATCCGGATAAGGCAGACCGTGACCGCTTTGTCCTCAGTAAAGGGCACACAGCTCCCGGTTACTATTCGGTACTGGCCCAGAGAGGGTTTTTTCCGGTAGAAGATTTGACAACACTTCGCCATGTAGGTTCCTATTTACAGGGGCATCCGGACAAGAAGCACATTCCTGGTGTTGATATGTCAAGTGGTTCCTTAGGACAGGGAATATCCGCTGCTGTCGGTATGGCGCTTTCCGCAAAACTGAGCAATGATGATTACCGTGTCTATACTCTTCTTGGTGACGGTGAGATTCAGGAGGGTCAGGTCTGGGAGGCCGCTATGTTTGCCGGACACCGCAAACTGGATAACTTTGTGGCAATTGTAGATAACAACGGCCTGCAGATTGACGGTCCGGTAGATGAGGTATGCTCCCCATATCCGATTGACAAAAAATTTGAGGCATTTGGATTCCATGTAATAACGGTAGATGGACACGATTATGATGCTTTGAGAAATGCATTTAATGAAGCGAAGCAGACAAAGGGACAGCCTACTGCCATTATTGCGAAAACACTCAAGGGCAAGGGCGTATCCTTCATGGAGGGACAGGCCAGCTGGCACGGCACAGCACCAAATGATGAACAGTATGCAGAAGCAATGGAAGAATTAAAGAAAGCAGGTGAGTCTTTATGTCAGAAGTAAAAAAGATAGCTACGAGAGAAAGCTACGGGAATGCCCTTGCTGAACTTGGCGCAGAGGCAGAAAACCTTGTTGTGCTGGATGCGGATCTTGCTGCTGCCACAAAGACTGGCGTGTTTAAAAAGGCATTTCCGGACAGGCATATTGATTGTGGTATCGCAGAATGCAACATGATGGGGATTGCGGCAGGACTTGCCACTACCGGTAAAGTTCCGTTTGCCAGTTCTTTTGCCATGTTTGCCGCAGGCCGTGCGTTTGAGCAGGTCCGCAACTCAATCGGATATCCGCAGCTCAATGTAAAAATTGGTGCAACTCATGCCGGAATTTCTGTAGGTGAGGACGGTGCCACCCATCAGTGTAATGAGGATGTTGCCCTGATGCGTACAATTCCGGGTATGACGGTAATTGTACCATCCGATGATGTAGAGGCAAAAGCGGCAGTTCGTGCTGCTTATGAACATCAGGGGCCATGTTATCTCCGTTTTGGCCGTCTGGCTGTTCCGGTGATTAATGACAAGCCGGATTACAAATTTGAGCTCGGCAAGGGAGTTGTACTCCGCGAAGGTAAAGATGTGACAATCGTTGCCAGCGGACTTCCTGTTTCCAATTGCCTGGATGCAGCGGAGAAACTTGCTGCCGACGGGATTGATGCAAAGGTTATTAATATTCACACGATTAAGCCATTGGATGAGGATTTAATTATTGCCTCTGCCAAAGAGACAGGCAAGGTTGTAACGGTAGAAGAGCATTCTGTTATCGGTGGCTTGGGAAGTGCTGTATGTGATGTTCTTTCTGAAAAAGCACCTACTCCTGTTCGCAAGATTGGTGTATATGATGTATTTGGTGAGTCCGGACCGGCAGTTGAGCTGGTTAAGAAATATGGATTGGATGCTGATAGCATATATGCTAAAGTAAAGGAATTTGTGAAATAATTTTTTCCAGATAGTAGAACCGGGGGGCTTTTGTCCTCCGGTTTCTTTTGTGTAAGGCAAAGTGAGGAGGAGTATATGGAGAAGTTTCGGATGAAGCCCTTTTTACACAGACCAAACTTGTGTGTTGTTGTGCCGGGGTCCAAGAGTATAACGAACCGTGCGCTTATGATTGCAGCACTGGCAGACGGCACAACTACATTAAAGGGAGTATTATTCAGCGATGATTCCCGGGTATTTATGGACGCGCTTAAGACCCTTGGATTTTCATTAGATGTAAGGGAAGAGGAGGCGGTTGTGAAAGTGACAGGCTGTGGCGGGCAGATTCCAAGGAGGGAAGCCTCTGTTTATGTGGGAAGTGCAGGGACGGCGGCCCGTTTTCTTACGGCGATGCTTGCACTTTCGGGCGGTACTTATGAAATGACATGTTCCGGGCAGATGAAGGCACGGCCAATGCGTCCGCTGCTGGAGGCGTTAGAACTTCTCGGAGTGCAGTTTCTCTATAGGGAAGAGCCATATGCTTTTCCATTTCTTATTCGTGGGAGGGAAGAAATGTCTCATATGGAGGCTATTCCGCTCAATATAGATAAAAGCAGTCAGTTTTTAAGTGCGTTACTTCTGGCAGGGGTGCTGCGAAAAGATGGACTTCGTATCCGTCTTACGGGGACACGTGATGCAAGGTCTTATGTTGGCATTACAATGAAAATGATGCAGGAGTTTGGCGCTCATGTGCAGATATGCAGAAAAGATGAGTATGAGGTACTGCCCGGGCAGGCTTATCAGGGGGACAACCTGGTAGGCAGCCCGGGGGGCAGGGAGTACCAGATAGAGCCAGATGTCTCAGCTGCCTGCTATTTTTACGCAATGGCGGCAATCAATGGTGGACGTGCACAGGTCCAGTATGTGCATCCGGACAGCAGCCAGGGGGATATCCGTTTTCTGGATGTGCTGCAGCAAATGGGCTGTTCATGGAAGGACACACCGGAGGGAATTGTTTTGGATGGTCCGGCAGACCAGGTGCTGTCAGGCGGGGAATTTGTTATGAGTGATTGTTCTGACCAGACAATGACGCTGGCAGCGATTGCGCCCTTTGCCGAAGGGCCGGTGATTATCCGCGGGGTGTCCCATATCCGCCTGCAGGAGTCCAACCGCATCGAGGCCATTGTGGCAGAGCTTACCAGGCTCGGTATTTCCTGTCAGGAATTAGAGGATGGAATCCGCATTGAGCCGGGTAATCCAAGGGGAACAGAAATACAGACCTACCGCGACCATCGGATGGCGATGGCATTTGCCGTGCTTGGCACAAGGGCGCCGGGAGTGGTGATCGATAATCCGCTGTGCTGCCAAAAAACATTTGAGAATTATTTTGAACTATTGACAAATCTGGATTTAAGTTTATTATTGTAATTACCAGGCGGTCATTTACTGTCCGGAAATTTCCACGGGGAAGAAATGAGGGAGAAAATGAAAAAGATAACGGATGTTTTAACTGTTAAATTGTCAGATGCTTTTGAGCAGGCTGGATATGCGGCAAAGTACGGATTTGTTTCCGTGTCAAACCGGCCGGATTTATGCCAGTATCAGTGTAATGGTGCAATGGCTGCGGCGAAGGAGTATAAAAAAGCGCCAATTATGATTGCGGGGGATGTTGTAGAAAAATTAAAGGATGATAAAGTTTTTGAAAAGATTGAAGCGGTAAAGCCCGGATTTTTGAACATAACATTGAGCAGCGCCTATCTTGCAGAGCGCGCGGACCAAATGGATAAAGAAGAACAGTTTGGCATTGCAAAGGGGAAGAAACCAAAGACGGTTGTTATAGATTATGGCGGTCCCAATGTGGCAAAGCCGCTTCATGTCGGCCATCTGCGTCCCGCTATTATTGGGGAGAGTATCAAACGGATACGCCGTTTTATGGGTGATAAGGTAATCGGTGATGCGCATCTGGGAGACTGGGGCCTTCAGATAGGCCTGATTATTACAGAAATTAAAAAGCGCCAGCCAGAGCTTTTGTACTTTAAGGACGGATATGACGGGCCGTTTCCGGAAGAAGCTCCTTTTACCATTGACAACCTGGAAGAAATCTATCCGTATGCCAGTGCTTATTCCAAGGAACACGAGGAGTATTTACAGGAGGCGCAGGAGACGACGGCAGAGCTTCAGGGCGGGCATGCAGGATACCGTGCGCTCTGGCAGCATATACTGGATGTTTCCATTGCCGATTTAAAGAAAAATTACGATAAGCTGGATGTCACATTTGATTTGTGGAAAAAGGAGAGCGACGTCCAGGACTATATTCCTGATTTAATTGAAAAGCTTAAAAGGGACGGGCACGCGTATATGAGCGAGGGTGCGTTAGTTGTGGACGTAAAAGAAGACACCGATAAAAAAGAACTGCCGCCGTGTCTGATTGTAAAATCAAACGGGGCGACATTATATGCCACAACGGATCTTGGGACAATTGTAGAGAGGGAGAAATTATTTTCCCCGGATGAGATTATCTATGTCACGGATAAGCGCCAGGAACTGCATTTTACACAGATATTCCGCGTGGCGAAAAAAGGAGGGCTTGCAAAGCCGGGTACGAAGCTGACTTTTATTGGGCTCGGAACGATGAACGGAATGGATGGCAAACCATTTAGGACGAGGGATGGCGGTATACTGCGCCTTCAGTCGCTCCGTGAACAGGTGAATGAACAGGTGTATCAGAAGATACAGGAAAGCCGGGATTATTCGGAGGAGGAAGCCAGGGAAATAGCCGGGAAAGTTGGCCTGGCGGCATTGAAATACGGGGATTTGTCTAATCAGGCATCCAAGGATTATATTTTTGATATTGAACGGTTTACATCTTTTGAGGGAAATACCGGGCCGTATATTTTATACACGATTGTACGTATCCGCTCCCTGCTTGCAAAAGCAGAAAGGGAAGGAATCTGCGATTGGAAGGATAAGCCGTTTAACATTACCTGCAGCAAGAGTGAGAAGGCTCTTTACCTGACAATAAACCGTTTTGCCGATGCGATGGATACGGCATATGTTGAAATGGCGCCCCATAAAGTGTGCCAGTACATCTATGAATTATCCGAGGCATTTAATCATTTCTACCATGAGACAAGAATTATTTCGGAGGAGGACAGTGGGCGCAGGGATTCTTATCTCCGTTTAATTTCACTTGTTCAGCGTGTACTTTTACAGTGCATTGAACTTCTTGGGTTTACGGCGCCGGAAAAAATGTAACTGTCTGTTTGAATTGACAAAGGAAAGGTTGTGGCCCCATGTTTATTGGTCGGAAAAAAGAGCTGCTGCTATTAAATCAGGCATTTATGCTTTCTTCTAACGCCCTGGTTGTTGTATATGGACGGGAAGGAATTGGAAAGACAAGCCTGGTGAAAAAGTTTGTGCAGGACAAAGAATATGTATATTATCAGGCAAGGGACTTTTCAGAAGAGGAGCAGGGGCAGTATCTGAATAAGAAAAAAGAAGAGCTGTTGGAAAAGGCTGCGAAGGGCCGGGTCTGCTTTGTTATTGATGAATTTGATTTAATGCAGAGGGCCCATAAGAGTTTCTTTGATGAATTTGGAGAATTTTTGGATTCTTTACCCCAGGGCCAGGTGCTTGTCCTTCTTGTCAGTTCTGCGATTCAGTGGGTAGAAAACTCCATGATAGGCGCTATGGGGGCATTTGCTGGGAAAATACACTCTTTTATAAAAGTAAAAGAATTCACATTTATGGATATGGTAGACCGTTTTCCTGACTGCCGTACCGAAGAGTGTATTGTTATTTACGGAATTCTCGGGGGAGTTCCCGCCTATCTGAATTACTGGAATCCTAAGGAGACGGTGCGGCGTAATCTTTTGCGCATTGTTTTGGAGGATACCGGGCCATTACATAGAGAGGCGCAGAGATTTTTAAAAACCTCCTTGCGGGAACTTTCTTATTACAGTACTATTTTAGCTGTTCTGGCAGAGGATGAACCAAAACTCAACTATCTGTACAACCGGACCCATTTCAGCCGGGCAAAAATTTCTGTTTATATAAAAAATCTGATTCAGATAGATGTTGCCATGAAAATATTTTCCTATGAACCGGAGAAAAAAAATAATGTGCAGAAAGGGCTTTATACAATTTCAGATTCTTTTATTAAATTCTGGTATAAGCTAATATATCCGAATTTATCAGAACTCAGTATGATGGAACCGGAGGATTTTTACCACAGGTTTATCTGTCCCAATCTGGATAAAGTAATGGAACATGCTTACATTAAAGTATGTCGGGAGTTTATGGAGCTTATGAACCAGTATCACAGGCTTCCGGTTCATTTTGACAGTTTTGACGGCCTGTATGGAAAAACCGGTTATGTTCCTCTGGTTGCCAGGGGAGAAAAGGGGGAGCTTTTGGTCGGGGAGTGTCTCTGGTCAGACAATCCCATGGGAATGTCTGATTTTGAAGAATTACTTCGCAATATTGACCAGATAGGAAAAGAGGCGGATTATTATTATCTGTTTTCCAAAAGCGGTTTTACAACAGAGCTTGCTGCTATGGCAAAGAATATGGATAATATTCAGTGCATTGATTTGGAACAGATGTAGAGAGTAAACGGTGCATGCAGATGGAGGTAGATATGTTTCGAGAGATATCACGATTAATTATGTATGCTAATCTGGGCGAGGACAGCATACTGATGAGAATGGGTAACATCTTTGAACAGTTAGAGCGAAAGGGTGGTTCTGCCGGAAGGGAAGAGCTTGAGAGGGAGCTGTACGGCCAGGTTTACCGTCTGCTTGAATTGTCAACCCACTATGGATTTGACAATAACTTGTGGAAGTGTTATATCGCCTATATTCTGGCAACAAATGAAAATCCGTTCAGTATCATTTGTGAGACGGTGGGGGCTTCCGCAGATGGAAGTGTCAATACCATTGTGCGTCAGGATATGGAGAGCTTTTACCACTTGTATCACTATGATTTTTCCCGGGTGGAGAAAGAACTTCCTGTACCGTGTTTTTCTATTCTCACTCATTATCATTCCATGGCGAAGGCAGAAAATACGTATAATAAGAGTGTCAGTGTTAAGGTGCGCCAGCTTGCTGAGCAGTTGGAACAGGCAGAGGGGCCAGACGATGTCTTTGATATAGTTACAGAATTTTACAAGCGTTACGGTGTTGGGAAATTCGGATTAAATAAGGCATTTCGCGTTGTCCATAGGGGTGAGGAAATGTCATTATCCCCGATTACCCACACCAGTGATGTGACGCTTGACCATTTGATTGGATATGATATTCAGAAGCAGAAGCTAATTGAAAATACAGAGGCTTTTGTAGAGGGAAGAAAGGCGAATAACTGTTTACTGTATGGAGACAGCGGAACGGGGAAATCCACTTGTATCAAGGCGATTCTGAACAGTTATTATGACAGGGGGCTGCGGCTGATTGAGGTATATAAGCATCAGTTCAGGGATTTGTCGGAAATTATTGAGCAGGTGAAGAACCGAAATTATAAATTCATCATATATATGGATGATCTGTCTTTTGAGGAATTTGAAATAGAATATAAGTATTTAAAGGCAGTGATAGAAGGCGGACTTGAAGTAAAGCCGGATAATGTGTTGATTTATGCTACATCCAACCGGAGGCACTTAATCCGTGAAACATGGAGTGACCGCTCGGATATGTCTCAGGATGAGCTGCACCGTTCGGACACGATGCAGGAAAAGCTATCCCTGGTGGCAAGGTTTGGTGTGGCAATTCACTTTGGACGGCCTGAAAAGAAGGAATTTGAACAGATAGTTCTCGGACTGGCGGAGCAGAATCCGGATATTACCCTGTCAGGGGAAGAACTTTTGGCGCAGGCGAATGCCTGGAGCATTAGAAACGGCGGATATTCCGGCCGGGTAGCGGAACAGTTTATGATTCATTTGAAGTCTATTGCAAGGTAACAGATGGAAGAAAGGATTTATCATATGTTTGAGCGATTTTTCCCGGATAAAACAGTATCGTCCACTTATGCGATTGATTATGAGAAATTATATAAAATTGGCTATCGTGGCATTTTATTTGACATTGACAACACGTTGGTAGAGCATGGAAGTGAGGCAACTGACCGCGCAAAGAAGCTTTTTTCACGGCTGAAAGACATTGGGTTTGAATGCTGCCTGATTTCCAATAACAAAAAGAAGAGGGTACATTCCTTTAATGAAGAAATCGGTGTACATTCTGTCTTTAATGCCCATAAGCCCGCAAAAAAAGGGTATTATTATGCCATGGAACTTATGGGAACAAATCTCGAAAATACGGTATTTGTCGGAGACCAGCTCTTTACGGATATATTTGGCGCCAAACGGATTGGCATGAAAAATTATCTCGTGAAGCCGATTAACGAAAAAGAGGAAATCCAGATTGTATTAAAACGGAAACTGGAGCGCATTGTATTAAAAGAATACCGATTAAAGAAAAGTCTGAAACGCAGAGGTAAGAATTGGAGGAAAATATGCAGAGGAAATCGGTTCAAGGGCTGCTTGCATCCGCCGCAGTAGATGCCATATTGCTCACATCTCCTGCCAATATGCGATATGCTGCCGGATTTACGGGGGAGGGTTATGTCTATCTCTCCGGGCATCAGAAATTTGTCGTGACAGATGCAAGGTATACCATTGCAGCGAGAGAAGAGTGCCGTGGATTTGAAATTATCGAGTGGAATGGAAAACCCTATTATGAAGCTTTGAAAAAGGCTTTGTCCTGTGATGTCAGAGATGGCACAAAACCACGCCTTGGCATTGAGGAGGACAATATCACGCTCGGAACCTGGGATAAGCTACAAAAGGCGTTAGGACAGGATTTGGCAGATAGGATAGAGAGGGTATTTCTCAGCCAGAAGCTGGCGGAACTCCGCTATGTGAAGACTTCGGATGAGATTAGTTGTATTGAGGAAGCTGAGGCGATCGGTGACCGTGCTTTTGCCAAACTTCTGCCGCACTTACGGGCAGGGATGACGGAAAAGCAGGTGGCAGCACATTTAGAGTATCTGATGAAAGAGGAAGGGGCAGAGGGATTTAGTTTTGAAACAATAGCTGCATCCGGTTTTCATTCTGCCATGCCGCATGCCGTGCCGACGGATAAACCGCTTGAGTTGGGGGATTTTCTGACTATGGATTTTGGCTGTCTTTATAAGGGATATTGTTCGGATATGACAAGAACCATTGTTATTGGCCGTGCCGGGGAAAGACAGCGGGAAGTATACCAGACAGTCCTTGACGCACAGCAGGCAGCTCTTGAGGGCATCCGGCCGGGAATGACAGGGAAGGAAGTGGATGCCCTGGCAAGAGATGTTATTAAGGAGCGGGGGTACGGAGAGTATTTTGGCCATTCTCTGGGACATTCCGTCGGATTGGAGATTCATGAGAGCCCCTGTTTTTCTGAAAAGGAGAAAACGGTTATCCGGCCGGGCATGGTGATTACCGTAGAGCCCGGAATTTATATTGAGGGGTTTGGCGGCGTGCGGATTGAGGACGTTGTCATCGTTACGGAACAGGGCTGCAGAGATATTACGCATTCAGAAAAGAAACTGATAGAGATAGACAGATGAGAGGAACGATACGGGAAATGAAAAGACCGGAAATCTGTGTGCCGATTGTGGCGCCATTTCGCAGTAAAATAATAGAACAGGCAAAAGAGGCAGCTGCTCTGCCTATACAGATGGCAGAGTGGCGCATGGATTTTTTCAGTGGATATGAGATAGAAATTACGGATATCATATTGGACATTAAAAAATATCTGGCAGATAAAAAATTAATTGTCACACTTCGCACGGAGCAGGAGGGAGGGGAGCCAAATGGTTCCCGTTTTGATTATTTTCCGCTGCTGACAAGAATTCGTGAGCAGGGGGCGGCCGATTATGTGGATGCGGAGATTATGAGAGATGAAAAGGCTCTCCGTGCCGTTTTGTCAGATACGGCACAGAGTACAACAAAAGTAATTGGTTCCTACCATGATTTTAACGGTACACCAAAGCAGTGCTTTATTGTAGAAATGCTTGAGAGGGCAGGGGATATGGGCTGCCATGTGGCAAAGTTTGCCTGTATGCCAAAAACAATGGAGGATGTAGAGAGGCTGCTTCGTGCAACGGAAGAGGAAAAGGAGAGGAATCCGGAGTTACCCCTGATTACGATGTCAATGGGAGAACTGGGGCTTTGCTCCCGTCTGTATGGCGGGTTATATGGTTCCGGGGTGTCTTTTGGCAGTGCATTTACGGCATCGGCGCCGGGCCAGGTTTCTTATAAAATACTGAATGATGTGTTTGACCGGATTTACAGTGGCAGAAAACATGTGATATTAATCGGATTTATGGGGACCGGGAAATCCACCATATCCCGTAAACTTCATGAGCTGACCGGCAGGCCGGAACTGGATACGGATGCCTGGATTGAGGAGCAGGAAGGCAAAAAAATTGCTGCCATATTTGAGCAGGAGGGAGAATCGTATTTCCGGCAGAAGGAAACGGATATGATTGATGAACTTGGCGGAATGCCGCCATCCATTATATCCTGTGGCGGAGGTATGGCGCTGCGTGATCTGAATGTAAAAAAGCTTCAGGCGATTGGGGAGGTTGTGCTTCTTACTGCTGCGCCGGAGTGTATATTGGAGAGAGTAAAAGAAAGCACTGCGCGCCCGATACTCAATGGAAATATGAACAGGGAGTTTATTGCCGGCCTGATGGAAAAGAGGCAGCCGTATTATGAGAGGGCAGCAGATTTCTGCGTGGCGACAGACGGCCGCAGTGCACGGGAGATAGCAAAAGAAATACTTGAAAAAACACAGTATATGTTATAGAATAATATTTGTATGATTTTATGATGTGTCGCATCGGCGGCGGAAAGAGAGGAAGCAAATGATATCAGCAGGTGAATTTAGAAATGGATTGACGGTAGAGATTGAGGGGACTGTATATCAGATTATAGAATTTCAGCATGTAAAGCCTGGCAAGGGCGCTGCCTTTGTTCGCACAAAGCTGAAAAATGTAGTGGATGGCGGTGTGGTTGAGAAGACTTTCCGCCCGACAGAGAAATATCCGCAGGCCCATATTGATAAAAAGGAAATGCAGTATTTGTACAACGATGGTGAAATGTACAATTTCATGGATAATGAGACATATGAGCAGATTGCCCTTACTGAAGATGCTGTTGGCGAAACAATGAAATTTGTTAAAGAAAATGATAATGTAAAAATGGTTTCTTATAAAGGCAACATTTTTGCGATTGAGCCGCCGATGTTTGCAGAGCTGGAAGTGACAGAGACTGAGCCGGGTGTCAGAGGTGATACGGCGACAAACGTAACAAAACCGGCTACTGTTGAGACCGGCGCAACGGTCAATGTACCTATTTTTGTAAACCAGGGTGACAAAATTCAGATTGATACCCGTACAGGGGAGTATTTGAAGAGGATTTAAAGCCCCTGCTACTGGGCAAGACTTTTAAAAAAGGTGCGTGCTTTTTGGCCATGCCAGATAAGGAAGTTTTTTATGTAGGGAACGGTGTAACTCAGTAAAATGGGTTGCAC
>DKUB01000091.1 GCA_002490465.1 Lachnoclostridium sp. UBA7215
TTACAAAGTGTTTTTGATAGTTCTTTGTAAATCGCTTTATTTTCAAGAGTAACGCAAAAATCATCCTGCTCTATTACAGGACTGTAACCCTTGTGTCCGCATATACAACAAATATTTATATACTTTTTGGCAGAGCGGTTCCAATTCTCGATATATAAAGAGTAACCCCGCTTCGTATGTTTGCTATGTGACATCTTTACCTCCGTAGCTTCCGGTTTATACCGAAACAGCAAAAAATTCAACCTGCTTTTGTTTCATATAACTTTTGCAGTCATACAACATTTTTTGTTTCCTCGTTAATTTAACACCATCACATCTTTATCCCATAAGATGCCAGATACGCCTTTAACCTGTCCAAATCCTCCAGGTAGGAATCCACTTTTGCAAGCGTTTTAAATTCTCTGTCATACAACACGAGCCAGCCCAGGCTTCTGGAAACAGAGGACACATCCCTTACCGAAAACTCCGTGGCCCGTCCGAACCGGGAAACCACATGCATCTGTTCTCCGTTTACTTCCACCCGGCTGACCTTCCCAATCCGCAAAGAAACAATACCCATTCCCATTTCAGCCAGTTCGAGGAAAATTAACGCCCACCGTTCTACCATAGTCAAAGCAGAAACGTCAGTCAGCAGAAAAAGAGCCAGGAAAAGAGCCAGTCCCAGCAACAAAAGAAAACACCCCATCCCTGCAAATCCAATCCGGGTAGAGCGTTTCATGCGGAGAACGAATTTCTGCTGAAAAACAGAAAATTCTGCCGGTTCCGGATCAGAGCTGCCCTCAGCCGGCGAATGCCATCCGGCAGGCGCCTTGTCTATGGGAATATCCCGTTGGAGCAGCCAGAGGAACATCAGGTCTGCGTGTTCCATACTGCCTGCAAATTTAGCCAATACCTGATAATTCTTATCATAGAGTACATTACAGCCATTCCCCGGCCCCAGCACCACACCGGCAATATCACGGACGGAAAACACACGGTCTTTGCACAGCCGTCTCCGCCACCGGAGACTGCTGCCCTCCACGATGATCTGTGTCCCCGGTGCAAAGCGGCTATGTATGGCAAAGTACGTTGGCGGGTTAATAGCGGGAAGTTTTTCCGGAAGCAGGTTGTAGGAATATCCATTCCCCCCTGCGTATGCGGTATGCCAGGGACCTCTTTTCCAGTCCGCATAAACCAGCAGGCTTCTTCTTGTAAAGAAAAATCCAACCACCCCCAAGCCGGCACATAAAAGCAATAACTCCCGGATTATGCCCCACAGCCTGCCCCAATCTATTGCTGTTAATGGAACCGAAGAAGCGAAAACAGTCAAAAGAACCAGGAGCACTACCCAGAGGACGCTTGCCGCTACGGTACAGATTCCCACGGTAACATAGGCGGCAGTTTTAGAACGCCCCCATGAAACAGACGGTAGAACCATCCAATCACCAACCCCACAAAAAGCTGGAGCATGATACTAAAACTTCCTATCTGACATAAAAAGCATAAGAGCATCGCCAGGATACAGACGATCATTCCTGCGACGCTTCCTAAAATGCCCCGTAAGATACTTCCCTGCAATTCAGGGCTGATTTCATTGTTGGATTCTACTTTTTCGTCTAACATATCGGCTACTCCTTATTTGCATCTTTGATCCCACACTGCCGCCTGTCATGCTCAAAAAAACAGCTTTTTCACTGTACCATATTCTATCACAACCTATAGCACATTTCCAGATACCCGGAAGAGCCCTTTTAAAATAATGGTTGCTGGTATGAAACCCTGGTAATTCCGCCAGCACACATTGAATCTGCTGGAGGAATATGATACTATTTAAAATAGTAAATCGAAATTTGCTGGATGAATAATTATGAGTTGTAACGGAATTTTAATTTTGTCAATCACATGGATTATCACATCGTTAGTTTGGTTCTTTGCGATAGAAAATACTGTAGTTGGTATGATATGGCTATGCGGGGGAATTGTTGAACTAATCATCACATTGATCAGACGCAATAAAGAGAAGAAAAATTTGAGGAGATAAAATATATGATATTAAAGAGCAAGTATCCCATATGTGAATTTGACACCAGTAAAAATCCAATTATTCATCCGTCGAATTTCCTGGCTGAAAGTCTTCCGGAAAAATGTGTTATTACCTTCTTCCGAAAGGAGCTGGATCAATTTGTTGCAGAAAATAATCTTCCTGTCATTGGTTGTCTTAAATCGGAAGTGTTTGACATACCCATTTATGAATATGTGTATGGTGCAGAGAAACTTTGTATCACGATGTCATTTTGCGGTGCGCCCGGTGCTGCCGTAACGCTTGAAGAACTACATGCTATGGGATGTAAAAAGTTTATAATCTGTGGGGGTGCAGGGGCGTTGACAAAAGACAGTAAAGTTGGAGAAATCATTATCCCAACCTCTGCGGTTAGAGATGAAGGAACATCCTACCATTATTTAGAACCATCCCGCGAAATTGAATGCCATAAAGAAACCCTTGAGACTGTTATTTCGTGCCTGAAACAAATGGAAATTCCGTTTACAACAGGAAAAACATGGACAAACGATGCCATATACAGAGAAACCCCTGATATGATTGAAATAAGGAGAAATGAAGGATGTATAACTGTAGAAATGGAAGCGGCAGCTTTTTTTGCGGTGTCTCAGTATTATCATATTCCGCTTGCCCAGTTATTGTATGCCGGTGATGATGTAAGCGGTGAGGTATGGGATTCCCGAAATTGGAATATGCAAAAGAATATACGATATCATTTAATTTCCACCGCAGTTGAAATTATAAAGAAATTATAATGGGTTAAAGGAATCTCCCATAAAAACCCGATGTTGCCTTCGCGATCGGGACGAGAATGAATTTTCCGATATGCTGGAAATCCATGTGCTGGAACTGAACAAAGGACTCACCGGACAGGTGCAGGAAACCGACCTTTGTGTCCTCATCGGAAATCTTCTGGAAAATGCTGTCGCCGCCTGCCAGGAACCGCCTTTGTTCATGCCATTTGTTTCCAGCCATTCCGTTATCTCATCCGGCAAATCACTGCCGCCGGAATAATGGACAGACAATGCCTCGCCCATCCTGGCGTCCGGAACCAGTTTCGCAATCGCTGTCAGGCTCTGCCCGAACCGCCCGCCGCCATGGGAGCAGAAAGGAATAATCGTTTTTCCTGTAAAATCATATTCTTCCAAAAAAGAAGCAATCGGCATGGGAATTGACGCCCACCAGTTAGGATAACCAAGTATGACGGTATCATATTCTTCCATGTTTTCAACATGAACGGCAAGTTCAGGGCGCGCCTGCTCATTCTGGTCCCTCTGCGCCTCATCCAGCACGGTGTTATAGTCGGCAGAATACGGATTGACTAACGTAATCTCAAATAAATCCGCGCCCGTCTGTGCCTGGATTTCTTCTGCAATCCCTTTCGTGTTCCCGCCCCATGAAAAGAACGCAATCAGCACTTTCCCGCCTGTGCTTTCCGTATGCTCTGTTCCCGCACTGGCGACACTGCCGGTACCGCTTACCGCATTCCGTACAAGGCGTATGCCGATATTGAAGCTGCCTTTATCTCCGGCAAGCGCCGCACGATAAGCACTGCGCATATTTTTGGCAAAGTCATTCCAGCCTCCGCCCCGGTACACCCGCAGCGTTCCGGTATCGGCCCCGGTGGGATCTGTCTGTTCTTCTGTATCATAGGCTCCGTAATAATCCCAGACCCATTCACTCACATTGCCGTGCATATTGTACAATCCCCATGGATTCGGGGAGAAACTGTCGACCGGAACAGTGGTCTGCCGGTACTCGCCGGGCCCGGTGGTAAGATTTTCCTGTGAAAAATAGTTGTCCTCGATTTCATAAGGATAATGGCCGTAATAATTGCTTTCCTCCGCACTGATGGAAGTTTCCGTATTAAACGGCGTTGTGGTTCCTGCCCGGCAGGCGTATTCCCATTCCGCCTCGGTAGGGAGCCGGTAGCCATCCGCGCTACGGTTCCATGTTACGTCAGCCCCGTTCACCGTATACGCCGGCATCAATCCTTCTTTCTCACTTCTGGCATTACAATAGGAAACGGCATCCAGCCAGGAAATGTTCTCCACCGGCAGATCCTCCCCCGAAAAGCTGGACGGATTTTCCCCGGTTATTTCCTGATATTCGGCCTGTGTCAGTTCATAAGTACTCATATAAAAGTCATTGACTGTAACCGTATGCTGTACTTCATCCTCAGAACGCCATGCTTCCTCCCTGGGACTGCCCATCTGAAAGGCGCCTCCCTGAACCAGCACAAATCCTTCCGGTAACGGAACCGCCGCCGGATTTTCTGCATCGTTTCCTTCCGCATCCTCTGTTTCTTCCAGCCGGGCATCTGCCTGCCCGGTATCGTCTGCGGACTTGCCGTCCTGCCCGGCGGCACCGTTCCCACATGCACACAACATCATCATGACTACAGCCATGAAAATAACGCTGATCCTCTTCATTTCGCATCTCCTTTCTCTTGCTGTTCCTTCAACTCCGGATAAAAAAACAAGTGCGGCCAGAAAATGATATCTCCTGACTGCACTTACATTATATATCATAAATCTTTATATATCAAATACTTACCATTTATGCCTTACTTATGCTCGAAAGGCATTGTCCGATTCTTTCATAACCCTTCTTACTTATCAATAGCCTTTTTTGTTGAAAAAATATAACAGACGAAAGTTGACTTTTTCTTTCTTTTCAGTATAATAGGTAATTGGTCAGTTCGAAACCATCCTGACCTTAAACAAAACTAAGGAGATAACTGAATATGAAAGAAAACAAGGTATTATTTCTGACTCAGGCGGCGCTGATCGCGGCTGTCTATGTGGTGTTGTGTGTGGCATTTGCCCCCATCAGCTATGGGGAAGTGCAGGTGCGTGTGGCGGAAGCTTTGGTGATCCTGCCCTTTTTCACACCGGCGGCCATACCCGGACTGTTCATCGGATGTCTTATATCGAATCTGATCGGCGGTTCCATCCTGCTGGACGTGGTATTCGGAAGTATTGCGACTCTGATCGGCGCAGTGGGTTCCTGGTATCTGCGCTCCCATAAATATATGGTGATGCTTCCGCCGATCGCAGCCAATACGCTGATTGTGCCTTTTGTGCTGCGCTATGGCTATGGTGTGCCGCTGCCGGTTCCTTTTATGATGCTGACTGTGGGCATCGGCGAAGTGATTGCGGTGGTGATCTTAGGAGGCGTCCTTTTAAATGTCCTGGAACGCTACAGATACATTTTTCAGAATAAAAATTTTGCATAATTAGAGTATTTTAAATCCTCTGCCTGTATGCGGGCGGAGGATTTTTCCTTCTTACAAAAAACGGCAGAAAAAGAGAGGAAATAAAAAGCAGATCAGGCTATTCTTATTTGTGACAACAGAAAATCTGCACAGCATGATTTTTACCATGAACAAGGAGGACAGATCAAAAATGTATCATTTAAGGCTAAAAGGTGACCACTATGAGATGGGCAGGAAGCGCGGACATATTTTTAAGAAATGCCGGGTCTTTTTTCCGCTTTCGCTGGATGATTTTCAATGGGAGCATGGAAGGAGAAGCGAAAAAATTGTAAGAAAGTTTTTTCCGGAAATATGTGAGGAAATAAGAGGAGTGAGTGACGCCATAGGCGCGGACTATCTGCGTTTTGCTTCCTGGATGTTATGTATGGGCTGTTGCATGTACAACCTGGAGCATAATATTCCCGTCGAGATTCGGGGCTGTACTGCCTTTGCCTATGCAAAAGAGGGCAAGTTAATATACGGCAGAAATAATGATTTACCGCCGTATCTGCGGGAAGGCAGCAAAAGCGAGATCTATGCTCCAAAGAATGGAAACAGATTTACGATTACCACGTCCTCTTTTATAAACGGAGAGGAAGGGATGAACGAACACGGGCTTGCGGTGGCGATGACATTTGTGATGACTGACCTTAAAAAGATACAGCCGGGGTTTAACTCGTGTTTTATTGTGCGGTATTTGCTTGAAAAGGCAGATAATACAAAGCAGGCAGTTTCCGAACTTCGGGATCTGCCCATCGCTTCTAACTGTAACATTTTACTGGCAGATCAAAGCGGCAGTATGGTGGTAGTCGAATGCACGCCAACCCTTAAAAAAGTGCGTGAACCGGAAATCTTTCACGGGGACAGCATCGTCTGTGCCGCCAACTGCTTTGCTTCTGACGAGATGAAGCCCTATGACGATGCAAACGGAGACGATTATGAGGCGCACAGGCGTTATAAGGTTGTCATAGACAGTTTTTCTTCGGGGGCGATAAAAGATGATTATATTGAGACAACCAGTCGACTTTTAAGGGGCGACTATGGCTTTATGTGCCAGTATGACGATGAACCGGATTTTGAAACCGTCTGGAGTTCTATATTTGATTTAAAGAGTCTGGTCATTTACCGTGCGGAGGGTGATCCAAGAAAGAAGAAGTTTGTCTGTGATAACAGGCTCTTACTTTTGTAATATTTTTGGCATAAAAAACGGAGGTAATAATGAAAAGGAGAAACAATTATTTTAAACTGGTATTTGGGGTAGTTGTATGCGCATTGATTCTGACAGGCTGCTCTGATCATGACAGTACGGAGGAAAAAATTTTTATGGAAGTGGAAAAAGAAGAAGCGATAACGGAATCAGCCGGCGATTTCCCAGAGGCGGATACAGAAGATTCTGCCGAGAGCGTTGTAATGGAACCGGAGCTTGTCAGCGCGGACTGGTCAGAATATTTTAATGGACTTAATGGAGCGGCAGTTGTATATGACGTTTCGGACAGACGATATACAATGTATAACGGTGACCTTGCAATGACCAGAAGGTCGCCGTGTTCCACTTTTAAGATTATTTCCTCTCTGACCGCTCTGGAACATGGCATCATCACGCCGGAGGATTCCACGCGGACATGGAGCGGTGAAATGTTCTGGAATGAAGACTGGAACCGGGATATTGATTTTGGCGAAGCATTTCGCACCTCCTGCGTATGGTATTACAGACAGGTCATAGATGAGATCGGGTTTTTGACTTGGGAGAAGCTTGAAAAAGTCATGGAACCTGATATAATAGAAGATATAAAAAGGAAAGAAGGTATTTTGTATGAGTGAAAGAGAGCAAGCGAAACAAATCATTGATCAACTTCCAGAATACAAAATAGGGAATCTGCTACTATTTCTTAAAGGAATGCAATTTGATGATGATATTGAAGATGATTTATATTGCCAAAGGCTATATGAAGATTATCTGAACAATCCTGATCCCGAAAAACATAAATCAATAACTATTGAAGAATTGGCAGCAAGAGAAGGTATAAAGTTATGAAATATACAATAATTATTGAAAAATTAGCAGAAAAATTTATTGTTAAACTTCCTAAACCTGAAAAAGAAAGAGTACTGAAAGCAATCTACCAGTTACCAGAAGGAAGTGACATAAAGACATTAAAAGGTGAAAAGAATAAGGGATTGTATAGACTTCGTGTAGGTGAATATCGGATTATTTATACAATAGACAATGGAAATTTGATTGTTTATGTTGTGGATGCTGGAAACCGTGGCGATATCTACAAAAGATACTAACTGACTACTCTTCACGGCAAGCCGNNAGGAATGCAATTTGATGATGATATAGAAGATGATTTATATTGTCAAAAACTATACGAAGATTATTTGAATGATCCTGATCCTGAAAAAGATGAAGGTATAACACTTGAAGAATTGGCGGCAAGAGAAGGCATAGAACTATGAAATACACAATAGTTATTAA
>DKUB01000080.1 GCA_002490465.1 Lachnoclostridium sp. UBA7215
TATAAGGAAACTCAGATAGAGCCGCCCAAAGGCAGTTATTGCTGGGATGTAGGCGGTATTTTCGTAAATGCAAAGGGGAAAATCCGGATACATTCGAGGAGATGGGAACAGACCGTTTATGGCGTTTCCGGAAAAAAGGGAAAAGAAGTTTCCGACCCAATGGTAAAAGCCGCCTATAATGCGTGGGACTATGTGAAGGATAAGGAAAGAAATACAGAGTTTTGTTACAATACGATAAATAAAAAGGGAACAGCGGGCTATTTTACCAATAGAAAAATAATCTTTAAGTATAATAAAAAGGGGAAAATACTAAAAAGATTTTATATAAAGAAAGAATCTGGGGGGGAATTTTTGGATGTTTGTGGGCTAAAATGGGTTTCCGGGGACAGGGTAGCACTACAAGTTAGCTATGCCGGATACAATAGTGAAATTAGAAGGTACAATGCAAGGATAATTCTTGTTGATATGGGAAAACGGAAAATCATTAAAAAATACAGTACAAAATACACTACGCTTTGCGGGACGGACGGGAAGCATATTTATGTTATGTCCGGTTCGGCTGCCCCAAAAACAGAAAAAATTGTCAAGCTGAAGGCATCATCAGGGAAAGAGGTATCTTCAATATTTACCCAGACAATACGGGCACTGGCCGAAGACGGAACAGAAAAGGGTGGCAGTGAGGATTCTCGCAAAGATGACTCATTCGATACCTGTTATTCTGGCGGAAAACTTTATTTAAGGTATTGTACAGGAATTTATACATGGAATGAGAAGAAAAAGAGATTTGATACGGTTTTAGATGGCATTGACAGTGAAAATTATACGTTTGTTCCACTTTATGGTGCTAATTGTTCCACGGTATTTGAAGTTACAGAGAAGGGAAAAAAGATATATGTAGCAGGATCTTCTGATTTATATATGTATTCTTTGTAAATGTTAGCTAAAACGGGAGGGTAACAGCATGAGAAATTTATTGTGAAAATGGATATGTTAAGGCTTAGGTTAAGATGTAATTTCTTATAATATTTCATTTGCAATAACAGGAATTTTGTGCTAGACTGTATTAAAAGTTAATTGGAGGCAGTTATGAATCACTCTCAGTTTTTAAAACTGAACAGGGACGACGATTTGTAGCGCTTGCAGCTATGATACATAGGTGCAGGCGCTTAAAGTGTTGTGCCTGTGTGGAGAAACTTCTATTATGAGAACCACATGAGGTAATGGTTTAAGATTCCTTGTGTGGTTCTTTTTATATGGCAAAAGTTATAAAAGAAAGGAAGGAAAAGAAATGGGAAAAATGATTACAGATGTAAATGAACTGAAAAACTGTATGGGAGAAAAAGTAAGCTTGTATGGTACCATTTACAAAATACGAAAAATGAAAGGTTTTGCTTTTGTGCTGCTTCGGACAAGGAGGAATGTTTTACAGTGCATCTATACGGATGGGACAGCTTCTTTTTCACTGGATGAGCTTAAAGAAGAAAGTGCGGTGAGAATAACCGCTGATGTCGTTTCAGAGGAGCGCTCAAAAACGGGATATGATTTGCAGCTTTTAGATGTGGAAGTTTTATCTGAGCCAGCAGCGGAAAGTCCGATTGTAATAAATAATAAAATAGTAGATACTTCGATAGAAAATCTTCTCAATTACCGCCCGGTTACGCTCCGAAATGAAAAGCAGCGCGCCATTTTCAAAATTCAGGAGGGGGTTCAGGATGGTTTTCGCCGTTTTTTAATGGAAGAGGATTTTACGGAAATCCACACACCCAAGATTGTGCAGTCCGGTGCGGAGGGCGGTGCCAATATCTTTTCTCTTGAATATTTTGGAAAGGAGGCTTATCTGGCACAGAGCCCGCAGTTTTATAAACAAATGATGGTTGGGGTTTTTGAGCGGGTTTTTGAAATCGGACCTGTGTTCCGGGCAGAAAAGCATGACACGGCGCGCCACTTGAATGAGTACACCAGCATGGATTTTGAAATGGGATTTATCAGAGGTTTTGAAGAAATCATGCAGATGGAGACGCGGATGCTCCGCTTTATGATGGGGCATCTGCGGGGAAAATACGCACCGGAGATAGAGCTTCTGGGTGTCCGCCTGCCGGATGTGGAAAATATACCTGCCATCCGTTTTTCGGAAGCAAAGAAATGGGTTGCGGCTGAGTTTGGGCGTGAAATATGTGACGTGAATGATTTGGAACCGGAGGAGGAAAAGCTTCTGTGTCAGCTTGCGGCCAGGGATATGGGAAGCGACTTTATATTTCTTACTCATTATCCGGGGAAAAAACGGCCTTTTTATGCCATGGACAGTAAAGAGAATCCGGAGGAAACAGAGAGTTTTGATTTGCTGTTCCGTGGGCAGGAGGTTACAACGGGCGGTCAGAGAATACACAGCTATTCGGAACAGGTGGAAAAGATGGATCGGCTGCATATGGATAAGGAATTGTTTGAGAGCTATCTATTGATGCACAAATGCGGGATGCCGCCTCACGGCGGGCTTGGAATCGGGCTGGAACGGCTTACGGCACGCCTTCTTGACCTCGATAACGTGCGTTTTGCTGCGCTGTTTCCAAGGGATATCCACAGGCTGCTTCCATAAGCAGCCTGTATATAAAGCGATTGCCCTGTCAGGCCGCAAATATTTGTTGACATAAGCTAAGAAGGTGTGTTATAGTATTTTAGCGATGAATTAGGTCTTTTTTTTATGCCTAAATTTTGACAGAGTGTTTTACTGGGATTCCTTATGCAGTAGAGCAGTTATAAATAATCACGGAGGTGACAAGATGCGTACTAAGATTACTTTGGAATGTACAGAATGCAAACAGCGCAACTACAACACAACCAAAGACAAAAAAAACCATCCGGAGCGAATGGAAACAAAAAAGTATTGCAGATTTTGTAAAAAACACACATTGCACAAGGAGACAAAATAGTCCGTGTGATGTTGCAGAAAGGATGTGTGTCGTATGAGCGAAGAGGAAAAGACTTCGAAAGAGGCAAAGGCCTCAAAGGAAGTGAAAACTTCGAAAGCAGGTTTCTTCAAGAGCATGAAAAGTGAATTTAAAAAGTGCACCTGGCCAAAGCCGGAAGATTTGGTTAAGCAGTCTGCATTGGTGCTGGTTGTATCGGTTGCACTCGGCGTATTGATTTCCGGTGTTGACTGGTTGATTCGTCTTGGAATGCAGGCACTTCAGATTGTTTCCTAGGAGGTTGCTATGGCAGAAGAAGCAAAGTGGTATGTAGTTCATACTTATTCTGGTTATGAGAATAAGGTAAAAGCAGATATTGAGAAAACAATTGAGAACCGCAACCTTCAGGATCAGATTATGGAAGTGATGATTCCATTACAGTCCGTTGTGGAGGAAAAGAACGGGGAAAAGAAACAGGTTCAGAAAAAACTGTTTCCTGCCTATGTTCTGATTAATATGATTATGAATGACGAAACATGGTATGTTGTGCGAAACACGCGTGGCGTAACCGGATTTGTCGGTCCAGGCTCTAAGGCAGTTCCGCTGTCTGATGAAGAGATTGCCAACATGGGATTTCTTGCAGAGGCCGAAGAATCTCCCTTCTTTGTTGGGGATAAGGTTGTTGTTACAGAGGGAGTATGGCAGGATACAATGGGCGTTGTTCAGGAGGTTCACCCGGCAAAACAGATGGCGGTTATCGTTATCGACAT
This sequence comes from Lachnoclostridium sp. UBA7215, assembly GCA_002490465.1. GTDB lineage: Bacteria > Bacillota > Clostridia > Lachnospirales > Lachnospiraceae > Eubacterium_F. The sequence continues at coordinate 3,674 of DKUB01000080.1, forward strand.
GTTTGGCAGGGATACACCGGTTGAAATTGATTTCTCAGAGCTGAAAAAGCTTTAATACGTTAGGAGGTTCAAGATGGCTAAGAAGGTCGAAGGATATATAAAATTACAGATTCCGGCAGGAAAAGCGACTCCGGCTCCGCCGGTTGGTCCGGCACTCGGACAGCATGGAATTAATATTGCACAGTTTACAAAAGAATTTAATGCAAAAACACAGGGACAGGATGGAATGATTATTCCGGTTGTCATTACGGTTTATGCAGACAGAAGTTTCAGCTTTGTCTGCAAGACTCCGCCGGCAGCAGTTCTCTTAAAGAAAGCCTGTAAAATCCAGTCCGGTTCCGGTGAGCCGAACAGGAAAAAGGTGGCAACGATTTCTAAGGCAGAGCTTCAGAAAATCGCTGAGATAAAAATGCCCGACCTGAATGCGGGTACAATGGAAGCGGCAATCAGCATGATTGCCGGAACTGCAAGAAGTATGGGAATAACTGTAGAAGACTAGTCAGAATTTATCGCATAAAGAAAGAACTGATGTCATTTGGACGTTGTGGGAGATTGAGTGTAAATACACACTCCTGATTCGTTAATACCACTAGGAGGTTATAAAATGAAAAGAGGCAAAAAGTATACAGAGGCCGCAAAGTTAATTGACCGTGAGACACAGTATGATGTGGCCGAAGCGATTGAGCTTGTGAAAAAAACGGCAGTTGCAAAATTTGATGAGACAATAGAGGCTCATGTCCGCCTGGGTGTAGATGGACGTCATGCAGATCAGCAGGTGCGCGGTGCGGTAGTTCTTCCGCATGGAACAGGGAAGACAGTACGCGTTCTTGTATTTGCCAAGGGCGATAAGGTAGCAGAGGCTGAAGCAGCCGGTGCTGATTTTGTCGGTGGCGAGGAGTTAATTCCCAAAATCCAGAATGAGGGATGGTTTGAGTTTGATGTTGTTGTAGCAACTCCGGATATGATGGGAGTAGTTGGACGTCTGGGGCGTGTACTCGGACCGAAGGGACTTATGCCAAACCCGAAAGCGGGAACAGTTACAATGGATGTAACAAAGGCAGTTAATGATATCAAGGCTGGTAAAATTGAGTACCGCCTGGATAAGGCAAACATTATCCACTGTCCGGTCGGCAAGGCTTCTTTTACTGATGAGCAGCTGACAGACAACTTTAATACACTGATGGATGCTATCATTAAGGCAAAACCATCCAGTGCAAAAGGCACATATATGAAGAGCGTAACAATCGCTTCTACTATGGGCCCGGGAGTAAAAGTTAATACTTTGAAGCTTGGTTAATAAACAAAAATAACCCATGCTTGACAAACGGTATTTACCGTGTTATAGTCATAAGCGTTATAACTGCCGTAGACAGCAGGTACGGTGCCAACAGGGCACTGTGTAAGTGCGAAGCCGCCTGCCGAGGAAGATTGTATGTAATAATTTACGTGGAATCATAGTATCCCTGTCTATGCGTATGCAAAGGCAGGGATTTCCTGTTTTAGTAATGCATCTCCGGCAGATTATATTACGGTATGCAGATGTCAAAAGGCTGTCGTGCATGCTGAATATAAAAAGGAGGTAAAAAGCTCATGGCAAAAGTCGAATTAAAGGCTCCGATTGTAGACGAGATTAAGGGCTATGTGGCAGATGCGAAAGCTGCTGTTCTGGTTGATTACCGTGGACTCACGGTTGAGCAGGACACGAGACTGCGCAAGCAGCTCAGGGAAGCTGGCGTTGTGTACAAAGTATATAAGAATACGATGCTGCACCTGGCATTTGACGGCACGGATTATGCACAGCTTGACCAGCATCTGGAAGGCCCGACAGCAGTTGCATTCGGAATTGATGATGAGACAGCCCCGGCAAGAATCTTAAATGATTTTGCCAAAGAGGCAGAAGCGCTTCAGTTTAAGGGCGCTATTGTGGATGGAACATATTATGATGAGGCAGGAATTAAAGTTCTTGCAAAAATCCCATCAAGAGATGTTCTTATTTCCAAACTGCTTGGAAGCCTGCAGTCACCAATTACAAACTTTGCCCGTGTGGTTAAGCAAATTGCAGAATCCGGTGACGGTGAAGCAGCGGCTGCGGAGTAATCTGTAGTCAAAAACAGAATCCGGCATTGCCGGGAAAAATAATTATGGAGGAATAAAAAATGACGACACAAGAATTTATCGATGCTATCAAAGCGATGAGTGTTATGGAACTGAATGATTTGGTAAAAGCCTGTGAGGAAGAGTTTGGTGTATCTGCAGCAGCAGGTGTTGTTGTGGCAGCAGCAGGCGGTGAGGCAGCAGGCGGTGCGGCAGAGAAAGATGAGTTTGATGTTGAGCTCACAGAAGTAGGCGGCGCTAAGGTAAAAGTTATCAAGGTTGTCCGCGAGGTTACCGGACTTGGACTGAAGGAGGCTAAGGAAGTAGTAGACGGAGCTCCTAAAGTTGTCAAAGAAGGCGCTTCAAAAGAAGAGGCTGAGGAGATCAAGGCGAAACTGGAAGCTGAGGGCGCTAAGGTAACATTGAAATAGTATTTCAATAGAAATAAATTCAGCTGAAATAATATTTCAATAGAAATAATGTAACACCAAAGAAGTAATATAATGGACTAACAAAATTATGCACACAAAGAAAACTCCCTGAATGATTGGAAGCATTCGGGGAGTTTTTTTGCATATAGGAGAAATTCTATCCTTGACATCGCTCTACAATTGTGGTAAGATGGAAAATGCACTATTGTGGTAAGGTAGGCTTATTAGCTCTACTGTTCTATAGTATACCATAGTTCTGTAAAAAAGACAAGGAGTGAAATCATTAATGGAGAAAAACAGAATACGCCCGGTTCGTGCTGGAAATGGCGTCAGAATGAGTTACTCAAGGCAGAAAGAAGTGCTGGAAATGCCGAATCTTATTGAGGTTCAGACCAAATCCTACAAGTGGTTCCTGGAGGAGGGTTTGAATGAGGTACTTCGTGATATTTCACCAATTGCGGATTATAATGGTAATCTGAGCTTGGAATTTGTCAGTTTTGAGCTTTGCACAGGTGAAGGTGATGTGAAATATTCTATTGAAGAGTGCAAGGAGCGGGACGCCACTTATGCCGCACCTCTCAAAGTAAAAGTAAGGCTCCATAATAATGAGACCGAAGAGATAAGCGAACATGATATTTTTATGGGCGATTTACCGCTTATGACTTCTACCGGTACATTTGTTATCAATGGCGCAGAACGTGTAATTGTCAGCCAGCTGGTTCGTTCCCCTGGTATATATTATGGCATTGCGCACGATAAAATTGGTAAGGAACTGTATTCAGCAACTGTCATTCCAAACCGTGGTGCTTGGTTGGAATATGAGACAGACTCCAATGATATATTTTACGTCCGTGTAGATAGAAACCGTAAGGTGCCTATAACAGTGCTGATTCGTGCACTGGGTGTAGGAACAAATCAGGAAATCATAAATATGTTCGGAGAAGAGCCGAAAATTTTGGCGAGTTTTGCAAAAGACCCTTCGGAGAATTATCAGGATGGACTTTTGGAACTGTACAAGAAACTCCGTCCTGGTGAACCGTTATCTGTAGATAGTGCAGAGAGTTTGCTGAACAGTATGTTTTTTGATGTGAGACGCTATGATTTGGCAAAAGTAGGGCGTTATAAATTCAATAAAAAACTTGCATTTTGCAACCGGATTACAGGATTTACTCTGGCAGAAGATGCCGTAAGTCCGGAGACCGGAGAGGTGATGGCAGAGGCCGGGACAGTAGTTTCGGAAGAATTGGCAACTCAGATTCAGAATGCTGCCGTACCGTTTGTTATGGTGCAGACAGAAGAGGGCCATGTGGCAAAGATACTCTCCAATATGATGGTAGATATCAATACATTTATGCCAAAGGCGAATGCGAAGGAGCTTGGCATTACCGAAGATGTCTATTATCCGGAGTTAAAGAAAATTCTGGAAGAATATGACACAGAGGAAGAACGCGAAGAGGCAGTGAGCAGAAATGTTGCACTGTTGATTCCAAAACATATTACAAAAGAAGATATTTTTGCGTCTATTAACTATAATATGCATTTGGAGTACGGTATTGGAAATGATGATGACATTGATCATTTGGGTAACCGCCGTATCCGTGCAGTGGGCGAGCTGCTTCAAAATCAATACCGTATTGGTCTGTCCCGTATGGAGCGTGTTGTGCGTGAGCGTATGACAACTCAGGACATTGAGGGAATTTCTGCGCAGTCGCTCATTAATATCAAGCCCGTAACCGCGGCAGTAAAAGAGTTTTTTGGAAGTTCTCAGCTGTCCCAGTTTATGGATCAGAACAACCCGTTGTCGGAGCTGACACACAAGCGCCGTCTTTCGGCTCTTGGGCCGGGCGGTTTGTCCCGTGACCGTGCGGGATTTGAGGTGCGTGACGTACACTATTCCCATTATGGAAGAATGTGTCCAATTGAGACGCCCGAGGGTCCGAATATCGGTCTGATAAATTCGCTGGCTTCCTATGCGAGGATTAATGAATATGGATTTGTAGAGGCGCCGTACCGGAAGGTGGACAAGAGTGACCCGCAAAATCCGCGTGTAACAGATGAAGTTGTGTATATGACAGCGGATGAGGAAGACCGCTATCATGTGGCACAGGCAAATGAGCAGTTAGATGAAAAGGGATATTTTGTCCGTAAAAATATTTCCGGCCGTTTTCGTGAAGAGACGTCTGAATTTGAGCGGAACAAGATTGATTATATGGATGTATCTCCGAAAATGGTATTTTCTGTGGCAACAGCCATGATTCCATTTCTGGAGAATGATGATGCAAACCGTGCGCTGATGGGTTCTAACATGCAGCGTCAGGCAGTGCCGCTTCTGATAACAGAGGCCCCTGCAGTCGGCACAGGTATGGAAATGAAGGCAGCAGTTGATTCCGGTAACTGTGTTGTTGCGAGAGAGGCCGGTGTAGTGGAGCGCGCGGAGACAAACCGCATTGTTGTTCGCAAAAAGGACGGTAAAATTGATGAATATCCATTATCTAAATTTGTCCGAAGCAACCAGGGAACGTGTATGAACCAGCGCCCGATTGTATTTAAGGGCGATGAAGTGATGGCTGGTCAGGTTATTGCCGATGGTCCGTCTACCTGCGGCGGAGAGATTGCTCTTGGTAAAAACCCGCTGATTGGATTTATGACATGGGAAGGCTACAATTATGAGGACGCCGTTCTTCTCAGTGAGAGGCTGGTACAAGAGGATGTTTATACTTCCGTCCACATTAATGAGTATGAGATTGAGGCTCGTGACACAAAGCTCGGACCAGAGGAAATCACTCGAGATGTACCTGGTGTCGGTGATGATGCGCTCAAGGATTTGAATGAACTTGGAATTATCCGCATTGGTGCGGAAGTGCGTGCAGGCGATATTCTGGTAGGAAAGGTTACGCCAAAGGGAGAGACAGAGCTGACGGCGGAGGAGAGGTTGCTGCGTGCCATCTTTGGAGAAAAGGCAAGAGAGGTCCGTGATACTTCCCTGCGTGTTCCTCACGGTGAGTTTGGTATTGTTGTGGATGCCAAAGTATTCACAAGAGATAATGGTGATGAGCTGTCACCGGGAGTAAACCAGACAGTCCGTATTTATATTGCTCAGAAGAGAAAAATCCAGGTTGGTGATAAAATGGCTGGCCGTCATGGAAACAAGGGTGTTGTTTCCCGCGTGCTTCCGGTAGAGGATATGCCGTTTTTGCCAAATGGACGTCCGTTGGATATCGTGTTAAACCCGCTGGGTGTGCCGTCCCGCATGAATATCGGACAGGTACTTGAGATTCATCTCAGCCTGGCAGCCAAAGTTCTTGGATTTAATGTGGCAACTCCTGTATTTGACGGTGCGAACGAGATTGATATTATGGATACTCTTCAGCTGGCAAATGACTATGTAAACACGCCGCTCAAGGACTTCCAGAAGAAATACAAGGATATTCTTGACCCTGATGTTATGGACTATCTGATTACAAATCAGGATTACCGGAAAGAATGGGAAGGTGTGCCGATTAAGGAGGATGGAAAAGTTCAACTCCGCGACGGCCGTACCGGTGAATATTTTGATGGTGAGGTAACTATTGGTTTCATGCATTATCTCAAACTTCACCATCTCGTAGATGACAAAATACATGCCCGTTCTACCGGACCATACTCTCTGGTTACGCAGCAGCCACTCGGTGGTAAGGCGCAGTTTGGAGGACAGCGTTTTGGAGAGATGGAGGTTTGGGCCCTTGAGGCATACGGCGCAGCCTATACTCTGCAGGAAATTTTAACGGTGAAGTCGGATGATGTAGTAGGCCGTGTTAAGACCTATGAAGCTATCATAAAGGGAGATAATATATCAGAACCCGGCATTCCGGAATCTTTCCGGGTATTGCTCAAAGAGCTTCAGGCGCTGGCTTTGGATGTCACTGTTCTGGACGAAGAAGGAAATGAAGTTCAGATGAATGAAACTCTGGAGGAAGGAGTATCTGAGAACGTCAATGAACTGATCAATGACAGAAACTACGAATTCCGGGAAGAGTCCTTTGAGGAGGCCGGTTTCCGTGAAACAACGGTAGAAGGTCTGGACGATGATAGCAGCATTAGCGCAGATTGATAGAAAGGACGGTCACATTATGCCACAGTATGGAAATGAAAATGAAAAAACATTGAGTTATGATAAAATCAAAATCCGTCTTGCCTCTCCGGATAAAATCCGTGAGTGGTCACGCGGTGAGGTAAAAAAACCGGAGACGATAAATTACCGTACGCTGAAACCGGAAAAGGATGGCCTTTATTGTGAACGTATTTTTGGCCCCAGTAAGGATTGGGAATGTCACTGCGGCAAATACAAAAAAGTCCGTTATAAAGGCGTTGTCTGTGACCGCTGCGGTGTAGAGGTTACAAAATCCAGTGTGCGCCGTGAGCGCATGGGCCACATCGAACTGGCAGCGCCGGTATCGCATATCTGGTATTTCAAGGGCATTCCAAGCCGTATGGGATTGATGCTTGATATTTCTCCGAAAGTATTGGAGAAGGTTTTGTATTTTGCTTCTTATATTGTGCTGGAATCAGAGACAAAGGATATCCAGGTGAAGCAGGTGCTTACAGAACAGGATTATCAGAAAGCCCGTGAAACATACGGGGATACGTTCCGTGTGGGAATGGGGGCGGAATCCATTCAGGAGCTTTTACAGCGCATTGATTTGGACGAAGAAGCGTCTGCCCTGAAAGCGGAGCTCAAGGAATCCAGCGGACAGAAACGTGCCCGCATTATTAAGCGCCTGGAAGTGGTTGAGGCTTTCCGTGAATCCGGTAACTCCCCGGACTGGATGATTCTTACTGTAATTCCGGTAATTCCGCCGGATTTGCGGCCAATGGTACAGCTGGACGGTGGACGTTTCGCCACTTCAGATTTAAATGATTTGTACCGCCGTATTATAAACCGTAATAATCGTTTGAAAAGATTATTAGAGCTTGGTGCGCCGGATATTATTGTGCGCAATGAGAAACGTATGCTGCAGGAAGCAGTTGATGCATTGATTGATAATGGACGCCGCGGCCGTCCGGTAACCGGACCGGGTAACCGTGCCCTGAAATCTCTGTCCGATATGCTGAAAGGAAAGCAGGGTCGTTTCCGCCAGAATCTTCTTGGAAAACGTGTAGATTATTCCGGACGTTCGGTAATCGTAGTAGGTCCTGAACTCAAGATTTATCAGTGCGGTCTTCCTAAAGAGATGGCAATTGAGCTGTTCAAGCCATTTGTAATGAAAGAACTTGTGGCGAATGCAACAGCCCATAATATAAAAAATGCAAAGAAAATGGTAGAAAAACTGGAGCCTGCTGTATGGGATATTCTCGAGGAGGTTATCCGTGAACATCCGGTAATGCTCAACCGTGCCCCTACTCTTCACAGACTCGGTATACAGGCATTTGAACCGACACTGGTCGAGGGTAAGGCAATTAAGCTGCATCCACTTGTTTGTGCAGCATTTAATGCCGATTTTGACGGTGACCAGATGGCAGTGCATCTTCCGCTCTCTGTGGAGGCGCAGGCAGAGTGCCGTTTCCTGCTGCTCTCGCCAAACAACCTGTTGAAGCCATCGGACGGTGGTGCAGTTGCCGTGCCGTCCCAGGATATGGTACTTGGTATTTACTACCTGACACAGGAGAGGACAGCGGAGCAGGGTGCAAAGGGAATCGGTAAATATTTTAAAGATATGAATGAGGCAATTATTGCCTATGAAAACCATGAAATAACACTTCATGCAAAAATAAAGGTGCGCCGTTTTGGATTGAACAAAGACGGTGTGATGGAATACCGCATTATTGAATCCACACTGGGACGCTTTATGTTTAATGAAATTATAGGGCAGGATCTTGGCTTTGTGGACCGCAGCAAGGAAGAAAATTTCCTGAAACTCGAGGTGGATTTCCATGTAGGCCGTAAACAGTTAAAGCAGATTCTTGAGAAATGTATCAACAATGAGGGAGCAACCCGGACGGCAGAGACTCTTGACGCAATTAAAGCACTTGGGTATAAGTATTCAACCCGTGCTGCTATGACAGTATCCATTTCGGATATGGGCGTGCCTGAGACGAAAAAACAGTTGATTAAGGGAGCTGAGGATACTGTCGAGGCTATTTCTCAAAAATACCGCCGTGGTCTTCTCACAGAGGAGGAGCGCTATAAATCGGTTATAGAGACATGGAAGGAAGCCGATGATCAGATTACCAAGGATCTTTTGGATGGTCTGGATGAACTGAATAATATATATATGATGGCTGACTCCGGAGCCCGTGGTTCAGATAAGCAGATTAAGCAGCTTGCCGGAATGCGCGGACTGATGGCCGACACATCCGGACGTACCATTGAGCTGCCGATTAAATCCAATTTCCGTGAGGGGCTGGATGTATTGGAGTATTTCATTTCTGCGCACGGTGCGCGTAAGGGACTGTCAGATACAGCGCTTCGTACTGCCGATTCCGGATATCTGACAAGGCGTCTTGTTGACGTTTCGCAGGAATTAGTAATTCGTGAGACAGACTGCTGTGAGAATCGTACCGGGGGTGAAATCCCAGGTATGTGGATTGGTGCCTTCATGGATGGAAAAGAAGTAATTGAAACTCTCGAAGAGCGCATTACAGGGCGTTATTCCTGTGATACGATTTTGGACGATAATGGAGAGGTTATTGTGAAGGCCAATCATATGATTACTCCAAAACGTGCAGCACGGATTGTAAATACAAAGGCTATTATTGATGCTGGTGATAAGGCACAGGTAAAAATCCGTACGATTCTGACCTGTCGATCCCATATCGGAATCTGTACAAAATGTTATGGTTCCAATATGGCAACAAAAGAACCGGTTCAGGTTGGTGAGGCAGTTGGTATCATTGCCGCACAGTCTATCGGGGAGCCGGGTACACAGCTGACCATGCGTACATTCCATACGGGTGGTGTTGCCGGTGATGATATTACACAGGGTCTTCCCCGTGTTGAGGAGCTCTTTGAGGCACGAAAGCCAAAAGGACTTGCAATTATTTCGGAATTTGCCGGAAAAGTGCAGCTGCGGGATACGAAGAAAAAACGGGAAGTTGTTGTAACAAATGATGAAACAGGCCAGAGTAAGGCATATCTGATACCATATGGTTCTCGCATCAAGGTGCTGGATGGACAGGTGCTTGAAGCTGGTGATGAGCTGACAGAGGGAAGTGTAAACCCGCATGACATTTTGAAAATCAAGGGAGTTCGTGCTGTTCAGGATTATATGCTTCGAGAAGTTCAGCGAGTATACCGCTTGCAGGGTGTAGAAATCAATGACAAACATATTGAGGTCATTGTCCGCCAGATGTTGAAAAAAGTGCGAATAGAGAATAACGGGGATTCTGATTTCCTGCCGGGTGTCCTTGTTGATACGCTGGATTATGATGACGCAGTGGAGAAAATGGAAGCGGAAGGGAAAGAGCCGCCGGAGGGTAAACAGATTATTCTTGGTATTACCAAGGCATCCCTGGCCACGAATTCCTTCCTCTCCGCAGCTTCTTTCCAGGAGACAACAAAAGTTCTTACAGATGCTGCCATTAAGGGAAAGGAAGATCCACTGATTGGATTAAAAGAAAATGTTATTATCGGTAAGCTTATTCCGGCTGGAACTGGTATGAAACGTTACCGCAATATTCAAATTCACAGTGATTTAGTTGACAGCTTAGAGGCACCGCAGTCTATTGAAACAGAAGAGGCGGACGAATCAGCCACAAAAGAAGAGACGGCAGATACAGGTACTCTGGACATTTCCGAACCGGATATTGAACTGAGTTTTGAAGAAGATGAGGAAATTGCTATGACAGAAATAGAGGACGACGCACTGGCTGTTAAGGAGTAAATATTTTTAAACAAATTTCAAAAAAATTTCTACCTGTGCGGTTACGATTCATGACAGGTTTTAGAAACAAATGAAAGTGTTATGTTTGCACATGAATCGCCATCCAACCGCACAGGTGGGAAAATTTTGAAAAAAGTTTTTTAAAAAACTAAAAAAGTGTTGACAATAAAAAATATTCGTGATAGAATGAATTTCGCTGACGCACCGGAGGCAGTGTTAAAATTTGCTAAGGCAATATTTATATTTGCAAAGGCAATATTTATATTTGCCTTTGGTTATAGCAGCGACAGGCCAGTGAAAGCTGGCTATAGCCAACCAAGTTGGCGGCGTCACATTGTGGC
>DKUB01000031.1 GCA_002490465.1 Lachnoclostridium sp. UBA7215
ATGGTATGGTGCCATTGCTTTTAGGAAACGTGGAAACAAGGTTGTGAGGCTTTTCCGGTAGGCAGCCCCAAATAAGACCTGCCTCAATGGTTTCATTGACATTGTTGCCGCCGGACATCAGCTTGTTTTTTCTGGTGGCATTCTGTAAAATCTTCCTCTGCTCCATCGACTCCACCAGCCTGTGGTAAATACGCAGTGTTACCCCGTTTCGGTCAGCAAGCTGGGAAAGGATTGCCGGTTCCTCGGTGGATGGCGGGTACTCCCGAATGACCCATACCGAGCGGTAGGAATCTCCCATGATATAATGGTCGAAAAAAAATTTAATGTTTCCGGACAGAATCATATCAAAGAAATCTTTTGTCCGGATTTCCTCCATCTGCTCCGGCGTCAATACTTTTGGTTTTCGTCTGAACATAGTTTACCTCCTGTCTGTATCACGCCTTGCTACGGAAAAAACAGCATAAAAAATCAGCCGTTTCCTCTCCTGCAAAACGACTGATTTTTTATTTCATTTATTAAAAGCTAATTCAATTTTTTATTATTGTTTCTTTGCTCACATAGTAGGAATAGTCTGTTGCTCATCTATCACATTGGATACAGAAATACCTTCCGAAAGCGATTTTAAATAGTTCTCTACATTTTGATAAATCACTCCAGCCTCGGTCTCGGCATCTTCGCCACGGTACAGAACATAGCGTCCTCGGATATTTCCGAATCTTCTCTCTGTCTGCCGGCACTTTTCTTCATCGGTCAAATGGCGGTACTGATTCGGGATAGCTTTCTCACTATGCTTGATTTCATAAATATCACAGCAGTTTTCCTCTGTGTCATATACAACCATATCAAACTCGCCTGCTGCAAACTGCAGCTTAAACACACGGCAGTTCTGTCCGGCTGCTTTCATGGTTTCCAACAGCACAATGTCCTCCATCATCCGTCCACGCACTTCTTCCAGAATACGCTCCGTTACCATCTTCTTTTCATACTCACTCAGCGAAAAAAATGTTTCGTCCTTCAAAAGGGAGTAGACCAGCGCCTGTGCCTGACAATACCGCATTCCCGGCTGTGTAAACAGGATGTGTTCCATCGGGTGGGTTCCGGCTGTCGCCGTCTCAATCGGACAGTCGATGATTAAATCCAGCGCCGCCAGATATTCCTTGATTTCTGCGATATGCGCTTCTGTTATGCCAATGAACTGTTCTTCCTGATTTCGGATATCCAGAATATTCATCAGACATCTTGTTACAGCCTCTGTATCAATGGTATCAAGCACATCGGTACGCTTTTCCAGATCACGCTCTTTTCTCAGATTGGATGCGGAAAGCCGCAAATCATGGGACACAAAATCCTGTGTCAGCACTTTTAGAAGAAACCGATGGTTCATATCCTCAATAATACGGTTAATGGCACTTGTCAATTCCCCTGCCTCATAAAGGGTATACAAATGCCTGAAATGATGCCCGTCCTCATAACAGGCAAGCGAATGCTGTATATTTTTGCAGATGGCAGTATCAATATACCGCCTCGTCGTCTCATCGTCCCGGAACGAGGCATCTTCTGCATTCAATTCCCGGTCCTCAAAGCGAATCTCCCCGGCACGAAGTGTCCCTCCATAACGGATGTATTCATCCATGCTGTCAAAGCCCAGCAGCCTGCTGTATTCCCTGTATGGAATAAATGTGGTATGAATAAGCTTTGCCCGGTCATACAGTTCCTCGTCCATTGCCAGCCAGAATCCAAGGGAATCTGTCCCGGAAAGGACGAGCTTCATTCCCATTGTGGCAAACACATCGGAAAAGAGGGCAGCCGAATCAATAAAGTCTTTCATGAGCGTTACCTCATCCAGAAACACATATTTGTATCCGGCATCAAACAGCTTTCTCATATCACGGTTTACCATTGCCATTGTGTCACTCCGGCGCACTTTGATATAGGCAGACTTTAACTGGTCTTCTTTTGCCATATCCGCCACCGCCTGCCGCAGCATGGTCGTCTTTCCGGTACGCCTAAGTCCATAGACCAGACAAATCCGGGTTCTCTCCCCATGATACAGATAATCTTCCAACTGGGAATAACAGTCTCTTTTCTCCCAGCCATCTACATCTTGTGACAGAGCAAGAAGTTCTGTGCCAACTGTTACATTACATTCAAAGGGTGGCAGTTCCTGTTTTCGCTTTGGTGATTTCTGTTTTGATTGAGGGAGCGCTACTTTCAGTTCTTTCAACTGTGCCTGCAGATTTCTCCGTTTTAGAATCTGTTCCTCTAATGGCTCTTTTTCTCCTTCACGCAGGTATTTGCTCCTGACCTTGCCATCTTCCGTCCATTGATGGTAAAAACGGTCTTTTCCATGAATTTTCTTTTTGGAAATGTAACCCATCGGCAATTCTGCAATCTGCCGTTCCAGTTCTTCCACTTTTTTCTGCATCTTTTCTCCGTCCATGCCGCACCTCCTTCGTAACCTCATTTTACCTTATTGTAACCTATTTTTCAATAGGTTACACAAGGATAGGATTAAATATTTGAAGTTTCTCTATTTGCGGAGCAAAGTTTGCCGCAGTCAAACTTTAGAGGGCTGCATTTTTCAGCCAGCCCTTTTTGACTGCCAGCACCAGCAATCTATCTCTTCTGTTTTTCCGCATCAAACAGCTCCCTTATTTCCTTCTGTGCCTTCCTGTCCCCGATCTTGCGCAGGATTTCCTGATAAATGTGGTAACGGTCCAGCTGGAAAATGGTTTCCGGGTCATACGGCTCTTTGATCCAGCCTGCTCCGTTTTTTACTCCCGGCTTCCCAGCCCTCATACATCGTGAATACTTTCATTTCCTGTTTTTTCATCTTCCTATGCTTTTTATCCTGCATGGACAGCCATACACCGTCCATCTCCTCGAAGAGTACGGGCAGGATTTCCTTTCCCTGTGCCTGTCCGGCTTCCATCTGCCTTACAGCTTGGTCCTCTTCTTTGCTGATCCGCTCCCCCAGTTTCTGTACCAGGTTCCATGCCCCACCATGGCTGATGCTCTGTCCACAGGTGCTGCTTATGGTCTCTGCCGTCACCCGGTAAGGCGCTTCCGTGACGGTCATGGCTATTTTTTCCGCAAGATTCGTTGAAATCATCCCGATCTTATCCATGTGCATTGCTTCATCCAGCAGATAGACATAGGCTTTCTTTCCGTCTGGATGCTTTGTCTGATATACGTTGCGGGAGTAGGCCACTTCCCCGTAGACCATTTTGATTGTCGTGTTGCGCTTTCCCTTATCCCTGTATAGTTTTTTATCCCTTTCTTCTGCCAGTTCGGCATCATAACCCTCCAGCATGATGCGGGTGATTTCCCTTCCCAGTTCACAGACATAGGCAAAAACTTTCTGCTCCAGGGTCTTGAAAGATACCAGCTTTTCCTCTACAATAGATTTCATCATACAGTCTCCTTTATGTGTTTTTTTCGTCATTAACATCATAAAGAAAAAATGTATGGTTGGGAAGTAGGGAATTCCTCTGCTTCCCTTTTATTTCAGGAATAATTCCTATTTCTGCCAATGATAATTATACACTAACTTCAATTAAATATCTTTTATATTCCCTATGGTTATCTCTTTCTTTTCATCAAACATAGACAAATAATATTGTTCCAGATTCTCCCCTTTTATTGTCATTTCTTCCACAGTAATTCCATTAGCAACAAGCGCTTTCATAATTTCTCCCCCCTTATCAAACCCTTCATATAGATTCACCGTATCATCAGCAACAGCTTCAATCCGGTTCAGACCAAGTTTTTCTGAAAGAATCTCCACTGCGACAGCTGCATTATCCACTGTTAGCAGCATATACTGACGAAATTTCTCTGCAAGTTGTTGCGAGGAGATTTGTTCTATCATTTTCCCCTTATGAATAAATCCATAACAAGTAGCCAGTAAGCTCAACTCATGCAGCATATGGCTGGAAATCAGAATAGTAATTCCTTTTTTATTCAATGCCAGGATTAATTTGTGAAAATTACGGATTCCCACAGGATCCAGGCCATTGAGAGGCTCATCAAAAAACAGGAATTGCGGCTCGCTAAGCAGAGCCATAGCAATCCCTAATCGCTGTTTCATTCCCAGTGAAAAATTTTTGGTCTTTAATCCAACTGCATCTGTTCCTGTTAATCCAACAATTTTCAGCGAATTTTCAATGCAATCCTTATTTGTGATACCTCTTTGCTGGCGGCAAATCTCAAGATTATCCCATGCTGTCAAATCAGAATAAAACACCGGAGTTTCAATAATTCCATTGATATGACAACGTTTTTGGCAGAGCCTCTTTTCATCTCTTTCACCAAACAACTCAATATTGCCTGAAGTCTGTGTAATCCAGCCTGCCAAAACACGAATCAATGTCGTCTTTCCAGCGCCATTTTCCCCCACAAAACCATAGATGTCTCCACGATGGATTTCCATATCAACCCCATTTAAGGCAATAAAGTTTCTTTTCTTTTTCGTCTTATATTTTTTTACAACTTTCTCTGCTTTGAAAATAATTTCTGACATATTTGCCTCCCTTCCAAATTAATTCTACTTACTTAAAATCCATTCTCTCAAAAATATATCCGGCTGCCAGCAACTTCAGCAGAATAGACACCAGAAAAGTTCCTAAATTTAAATAAGATAATGATAATAAAATCAGCAAAATCTCGCAGAGAATTGGAATTTGAATGATACGCTCTATATTTGCACGAAGCACGCCAAGTATGTACAATGTACCAAAACTCCATACAAATGTACCGATTTTACTTTTTACTATGACAGAAAAAAGGGCGGCATTACTGATTAGCATAACAGAACTCAGAACATATCTGGCAAAAGCTGTTGCAAGCCTAAGGACTGTTCCCGCACTAAAATCCATGCCAGGGCCTGCATGTATACTCCACAGTACCGTACCTGTCAACATAGACACAAACATCAATGGAATTACCCCAACAAATACGGCAATCAGCTTTGCCCAAAAAATATTTTTACGTGGAATACCGCACAAAAGACCAATATGAAATGTGTGACCGACAATATCACCATTCACAAAAAAAGCGGCAAAAAGAAATACAACAATCGAATATAACGGCATGGCTGTCTGATGTGAATTCATCAACCACTCCATCCCTGTATAGGTAGGATTATATTTCGGATAAACAACACTGTTACTAATATTGTTCATTTGGACAGCAATTTCTATGATAAAATAAATTAGTATCAGCGCCTTATATGCCGTTGATTTTTTTAATTTAAAAAGCTCAGCTCTTATCAGGTTTCTCATGTATTCCCTCCCTCTATGATTGAATTAACTGCATCATAGCGGTAAAAATACATTCCTTCAACCTTCTATGCGTAGAATCCGCTCTATGGTCGGTAGAATCAGATTAAACCACGGTTTTTTGCCTCATTCACGGCAGCCGCTTTGCTGCTGACCTCCAATTTCCGATATGTCTCCTTGCTGTGATATTTTACGGTATTCTTTGTAATACCAAGCTGGTCTGCAATTTCATCTATCCGGTATCCCTCCGCCTGCAGGCGTAATATATTTAGGGCATTTTCTGACAGGCTGATATCCGGATTGCTTTTTTCTTTTAAATAAGATGGATAAAACCGCCTCATTTTCTCACACTCCTGCAAAACCTGTTGGTGGTACTCCTCATTAATCCAAACAAATTTCCCCGCCCTCAGCAGTTTCAGGCCTGCCCCTCCTTCTCTGGAAAAAATCCTTACAAAACAATAGCCTTCTGCCCGCGTGATGCATTCCTGTAAAAGGCTGTCCCACCCCTCCTCTTTGATATGGTATTTTACAAGAGCAAGAAGAAACATGGATTCTATGGCGATATAATTTCGCTTCTGTTCCTTTGCATAGTAGAGCATTTTCTGCAAAAGACCATATGCCCTGCCATATTTTCCAAATTGTATATAGACCCGAATTTTGGTCATATAACGGAAGCGCTCCAGGGAGCAAAAGTCTTTATTTTCATCCGGCGCCTCCTCCATCCACTTCAAGACGGCCGAAACATTTCCCTGATAAAGGGAAACCCGGCACCGGAGTGCATGCAGATTGGCAAGGAGCTTGGGAGCCTGCTTTTTTACCGTGTGTTCAAAGCTCTCCAGCATCTCCTGCGCATCCTCTGCATGTCCATTTAAAACAGAAAGCCATATCAGAATCCCTACGGACACAAATACCGAATCCATCTTACCGCCGACCTCTGCCTGCATCCGTCCCTTTTCCGCCAGAGATAGCACTTCATAATTATCCATTCCCTTTTCAAAATAACTTTCCGCCAGGGCAATATTTACCAGCCCTTTCCCATGTTTGCCCAATACTAACTCCACAATTTTCCCCATTGTCGCAGCCAGTTCCTTATCCTTTTTGCTCCACTCACAGAAATCCTTGCCCCCACTCATCAGCGAGGGCAGATTAGAAGTAACCGAAAACTCCGGCAGCATAGTTTTTCCTTCTTTTATCAGGATTCCGGCATGCTTGAGAAGGTTCACCATTTCTATACTGCCCCTGTGGGGAAGGGCGATATCCAGATAAAGCAGCCTGTTCTTGGCCTCTCGTCTTGCACTCCCCTCATTTTCTGCGGCAAATCTCTCCAACAGGCGATACCATTTTTCACTTTCTTCCCGGTTCATCAACATGGATTGCAGCATACTCATGCCTGCCATCAAAACCGGGCTGGTACGGATATCCTCTTCGGGCAGCTGCAAATAATACCGCCGAAGTTCAAAATAACAGCCTTCCGCCGGATTCTGCCTCGCATTCTCAATCAAAAGCCGCAAAATGCTCTTGCGGTCTCCGCCAGCTTCGTGCATTTCCAGTGCATGCGGAATATCCCCATACGTTTCATACATATGTCCGGCATTATAATAAATACGGCCTACCTGCTCCACATCAATCATATTTTCTATTACTGCCTGAAAGGAGTCCCGTAAGAAAAAATTAAAGCAGTACCGCCCCTCTTCTTCTTTTAGGAAATTCCCCATTTCCATTGCCCTTTTAATCAATTGGCTTGCATTTTTCCTGCCTGTAACAATCTGTGCCATTTTTACATCAAAACTCTTTACCACAGACATCTCCATCATAAACTCCTGCAGTTCAATATCCCACTGGCTGTATATATGGAGAAGATATTTCCACATATCATTCATTCCCTGCTTGATATCACCGCCAGCCAGCGCCATAAGACGGAGAAATAAAGGGCTGCCTCCCCCTATCTGCCATATCTCACCTGCCTGTTCCGCTGACAGGCTTACTTTCCATTTTTCAAAAAAAGCATCCTGCTCCATCCGGTCAAACTGCAAGTCCGTTTCTTTAATGATAAGAAAGGCGTGCTCTACATGAAGGGGCATAAGCCATTGGGGCATCGTACACCGCGCCACAAGAATCAGCCAGACATTCTTTTGCCGCATCAGCAAGCGGAGACAGTCCGCGTATTCTTCCCGCTGGCTGTCTCCCATAATCTCATGCATGTCGTCAATAACAACGACATAGTTTTTATCATCATTCGGAATCTGAATCTGTTCTGCCCCGGTTTTCCCGGCAGAAAAATAATAATAGGTTTTCTTTCCAAGCATGTCGCTGATAAAGGCAGTCTTGCCACTCCCCGTAATGCCATACAAATATACACTCTGCCGTAATCCTTTCGCCAGCTTAAACTTTTTTTCCGCCCGCTTCGGGCGGATGTATCTGTCATCTCTGGCCTCTCCCTTTTTTATCATCCCACATGCTCCTCTCTTTACGCCACACGACTGCCAAAACCTAATCCCAGAGACGCTGCAAAAATTCACTCGTTGTTTCTGTAAATGCGACCTCCACCTCAGCATCCTTTTTGATTAAAAACTCTGTCAAGCCATATTCCTTCCCATTATCTGCCCAGTCATACGTATATCCTAACCGCGTCCAGGGGTAATTCCCATAATAATAGGAATCCAGGATATTCTGGTCAAACCACGCCTTAAACGGCGTATCCAATTCCTCCCCTTCCGCAAATGCCGTACACATACTGCCATTGGCGGCATCGCTCTGATAAGCAGGACGTATGACATCCGAAGGTTTTACCCACAGGCCCGTTACGGTACTATGTGTTTTGTCCGGAGGAATGGCAATCAACTGCCGCAGCCGCATCACAGCATCCTCCGACGCTTTCAATTCCCCGGCATAGGCCGCAATCTCTTTGTCGGTAAACGTCCAGATATATCCCCATTTAGCCGTGACCGTTTCCCCTTTCGGATAGCTGTCAGGGTAACTATGCCAGGTACAGAGGAGCACACGTCCCTGGTTATCCCAGGTCACAAGCGGATCTTTTTTCGTAAGGGAAACCAAAGGCTTAATCTCATCGTCCTCTGCGATAGCCGCATCCCTCACCGCCATCGCATAAAGCTCCTCATCCGTCTTTTCTGCCCTCTCATCAAACGTGGCAAGAATAATGGATGTTTTAATGCTTCCCGCTTTCTTATCACAATCATACAGGCCGGAATCCGCCACCTTCAGGCGCACCTCATAGATTGTCTCCGGGCTTAACTTTTCTGTACAATCCAGCACCCGCCCGGTACTGTCCGTAAAGACTGCCTCACTGCTTCTTTTCATTTTACCCGATTGGGTCTGGAAATACAAGGAATACCGAAGGACACTCCCCTCCAGCCCATTTACCCGGAACGAAAGGGTCTGGCTGCCCTGGGCAGCATCATCAATTACCGCTGACAGCTGATAGGAAGCGGGAATCTCACTGCTTCCGGATGCTTCCAGGAAGGCTTTTTCTGACACTGCGTGTCGCTCCATTTTAACGATGTCCAGTTTTTTCTCCGGCTGCTCCGGCAGATAGGCAAAGCGGTCCTGGAGGCGGACAAGGGTCTGGGAATTTGTAGGACAGTAAATGGAATTGCCATTGTTTCCCTGCATGATTCCCACCGCTACATTGTTATATTGCGGCTGCTTCGATACCGGCTGCCACATCACCGTCTTTCCTGTCTGATAATCCAGAACGATAAATCCCCATTCCGAAGTTTTTTCATCTTGGGTATAGCCATAATAATAGCCTGCCGAAGTGGATAATTTTATCATTGACGTATCTTTCAAATCATCCCTCACCCAGATTTTTTCTGCCTGATAACTTCCATCTTTCTGTCTGACAATATCCACCCGCTCTGCACCGGGCATCAGACAGGATGAGCCCTGCTGCATCCAATTCTTGTCATAAATATTATCATAGGACTGGACGGAGGAATCCGCACCTGCCTCAAAAAGACCGGCATTCCCTGCGCCATACCAATTGCACACCAGCACCGAAACCCGCTCATCATCCGGGGTGTATACACAGATGGAATTTTCTACCGATACAATTATGTCACTGCCCAGCTCGAGAACCGGTGTCTGGACCAGAGTCTTTCCCGTCCTGATATCCAGGGCAATCAGGTTTACCACATCCTGATTATCTGTAAACAGCACCATGCTGTCTGTCAGGGTGGGGCTGCTTCCGCCGCCCCATGCCAGCCCGGCGCCTGTAATTCCTTTTTCCGGCTGTGCTCCTTTTCCTCCGTCACTTTTATAGGTGCTGCTCCACTTCTCCCCTACACCGTCTGCACTGGCCGCATAGAGATGGCATGCCTTATTTGTCAGAATCACGCACCCCTCCTTGTGGGCAGCAATCCCATTCTCAGCGTTTTCCCCATCCTGTAATTTCTTGAAATGAAGGAACTCCCCTATATCTGCCACACGATCTCCAGACAGAACACGGTCAATATATTCCCGTTCCAGATAACCCACAAATCCCGCCTTGGAATAGGATGGGTTTTTATGGAACCCGCCTGTGACAAACCAGATATTCCCGCTATAATCATAGGTAATGCTCAAAAGATTTTTGTCAATGTCCTCCCCAAGGGTGCTTACCGCCTCCGATACAATATCAACATCCAGTTTCTTTTGAAAAACAGAAAGCACATTTCCCTGATTATCATAGGTCTGAACCATAATAATATGGCCATGGGTGGTAGGTCCCACCAGATAATTTTCTTTATCCACAAAGGAATAGGAAATCTGTATGCCGTATTTGGAACCATTATCATCAAGAACCGGCTGGAATTTCCCCAAAATTTTTACATCGCTGCTATCCACATCACGGATGGCAATCCCACCGGAAAGTACGCTGCCATTCTCCATGTACTGGCTGTATGGAGTCATTGCGTTGCCGTAATTGTCGTAGAAAAAAGCGGGCGGAGCAACCGGACTGTCCTTAGTGACTGATTCCACAAGCTCCGGGTAAATCCCAAGCGGCATAGCCTTCTCTGTGACATCTGAATTATAAATATCGTTATGTATCATCGCCTCACCAGAAGACAGATAAGGATTCTGCTGCATCTGGTTCTTTTCCATAATCTTTGGCGCCAACGCACTTTTTTGCTCAGGCTGGGCAGATTGTGACGGTTTTGACGGCTGTGGCGTCTGTGTTGTTTTTTTCTTTACCGACACCTTGCATTTCAGCTTTTTGGAATGTGTCTTTTCAGAACCCTTGGCCTGATATTTCACCTTACAGCTGACCGTTGTAGACTTTCCTGCCGTCTTGCCCGTTACCTTTCCCTTACTGCTTACACTGGCAATTTTCTTGTCTTTGGAACTCCACTTTATGGAAACTATTTTTTTTACATTCTTTTTTATAACCTTTAAGCTTACCTTCTGTCCCTTTTTCACAGACACACTTGTTTTATTCAGCGCAAGCTTTACCTTTTTACTGGCAGCATCGGCATGGACCGTCGTGCCATCCATGCCCGTCAGAATAGTTCCCGCCGCCAACAATACTGCTAAAATTGTTTTATTATTTCTTTTATTCATATCTTCACCTTTCTGCCTGCATTTTTCTTTGTAAAATATTTTTTGTACTTCTTCCTCAGGGAAGCCGTTGTTTTTATGCTCTTAATGCTGGAGCCTTTCAGGGAGTTCTTTACTGCCTTTTTCTTTAACTTGGTGCTTTTCAGGGTAAACGTTTTCAGTTTCCTGCACTTTGAAAAAGCGGAACTGCCAATCTTTTTTATTTTCGTGGAAAGAATCTTCAGGGTACCGAGCTTTTTCATATTAGAAAATGCCTTAGATGGTATCTTTGTTATATTCTTTCCTATCGTAATTTTTTTCAGTTTCTTGTTCCCGCGAAAAGCCTCGGAGGCGATTGCCGTCACCTTGTAGGTCTTCCCTTTTATCTTTATGGTATTCGGGACCTTTGCGCTCGCCGTGCCAGCAGGGACTTTTACTTTATAATAAGTTACTTCCTTTGAAGATGCAATCTTATATTTTGCCCTGGTACTTTTTGACCCAAGCGTCAGTATATCCCCCTTCTTCGGGGCAGCTTCATTTCCTGAATTGTCCGGATTGGACGGCTGTTCCGGCTTCTGCGGTTCGTCTGGCTGTTGAGCACTGCTCTGCATGCCCTCTATCCGTTCCGGCAGCATGCCTTCCACAGACTGGCCATAGCCATCGCCAGTCTGGATTCCAATCATATGGATTCCATCATCTGTACGGCTTTCCGCTTTAAAAATATATGAGACTACTGCGGCATCCCCTGGATTCAGAACCGTCTCATCCTGATAATCAAATGCCGTTTCGTTTTCTGACCGGATTCCCTGGTCGTAAGCATAGGTGTGTACATTGGTTGTTCCCTCCTGATTTCCCATGTTCATAACCTTCATGGAAATCTGATAGTCATCCGTCCCCGGAATGCTGACAACATCTGCCATTTCCTGGGGCACAATATATGCGCCTTTATGCACGGTATCTGTAAACCGGTAAATCTCCGTGCCATTTTTCGAAAGCGTATAGACAACCTCGTCGCCATCCTGAATGGAATCAGCAGCCGTAACCGGAAGCATAAGTTTCATTACCTGGCCGGAAGCTAAGGTGTCCTCCCCTTCTGTGAATGTCCCGCTTTGCGTCTGTTCCCTTGTAAGCTCTTCTAACGCCGCCGAACCATTTAAGGCACCGGAGGCTGTGAGCACCAGACCCTTTTCCTCTGCCATTCCATTATTCCAAAGTGTTATATAACTGGTATATTTCTCCTTCGGCATCGGATAATCCTCACTGTCCGCCTCTGCAATCCGGACATCCTGCGATTCTTTAGCGTCTGTCACAAAGGCGTCCGCACTGCTACTCTCATACACAGTCTCTCCGTCAAGCCTTGTAAATCCATAAATTATCTCTCCACTCTCTAACATCTGGACATCCAGGTTTCCAATCTCTTTTACCAGGCTGCCAAGCGATACCGGTTCCCCAGAGGACACTAAAGCACCCGTATTGTCCGTTTTAAAGGTTGTGGCACAAATCTGGTTTCCAAGCTTATCATCGCTGTACTGCTGCCCCTCGGAACTCTTCCACAGGACAATGCCTTTCCCATCTTCATTCATAGAAGTGCGGAACTCGGTGTTGGAATTCAGCGAGTCCTCACCCGACACAAGGA
The DNA here is from genome assembly GCA_002490465.1 of Lachnoclostridium sp. UBA7215. Classification (GTDB taxonomy): domain Bacteria; phylum Bacillota; class Clostridia; order Lachnospirales; family Lachnospiraceae; genus Eubacterium_F. Next base: position 12,448 of record DKUB01000031.1, read on the forward strand.
AACAGCAGCCAAAATTCCCGGAATCGGCATATTCCTTCCATTCCTCATATTCTTCCTGTGTCGTTGGCAAGAAGTCATTCATTGCCACGATAGAACCGTTCTGGTTCCAGTACAGGTAAATATGTTCTTCATTCTCAATCAGGGAAATACGCTGCGCACACGTCTCTGCCCCCGTCAGTGGTACAAGCGTCCCCGCCGGAATATTGCCGTTTGCATCCGAAACAACGCGCAGATAAATCTGCCGGTCATCAATACTTGCCTCCAAGCCGTCTGTGGTTTCCTGTGTCAGCTTGCCATCCCGGTCCAAAACAAGAATCTGTCCCGCGATTCCCTTATGAAAAAATGCCTTTAATTCTGTAATCCGGTAATTTTTATTTCCGGCCTTATCCTGTACCAAAACACGGACATCCTCTGCAACCGACTTCCCATTACCATCCAGTACCGCTTTGCAGATGGTCTGCTCCTGTGTCATCAATTCTGACATCTCACCGACATCCTGCTGATATGCCCTGCGCTCATAATACAAATCCAGCGTTCCATCGGCACTTTCTACCGCGTCCAGCGAATTGGCCGCAACGTTTTCATCTGAGACAATGGTAAAGCTGTCTCCCAGCGGATTGCCGTTCAGGTCAAAATACCGTCCCTTGAGGTCAAATGCCGTCAGCGCTTTGGCAACCTCTGACAGGGAAAACCGGGATTTTGCATTCAAGCCTTCCCCTACCGCTGCATCCAAATCCCCTTCTGACCAGGTCATAAGCAGTTTGTCCTTCAATTTATAATGTTTTACATCCCACTGCAATTTGTCACTGGCACTGACATTTCCTTTCGCATTCCAGGTCTTACCGCCATCCTCGCTGATGGCATAAACGGCACCCAGATAATTCAAAGACTCCTCTGCCACCCCATTGTCGGTCAGCGTAACTGCCATCAGCTTATTGCCAGCCAGTTTCAATAACTGCATTTTCACGCTTTTCCCGGCAGGTTTTAAGACTTCGTTCAATGTTCCGCTTTCCACCGGAGCCTGGGAGGACTGCCCTGCATCTCTGGAAACCGTGAATACCGGATTTTTATCTGCGGCCTCAGCCGACTTTTGGAAATCCTCCATAAATCCTGCCAATTCCTCACCCGCCGCCAGGGATTCCTTCGACAGGGTAGCCGTTGCGGAGTGGATCTCATTTCTTGCCTTCTCATCTCCAAATGCCCGGTTGTCAGAACCTGGGATATCTACCTCGCCTTTCAGGCTAAACACCGCCAGGTCAACTCCCACTCCTCCTTTGATGTAAAAGTAGCCACCTGCCCTCCAACGGTCTGTATACTCCAAATTAAATTTCAGATTTCCCCCCAGTGACAGGTAAACACCTGCAAAGGCATTAAACCCTACACCGGTTTTTACTGTAATGTCCAAATTCGGCGCCTGGACAAAATATGCCACATCCACACCGGAACCCGGTTTCAGAACGGAATCTTTAATACCATTTTCCGCAAATTTATCTCCGCCGCTGTGTACTTCCAGAAATTGCTCTCCATTGAACGTCAGATTCACATAGCATGGTACCCCGTAGATGGTAAATGGTGCATTATAGGAAATCAGCTCATCCATCCCCAGCACAGCATCGTATCCCAATATCTGATATCCACCGTCCTTTTCCGGTTTCATCACGAATTTCAGGGAAACCGCAGGGGCAATATTTATCATCGTACTGCCCGGTATTTTTACCACGTTGGATGAACCGCCATTTAAGTCACCCGCCGCCTGCGATTTTTTTGCCGCAGCATCAAGGGCCTGTGATGTCATGCTGGCACCCTTGTACCGGTCTGACATTGTCTTTGGCCAGGTACTGACCACATTATATCCTGCCAGAAGATAGAATACACCTGTATTCGGATCGTTCTGCCTCACAAAATAAGCGCCGTTTTGGGCAGAAAAACCAAAGTCCAAAGAACCGATAAACGGAATGTCAACTTTTTGCCCCGCCTGGTCAAGCCCGGGAAGCTCCGGGACCTCTTCCTGAATCGCCAATTCCGAATTTTCATTCGGGGTCTTGAATTTATACCCGGTATTGACATATCCTGTATCACAGTCAATGCGAATCCTCTCGGAAGTTTTTTCCTTTTCTGTCACCATCACCTCATAAGAAGACTTCACATCCACATAGAGATATGACATATTGGGAATCTCTGTGGCAGGAACTTTCAAAGTGTAGGTGTCATACACACCAAGCGCCACCTCCTCCCCGGAATTATCATCTGGCTGGCTTATCGTGTAATTCTGTTTCGCCATGCCATCGTTACCCTCATAATAGAAAGATAACCCTACTTCTCCCAGCTTGGTGTCCTTGTCCGGGCGGTATACCTCGACAGTAATCTCTACCTCGCCATTATCATTCAAATCAATATAACTCTGGTTGGACGAAGTTCCATCAATTCTTGCGGTAACCCTGTCCGGATAGGCGGACATTCCGGCAAAAGCAGGTACACGAACACCACAGGACGATTTCCCCGTATACTCAAATTCCACGTACCGGTACCGGCTCTCCCCCGGCTGATAAAGTATCATACTGTAGACACCGCCGATTACCCCTTTGAAGCTTTTGATTACGGCATTTCCCCTGCCGTCAGTCATCCCCTGGTATGTCTCATTTGATGTCACCGAAAACTGCATATCCGTTAACGGTACCTGTTCCGCCGAGGCGCTGCTGTTTCTTAAATTGACCTGGTTTTCATAAACCGACAGATTCAGATTGACCATTCCCGTTGTCAGGTCACCCTCTTTTACAAAATCCACTACAATGGCATTATGGTTGCTGTTTCCATCCATCTGATAATAAAAAACATTTCCATAATACGTCCGGTTGCCGGAATGCCAGCATGTCACATACCCCTCCTTCGGCTGTGCCACCAAAGGAACGTAAGAATTTATCTGATATTCGTCCGAATTTACCAGAATAAGGTTGGAAACCTCCTTTTTATCCTTTGATGTCAGACTGCCATAGTTTCTGGCATGCTCCGCTACCGATACCGTTACCGTATCCGCCTCATGCCCCTCAAAAATTGGTTCCAGCTGGTAGTCACTGAACCCGGCCTCCATGCGCAGGGTAACTTTGCCACTGGAATCCGCATAATATACCCGGGACTGCCAATCTGAGCTCTCTGTTTTTCTTAATTTGATATAGACCCCGGAAAACACATAATCTTTTTGCACATCCTTTGCCGAGAGGATAGCATAGTCACCCTGATAAAGGTCCTTGGATTTATTTTCAAGCACCAGCTCCCCCCGGTATGGATTGTAAATAGAATCCTTGCTGCCATTCTGAATCTCAAAACTTTTCACCTTAACTTTATCTACGATTGGCTGAACCCAATATGTATGGTAATCCTCATTGCTGTTTTCCCGTTTTGCCTTAAAGCTGTTTTTCGCATTTTTCTGCAAAAATGCGAGGTTAAATTGGAATTGGTCGCTCCCATCCGTCCCCTTATAGGAGTTATTTATCACGGTTCCATATTTATCTAACAGCTGATACCCCTTAATCCGCATCGGATAATTGTCATACATATTCAGATTCATCACAATTTTGCTGTCGGAACCATCTCCCATTTTTATATAACTGTACTTATCTGCGCTGACGGATTGTGCCGCCACTTCTTCCATATCCCCGGACTCGGTCACGTAAGAAAGCTTATTGGAATTGTCTACCTTAACCTGATAGGTACGTTTGTTCATCCGGAATGCATTCATCACATACACATCCGCGCCGTCGTGCTTACCGCCGCCGTTGTCATTTTGAATATAAATTTGTGCCCCTCTTGTTTCATTTTCGGGAATCATAAGCTTAATATCATGAACTCCCTTTGGCAGGCCGGGTGAATCCTTCGATCCGATATAATCCGTCTGTGTCGCTATTCCCTGCGCCGTCAGCGTCATGTTCAGGCCGGTATCGTCCACATAATATCTGGTTTCCACCGACTCCATGCCCGTCAAATCATAGACACCGCATGCCACTGATTTACATACGTTTTTATAAGATTTTGACAAAAAACCGGATGTATTCATACGCCATGTATTATAGACGCTCTGCCCATTGTGGGAACGGTTCCTGTCATTGACATATTCATAGGAATGATAGTGACTGTTCGAGACACTTACCTCCTTATACAGGCTGCTCCCCTGCTGCTGCACATAGGCTTTGTAATCCGGATAGTCCGAAAATCCGATTTTGTTTGTCCATTCCGGAAACCAGCTGGGATTTCCAATAGACGGGTCAGAAGCGCCCTTTGTGCCAGCCAACATCTTTCCCGTTGCCTGGCTGCCCTCCCCCGAAACGCTGCCTGGCAGGGCATCATATTCGTAAATGGCATCCAAGTCCCCGGCAGGATTCAAAGCCTTAGATACCTTTTTGGAATCTGCCTTTTTTTCAGCCACTTTTATATTCTGATTGCTTAAGATTTTGCAGTTTTGCTTCGCCCGGATTTCATAATTTCCGGCCTCCAGGTCTGCCATCTGTATCTCCTGATAGGGAGCGAAATGGAAATACCCATATGCCTCCCCATCTCTGTAAACCATTACCGTACTGAAAGTTTCCGTTGCCCCCTTTCTATAAAAAGACACAGAAACTTTATCCTTGGCTTCATCCAGGACATATTCTGCCCTCTCTGCCTGCACGCTGCACTCCGGCTTCTTACCGGAGGAATCCCCAATGGTAACAGCGGCAACCGCAATATCCCGCCCCTCTTTCAATGGAATATCCGGAATCCCCTGTGCATGCTGCTGCAAATATTTATCTGCCTTCGGGCTGACAATTCCCAACAAAAAGCTCTCGCTGTACTCAAAAAGAACATCCTTTTTTATTGTCAATTCCACCGTCTTTGTCTCTTCCCCGGCATCAAAAGAAATCACCGTCCGGGTAGAAACGGCTCCCGCCTTATCCAAAGTGGAAAGGGAATCGTAGAAATTAGCTCCCTCTGCATCAGCATCCGTCAGCCCCTTCGCCTGTTGCTTCCCCTCATCCCGCGTCGAACCGGAACCCGACATCAGGGCATCCACAAACGCCTTGTTATCGTCTTCATAATCGCTGACGACTTTATTGTCCCTGAATGCGGAGTACATACTGGCAGTCCCATCTGTTCTGGGAATTGCTTCCCCCCCATAAGAGAGAGTATAATCTCCGCCATAATCCGCATTAATATCACAGGAAATCAAAACCATTTCCGACGGCTTTGTAATCCTGCCGCTTCTGGTAATGGTAATCGGCATCCTTGCATCCCCGGCAAGATTCTCCTCTGCCTGAATGGATTCTGCATCAAATGCGTAGGAAATCCTTTCCTCCTCTGTTGCCGTCCCTCCTTCACGGACCGCCGCCTTAGTGACAGGGCCGATAGAAACCGTTGATACAAGCATTGCCGTTATCAGCGCAGCGCTGACCCAGTTTCTAAATACTCTTTTGGTCATAAAATCTTTTCCTTTCTGCTTCTTTCTGTCCCAATTATGATATTACTTTCCTTATTCTACCTGTTTTCATAAATAAAAGGAACTACCCGTTTGAGTAGTTCCTTCCATAAAATTATTTTTTCACGCCGTCCCAAATTCACTTAATGTAAGTCCTTCATTTCGCTCAAGCGCCGTCTGTATACTCCATGGATGTGTAAAAAGGAGCAGCGGGCGGTCGTGCAGGTCCTTGACCTTTTTTGTATCCGATGTAACTGACAGCGCAGCCACATCCACTTCCGGATTTTCTATCCAACGCACATGTTCATACGGCAGCTGGTCCATCCGTATTTCTACATTATATTCACTCTGTAAGCGGAACTGCAAAACCTCAAACTGCAGTACGCCCACAACCCCGACAATGATTTCTTCCATTCCCGTATTATATTCCTGAAAGATCTGAATTGCGCCCTCCTGTGCAATCTGACTGATTCCCTTCATAAATTGCTTGCGCTTCATGGTATCTACCTGACGCACCCTCGCAAAATGCTCCGGGGCAAATGTCGGAATTCCCTCAAACTTTACAGGTTCCTTTCCTTTATACAAAGTATCGCCAATGGAAAAAATACCGGGGTCAAACACACCGATAATATCACCCGCATAAGCCTCTTCCACATGTTTTCTCTCCTGTGCCATCATCTGTTGCGGCTGGGATAACCTTATCTTCTTTCCTCCCTGGACATGCATAACTTCCATACCCGCCTCAAAACGGCCGGAACAAATCCGCATAAATGCAATCCTGTCCCGATGCGCCTTATTCATATTTGCCTGAATCTTAAAAACAAAGGCAGAAAAGTCATCCGAAAACGGACTCACCTCACCCCCATCGGATTTTCGTGGGAGAGGGGACGTTGTCATATCCAGGAAATGCTGCAAAAAAGTTTCTACGCCAAAATTCGTCAGGGCAGAGCCAAAAAACACCGGAGACAGTTTCCCTGCACGCACTTTTTCCAGATCAAATTCGTCACTGGCGCCATCTAACAATTCGATTTCCTCTGTCAATATATCGTGGTATTCCTTTGTTATCAAATCATCCAGTCCTGCATCCGAAAGCTTTCCTTCTACGGTCTCCACTTTGTGCCCGTTATCTCCGGCAATAAAACGCGAAATGGTACTTGTCTTCCTGTCATACACACCTTTGAAATTCTTCCCTGAGCCTATCGGCCAGTTAATCGGACACGTGCGGATTCCCAATACGTTTTCTATCTGGTCTATTAACTCAAAAGGGTCAAGCGCCTCTCTATCCATCTTATTAATAAATGTAAAAATAGGAATTCCGCGCATCACACAGACTTTAAAAAGCTTGATGGTCTGTGCCTCCACACCCTTGGAGCCGTCAATCACCATAACCGCAGAATCTGCCGCCATAAGCGTCCGGTAAGTATCCTCAGAAAAGTCCTGATGTCCGGGAGTATCCAGAATATTAATACAAAAATCATTGTAAGAGAACTGCAGCACGGAAGAAGTGACAGAAATTCCCCTCTCTTTTTCTATCTCCATCCAATCGGAAACGGCATGTTTAGCAGCTTTCCGCCCCTTAACTGCCCCTGCCAGATTAATCGCTCCCCCATAGAGAAGAAACTTCTCTGTCAATGTTGTTTTCCCGGCATCCGGGTGTGATATAATCGCAAATGTACGCCTTTTCTCAATTTCCTGTTTTAATGAATCGCTCATCCTTAGGCCTCCACAATAAAGTTCTCTTACATAAAAAATGGCTGACTGAGAACCGCAGCCATCCGCAAAAGTCGGAATTTCCCATAAGATAAAAAAATCCTGATAGAATCAGGATTTTTTTACTCGACATGCTGTCGGAACAGCTGGGCTACAAGGATTCGAAC
>DKUB01000088.1:0-2003 GCA_002490465.1 Lachnoclostridium sp. UBA7215
TCAAACGTGACGTGCTAACTTGGTTGAAATGATAGGAATTTTATTGGACAATGCTGTGGAGGCGGTGCAGGAAAAAGAGGAGAAAGATATTAAATTCACGCTGGTGGAGGATGAGGGGCAGATCCATTTATCCGTGAGCAATGCATCGGAGTACATTTCACAGGAGAAAATCCATGAGTGGCTGTTAGAGGGAAACTCCACGAAAGGGGAACAGAGGGGAATAGGCCTGGCGAATGTAGTTTCTATTACAGAAAAATATTCGCTTGATTTCAGAGTGTACAATAAAGAGACGGCAAAGGGAAACCGGATTGAATTTGCCATTGATATCCATAAATAAAAAGGGGACAACTTGAATTGCCCCCATAATCATTAATAGTCGGATTCTTTTGGAAATTCCCGCTCGCCGAACAGGAAAAGGCTGACACCATTCCAGTGGAAAAACTTGTAACCGGCTAACACCATACTACATAAACTAACGGCCAGTGTTTGTATACGGTATTTCATTTGTTTTCCTCCTTTTTAGTATTTTTGCTGCAAATAATTGAATCGTTTGCAGTATTATCATCCAAAAACCAACATTTACATATTGGTTTTGTGGAAAGATATACAGGATAATGGAAAAAGCAGTAATAATTGTTATGGACTGCTTTTTTGCCCGCTGGATCTTTATTCCGTCCGGAATGGGACGGAAAGAGGATACAACGGGGGCACAGTAATAATTGATAATGATACACAGCAATAACGTGATAAGCTGCACAAATTTTGTGAACTGAATGCCATTGAGTTCGGATACTCCAATAAAAAAAATGCTAAAAGATGCGAGAAAGCATGAAAGATAATGTTTAAAGTGCAGACCGCCGGTACTGATTCTGAGAAGGCAAAGGACAAATGCGGCCATAATAAAAACAGTCAGTTTTTTTGAATAAAAAAAGAATAACCCAATTAACATTAGTTTACTTATTTCCGATAAAATAGTGAAGACAATAAATTTTATTTTTGCTATTTCATAATTTGTATAACCGAGCGTATTGTGTAAGTAACTGTGAATTGGCATTTTTAAACCCTCCATATTGGTAGTGTATATGTATTATGGGGGAATGGATGAAAATAGGTTTGAACTGTGATATTAAAGGAATTAACACATAAAAATCATCAGAAAATAGTCGAAAAAACAAGTTGGCGAAAAAAAATAGTAAGTTTATGGACATAAAACTGGAGAGTGAATACTTATGAAAAGGGTTTTGATTTTGGAAGATCAGCAAAAGACAAGGGAAACTTTGATAAAAATTGTAAAGCGTATTGATATAAGGGCGGAAGTATTTGCATCCGGAACCGTGGAGGAGGCGTATGCTTTGGCAATGAGCAACACAATTGACGTGTTTGTTCTGGATATTATATTGGAGCCGGGAAGTAAACACCGGGATAGTTCTGGTGCTGAATTTGCACAAAATATACGGATGGTCTCAAGATATCATTTTACACCGATTATATTTTTGACTTCATTGTTTGATTCTAAGATGAATATGTATTCTTCGGTACATTGTTATAAATTTATTGAGAAACCGTGTGATTATGACATGGTAGAGGAAGTGATCCGTGATGCTATGATGTATCACACCAGAAATGGAAAGGACCGGCAGTATTTTTACAGGAATAAAGGTATTTTGGAAGCGGTTATGATTCGGGATATCATTTATGCCAAAAGTATAAATCGTGATATATACGTGAAAACAACAAAGGATAATTGTAAAATTCCATATAAAACCCTGAAAATTTTGCGCAGGGAGTTGGATGACGAGGATTTTTTGCAATGCAGCAGGAACACGATTGTAAATAAAATGTACATAAAAGCAATTGATCCGACGAATCGGTATATATCCCTGCACTATTGTGATGATGTTTTAGAAATAGGACCAATTTTAAAGAAAGATTTTATGAAAAGGTTTACCATGAATTAGGATAAATTTGATTTTGGTAAGGAAAAAGTATTGTTTGTGTTTATT
>DKUB01000088.1:2209-28453 GCA_002490465.1 Lachnoclostridium sp. UBA7215
TTTGAGTATTCTCTCTTTAGCGAATATATAATGATGCCAGAAAAGTGGTTAGGAGGGATACAATGGATAAAATAGCAAAGGGAAAGACGAGTGGGAGTCGAATCATGAATTTAAGGAAGGACAAAAGGTATTCCAGAGAGCAATTAGCAGAATTATCAGGAATTTCTCCAAGTTTTCTATATGAAATTGAAATTGGTAAAAAAGGATTTTCTGCCAATACATTAATGAGTTTATGTAGTGCGTTGGAAGTCAGTAGTGATTACATATTGTATGGAAAAATGAAACATGACTATAATTTTGAGATTGCTCAAATTGTAGGGAAGTTTGACCCGGCACGGTTAAAGAAAGTGGAAAAACTGCTTGAAATTACATATGAACTGATTCATGGTTTATAATCCTACGTAATGTTTTTTGTTTCCATTGTTGCCACCTGACCAGAAAGGGGCACAAGATGGGACAGAAAAGAAGGTTGCGCAAGTATCTTGCGTATCTTAAAGCACAATCGCTGAGTCCCCGGACAGTAGACGCTTATTACCGGGAGGCCGTCAGTCTGGAGCGGTATTTAAAAAGAAGGAAACCAAAGAAGGAACAGGTGCAGCAGTTTATTCTGGAGAAGGAGAGGATGAACAAGATATCTACAGTTAATTTTTATACGGTCGCGGTCAACCGGTATTTGAGGTGGCAGAATTATGACACCTGCTGTGTAAAGACAAGAAAGGTTCAGAGGAACTGGAGCCTGGAAAATGTGATATCCTGTGAAGAGTATGAGAGACTGCTCCAATATGCGAAAGAAAACAATTATGAAAAATACTATTTGATTATACGGGTTCTTGCAAGGACCGGGATTCGTATCAGTGAACTGCGGTATATAACGCTTGAGGCATTAGCGGGTGAGACCGTACAGGTATATGGAAAGGGAAAGTACCGAACCGTCTATCTGGCGGAGGATATGCGGGCTGAGCTATTGGAATACTGCAGGGGAAACAGCATTAAAAGCGGCAGTATCTTTTTGGGTAACCGGGGAAGACCGATTAGCCGGAGCGCTGTCTGGCAGATGCTGCAAAAGCTGGCGGAGGGGGCAGGGGTTCCGCATGAAAAAGTACATCCCCACAGCTTCCGGCATTTATTTGCGAAAGTGTACATGAAACAATATGGGAACATTTCTGAACTGGCGGACATTCTTGGGCATTCTGGTCTGGAGATCACCCGGATTTATCTGACCACAAGCAGGGAGGAGAAACTGCAGCGTGTGGAAGAACTGCCGCTGTAAACTGGACAAAATACTATATTATGTTTATTTTGTCAAGGTGAAAAATAAAAATATATTTTCTGAGCAAAAAAATATGGAATCTGTTTGAAAAATTCCATTTGAAAATTCTGTCTGGTATTTACCGGGCAGATTTTTTTGTGTGGAAAGATTAATTTTTGCGGGGAATCCGTACATTACAGCTTAACATTATATAGTATTATCGAAACTGTAACAGAGATGGAGCATTTGTATAAGGAGGTTTCATATGGCAAGGACAGAAAGTTTTGATGATTTAGTTCAGGCAATTCAGAGTTCATTTCTGAAAGTAAACAAGCTCTCTCAGGAACAGCATACGGAGTTGTTGGAACAGTATTTTGACAGTGACAACAAACCAATTTGCATAACAATGAATTATCCTGCGCGCGGGGCAGAGGGGGAGATTACTTACACAGAGGTAGAAATACCGAAACTGTGCCTTGTTCCCATTTCGTCGTTAAAGCTGGACCAGATTACCGTGGGTTTTAAAGTTAAATTATCCGGAAAGGTAAGGATTAAAAGTGCGCTGAAAAATCCATTGCAGGATGAGGTGCAAAAACACAGGGAGAAAAGAAAAGATAAGGATAAAGAGTATCTTGGCTATATTCCCCATGCCAGCAGGCGGGATGATGATTCCGGTTATGCGGATATCCATCTTAAATTCAAATCAGAGGACGCTCCGGAGGGGGTTATGAGAATCCGGGATTCTCTGGTTCGCATTATGCCTTAATCATAAGGATTAATTGTTCTATAGGCGTAGAAGGGAGGAAAAGTTTATGGCAGATACAGAAACAGGTCTCGTAAATATGGGCAACCAGTTCAGTGGGCTTGACATGGCGGCGCTGATTGGCGGGCCGCTCAAAGCTGCCTGCAATGCTCAGGTAATGCTTGCGGCGTCAACGGCAAAATTCATTGAGGATGTTGGTATGAATACGGATGGGAATGGTGTGAAAACAATCCGGACAACCAGCTTCTCATTTACCAGGGCGTGCGGCAGTGAAGATGGCACTACGGACAAGACCGAGGAAGTAAAAATGGAGGTTCCATTGCTGTCCCTTGTCAACATTCCGAGTCTGCAGGTGGATAATGTGGATTTAAAATTCGATATGGAGGTCAGGTCTGCTGTTTCTTCGGAAAATGAAAAAAGCAAAAGCGGCGAGCTTGATGCGAAGGCCGGATTAAAAGTGGGACCGTTCAGTATGGATGTAAAAATCAAGGGTTCTATTTCCAGCAGCGAGAAGAATACACGAAGCAGTGATAATTCTGCGAAATACCATGTAGAGGTTCATGCCGGTCAGGCGGGACAGCCGGAAGGCCTGGCAAGGATGTTAGATATGCTGGCAACAGCGTGCACTCCGGTTTCCGTAAAAGAAAAGCCAAAGGCCTCATAATGTAAATCTACAAAAGTAGAATACGGCGCGCAGGATATTTGGGGGCATCTGTTGAAATAGGATGTTCCGGAATGGAGGATTAATTTTATGAAATTATTGATGACTAGTGAAGGGTTGTTAGAATTAATACAACAGGAAGGCGGTGAATACGGTGAAGATGTTATGCAGATTATTGATATGCTGGTACGATGCCGTGGCGCTATGGACCGCAACACGCAAATCAGTATTCTTTTAGAATTAGGTAATAACGTCCGGAAATTTCAGGAGGAATCGGACAGGAAATTTGAATGGGCGGACAAGTTACTGAAAAATTTGAGGGAATATGCAAAAGAGCAGTATGACTACAATTGGGAAAAGGTGCCTAACATTCTTCATTTTGTGTGGATTGGCAGCAGTATACCAAAGGTTGTAATGGAGTATATAAAGGTTTGGGCACTTGTAAATCCACATTATCAGATAAATATCTGGTATGATTCTAATCTTCTTTGTCTGAAAGGACTTTCAGATAGAATCAAGGATGCGGGATTATTGGAGGGAGACAGGAGTAGTACTGCTTATCGCAATTGTGTTTTTCAAAAGCGGCAGGTATTCTTTGATTTTGCCAGGACACAATATCTCGCTGTGTTCACCCGGCCGGGTGAAGATGTTGACGTGATGATTCGTGAATTTGCGGAGACGCATGGATTGGGTGCAGTGATCAAGCGAAATGTCTGGACTGGCGAAGACCTGCCGCCCAATATTCATATACGGGATCTGTATGGCGAGGGGATATTGGCGAATAGTCCCATTTACCCTGTCTATATAAAGGAGGCAATACAGCTTCAGAATTTTGCCGCCCTTTCTGATATGGTCCGGCTGCTCGTTTTAAAACAGTTTGGCGGAGTCTATCTTGATGTTGACATGCTGCCGGAACTCAAGGGGTGGCTGTATAGGCAGTTTGGGACAGTGGAACATTGCCAGAGAGTTTTGTTGCAGGCAGTTATGCAGGCTGCAGGGGTAGTAGAGGGATATTCCACCCAATACCTGGATCAGTCTGTAAGGCAGGAAGAAATCAGGCAGGCCGTATCGGGGAAGGCGCTCAGTGAACTGATGGCTCCTTTGGGGGATTTATTCTGCCACCGGGCCATATGCCGTGTTTATAATAAAATGGGAATCATTAACCAGATGGTGATAGCCCATCATGATAGTGTTATGATAGACCATCTGCTCGAACAAATTGTCTTAAATTATCAACTTATGGATGAAGTTTTCGGAAGTGACCCGATTTTGGGGCAAAGCCTGGAGCAGACGTGTGCAAACTGGGTTGCGAGAACTGACACAGTAACTGATGAGAAGAAAAGGAGATTTTTACTTAAATGCTGTAATTATCATGGAATAGGCATCGCTCCGGGATGTAACAGCACAATAAGCCTGACAGGCCCTAATATTTATTCAGGGGGGATAGCAGATATGAGGGATCTGATAGCCCATGAGAACACTTGTATGCGCAGTATGTCTGATGATATAAGCTGTCAGAGCTTTTTTTTACCGCCAGAGTTATTGTCTACGCATACGGAGGAGGAAATGAAATCAAGCTGGTTAGTCAGGGCGGAACAGGATTCGGATGAAAGATGACAGGAGGGGCAGCAATGGCAGATACATTTTCTATGACAGATGTAGGATTTGTCAAAAGGGTTGTTGTGGGCAACGACAACCCGGAGTCTGCTCCGGATGAGAATAAATATCAGGAGCAGCTTGCGTATTTAAACCGATGTCTGAGTGAAAGCCCTAAAGGGAAAATTGTGGGGCAGGAAAAAAATTTTTTTCTGTTAAACATCGGAGAACATCAGGTGGTAATGCAGTACATTGTGTATCATGTGGGTTTTGAGAGAAAGCCCTATTGGATGTAAAACATAAGAAAGGATGCGGGAGTATGGCGATTAAAATATATAAAAAACTGGCAAAGCCAATAAGCTATGGAGGTATTCGTAACAAAAATTCCATCCAGTATATTGTCATACATTATACGGGAAATAAGGGAGACACTGCGAAAGGGAATGCTTCTTATTTTGCAGGCTCCAATACAAGACAGGCAGGAGCCCATTTTTTTGTGGATAAGGCGGGTGTGATTTATAAATCCATTAAGATGAACCGCATTGCCTGGGCGGTAGGCGGTATGTATACGCTCTCCGGGGGCGCAGGCTCTTATTATGGGAAGTGTACAAACAGTAATTCTGTTTCCATTGAGCTGTGTGATATGTTAAAAGAACCCAGCCGGGAGCAGTTATTAGCCTGCCGGAAATTAGTAAAGTATATTCGGAAGTACTGCCCCAATGCGAAAACCATTATCCGTCATTGGGATGTCAACGGCAAGAGCTGTCCGGCATCTATGGTGGGGCGAAGAAATAAAAGATGGAAAAAACTTCATTCCTTTTTGACGGATTAGCAGATGGTAAACGGTTTCATGCTGCTGTTGAGAAAACAGGAACATTATGATAAAATGACCACAAAACCAACAGTGACAGAAGGGAGCAGAAAGGGATATGAAACAGATTTTATTGGTGGAAGACGATGCCGGAATTGCTTCTAATCTTCAGGATTTTTTATTTAATGAGGGTTTTGCTACAGATGTAGTCAGCGGTCAGAAAAAAGCCATAGAGTGGCTTTCGGAACGCACATGTGATTTGGTGCTTTTAGATATATCACTGGAAGATGGCAATGGATTTGCTGTATGTTCCTATATAAAGCAAAATACGGATATTCCGGTTATTTTTCTCACAGCTTCCGGAGACGAGTACAGTGTGGTATCAGGGCTTGATATGGGGGCGGATGACTATATCAGCAAACCGTTCCGGCCGAGGGAGCTTATTTCCAGAATAGGAAGTGTTTTGCGAAGGGCGGGTAAAGTCCAGTCAGTACTTTCAGTTGGGGACATCTGTGTGGATACCGCGCGGGCTGTTGTAAAGCGGGATGAACAGGAAATACCGCTGTCAGCGCTGGAGTACCGCCTGTTTCTTTTGCTGGTGAATAATAGGGGAATACTTCTGACAAGGGAGCGGCTTTTAGATGAAATATGGGATGCGGCGGGAGAATTTGTCAATGACAACACATTGACCGTATATATTAAGAGACTGCGGGAAAAAATTGAGAAAGACCCTGCAAATCCCAGGATTATACAGACAGTCCGTGGAATGGGGTATAAGGTGGCAGAGGAATGAAATTATTTCGTAATAAGGATATTCAAAGAGAGCTTATTTTATTTGTAGTGGTGGGTGTGATATTAACAGGTGTCTCCGCGTTCTGGCTGGCGGAGGGAGCGGTATTTGTCTTTATTGCCGCATTTTTATTCACGGCTCTGCATCTTCTGGCTTCTTACAAAAGATATAAGCGGATTGAGGGGCTTGCGGATGATGTGGCCCATTTTTTGCATGGCTTTACATCAATTTCCTTTTCAAAGGAAGAGGAGGGGGAGCTCGCTATTCTCGAGACAGAGATTGGGAAAATGGTGCAGAAGCTCCGCACACAGACCGAGCTTCTGCAAAAGGAGAAATCCCATCTTGCAGATTCTATTGCCGATATTTCCCACCAGCTGAGGACACCCCTTACGTCTTTAAACCTGATATTGACACATCTCAGAGCGCCTGACCAGACGCCTGACAGAAGAAAACAGTATATAAGAGAGATGGAGGCGCTTCTGATTCATGTGGATTGGTTAATTGAAACGCTTTTAAAAATATCAAAGCTTGATGCCGGTATTGTCTCCATGCAGTCGGTTCCGATATCTGTCAATCAGCTTGTTGAGGAGGCCGCAGAGGTGCTTTTAATTCCTATGGAATTAAAGGGGCAGGAGCTGATTTGTGAAATAGCGGAGGGAACAACATTTCGGGGAGATTTTCCATGGATAAAAGAGGCTCTTATGAATGTTCTGAAAAACTGTATGGAGCACACGCCGGAAAAGGGGGAAATTCATGTTACGGCTGTAGAAAATGCATTGTTTACGGAAATACGGATAAATGATAATGGTCCGGGAATTGATAAAGAGGATTTGCCGCATTTATTTGAACGTTTTTACAAAGGGAAAATATCCTCGGAAAAAAGTGTTGGTATCGGCCTGGCTCTGGCAAGAAGTATTATCACCGGGCAGGGGGGTGTAATTACTGCCCATAACAGAAGGGCAGGCGGGGCTGAATTTGTGATTCGGTTTTATAAGTCAGTGCTTTGAAGGATTCCTCCAACATTACAAAATTGTCACTTTCCTGTCATGGAGCTGTCACTTAGGTGTACTATGATAAGGGCAAAGGAGGGATTCAAGTGGAAATATTAAAGGTACAAAATCTGAAAAAAATCTATGGGAGTGGAACGAATCAGGTTGCGGCGCTGAACGGCGTTTCCTTTTCGGTCCAAAAGGGTGAGTTTGTAGCGATTATTGGCCCAAGCGGTTCGGGGAAATCGACATTGCTCCATATACTTGGCGGAGTTGACAGACCGACTTCCGGAAAAGTGTATATGGACGGACAGGATGTATATGCGCAGAAAGAGGAGCAGCTGGCGATATTCCGCAGGCGTCAGGTAGGGTTGATTTATCAGTTTTATAACCTGATTCCCATATTGAATGTGCAGGAAAATATGGTATTGCCAGTGCTGATGGATGGGAGGAAAGTGGATAAGATGTATCTGCAGGAACTCATTCAAACGCTTGGATTAGAAGGGAGGGAGAAAAACCTTCCGAATCAGCTTTCCGGTGGGCAGCAGCAGCGCACTTCCATTGGCCGGGCGCTGATGACGTCCCCGGCAGTGGTTCTGGCGGATGAACCGACAGGAAACCTGGACTCGAGAAACAGCAAAGAAATTATGGAACTGCTGAAAATGTCGAACAAAAAATATAATCAGACACTTATTATGATAACGCACGATGAGAATATTGCGCTCCAGGCAGACCGCATTATCAGTATAGAGGACGGTGTCATTGTAAGAGATGAGGTGGTTTCACCATGAATATATTTTATAAGTTTACATGGCGTTCCCTCAAAGAGAACAAGACGCGTACCATTGTCACCATTCTTGGAATCATGCTGTCCGTTTCCCTGATTACGGCTACATTGACGTCTGTTTCCAGTCTGTTTGAGTTTATGCGGAATGTAATGGGGGATGAGTATGGTACATGGCATTTGTGTGTGGATAATCTGACAGACGATAAGTTGGGTGAGATGAAAAAGGAGGACGGAGTAGACGAGTCGGCAGTAATGTATAACATAGGGTATGCAAAATTGGAGAAAAGCTATGTTTCCGATAGGCCGTATCTGTATGTAGGCGCTTATGATGGTGATTTGGATGCGATTTGTAACTTTTCAGTCAAAGAGGGGAGAATGCCGCAAAATTCATCCGAGCTCATATTGCCGTTGGATCTGGAAGAAAGCGGGGGCATCAAATACAATGTTGGAGATACTCTGAACCTGGACCTGGGTGTCCGCACGGATAATGGCCATATGGTGTCAGAAATCTGGCGTTTTAATTCCTATTCAGGGGGAGAAGATGCCTCAGAACAGGAAAAATGGAAGAAAGTAAACACAAAAGCGTATACTGTGGTAGGTAAATACAGCTGTGGAATGTTTGAGGGAATAAGACTGGCTGGATTTACCGGTATTACAAAAGCAGACGAGGCGATGCAGGCGAGGAGTGCAGCTTTTTTTGCCACGTTGGATAACACAGGGGGGATATTAAAAGAAAGTTTTTCAGAAGATTTTTATAAAGCCCATCCGGGGTACGAAGGTAATGTAGTTATGGATGTCAATAGGAATTATCTGCAGGTTACAGATAATATGGGCGGTGAGTTAAAGGCAATGCTGATTGGCTTAATCACTATGCTTCTTCTTATCATTGCCTTTGGATCTATAGCACTTATTTATAATTCATTTTCTATATCCATCAATGAGAGGAAGAAGCAGTATGGCCTGCTGTCCTCCATAGGTGCTACGAAACGGCAGTTAAAAAAGAGTATGATATTTGAGGCTGTTGTTTTGAGTGCAATCGGGATACCTCTCGGACTTCTCCTTGGCATTGGGGGAATCAGCACAACATTTTATTTGCTGCGGGATGTGTTCAGCCGTTTCCTTATCACAGGCAGCGGTATTTCTCTTGAGTTTTCAGCTTCGTTGGCAGCGATTGCCATTGCTGTAGTGGTAAGCTTTTTTACCATTCTTTTTTCGGCATGGATTCCAGCACGAAAAGCAGTAAAAGTATCAGCGATTGAGGCTATTCGGCAAAACGATGAGATACTCGTAAAACCACGGAAACTTCGTACATCCGGATTGACGGAAAAACTATTCAAGCTAGAGGGTACGCTGGCTTTGAAAAATTTCCGGCGTAATAAACGCAGGTACCGGGCAACGATATTTTCCCTGTTTATGAGTATTGTCCTGTTTATATCTGCTACAAGTTTTTGCGATTATATGGAATCGGCACTGGGGGAGGTACGTGATCATTATGATTCCGATATTGAGTACCGATGCGAGCGCGAGGATATGGATCAGGTATATGAGGCTCTTGGAACCGTAAAGGGTGTAAAAAGGTCTGTCCGTTATCTGGATAGCAGCATGGGGATGCTTGTGGTAAAGAGTGATAATTTGACAGAGGATGCAAAGAGATATCTTGCCTCCGAGACAGAGGGGGCGGATGGAGAAAGTGAGCTATCGTGTTTTTGCTTTTTTGTCAATGATGGGGACTATGCAAAATACCTGGAGGAAAACGGGTACAGCAAAGAGAAGTATATGGATGCAAAAAATCCGAAAGCGCTTGTCTACAATAGCAGTACGCAGTATGACAGTGCCGAGAAAAAATATGTAATCTTTTCAATACTGAAAAAGACAGACATGTCGGCGGCAATTCATGTAGAGGGTGCGAGGCAGGAGATTGAGCTGGGTTCGTTTTGTGAGGAAGTGCCATTTGGAACAAAAGGATATACAGGAGGTACGCCGCTATTGTACTACCCAATGTCCGCATTGCCTAAGTATGAGAAATTATTTTCCGGAAAAGAGGACGGCGAATCATATCTCACGGCAAATATTGCGTTTGGGGCAGAGGACCCGGATGCCTGTGCTTTGAGTATGAAGAAAGTGCTTGAGGCGCGGGAAATGGATATTAATGGTCTCTATAATGTATATGCGTCACAGCAGAGCAGTATTGCCCTGATGACAGTAATCCGGGTATTCTCGAATGGCTTTATTATCCTGATTCTGCTGATTGCACTGGCGAATGTATTTAATACCATTGCAACCGGAATTATGCTTCGGAGGAGAGAATTTGCCATGCTGCGCTCTATCGGTATGACGCATAAAGGGTTTCGGCGTATGATGAATTTTGAGTGTCTTATGTATGGAGGAAAGGGTATCCTTTATGGATTGCCGGTCGCTATTCTTGCTACTTATGGAATTTACCGGGCGATCCGGGAGAGCATTATTGTTTCGTTCTATGTTCCATGGTATGGGGTGGCGATTGCGATCGGAAGCGTTTTCCTTGTAGTATTTGCCACGATGATTTATTCGGTACACAAAGTAAATAAAGAAAATGTTGTAGATGTTTTAAAAGAAGATACCTTTTAACTGAAATTACAAGTACGGTAAATTGTGACCAAAAAATCACAGAATCAGGGCAGCTTTGCAGAGATGTTATATTGATTTTTTTAACCTCGGGTGTTAGAATGAGTAGGCAAACTTAGTAGACTATTCAAATAAAGGAGAACATATCGTGTTATCAAAACTCAGTGTAAGGCGTCCTTTTACCGTATTTGTAGCAGTTGTAATAGTGCTTGTATTAGGCGTATTGTCTTTTCAGAATATGAGTATGGACTTTTTGCCCAGCATGGAATTTCCATATGCTATTGTTATGACAACCTATCCGGGGGCAAGTCCGGAGGAGGTTGAGCGGGCAGTTACAGAGCCGGTGGAGCAGGCAATGTCCCGCATTAATAATGTAAAAACGGTTCAGTCCATGTCCAATAATAATATGTCAGTTGTTGTTATGGAATTTAATGACGGAACAGATATGGGCTCTACGACTGTAGATATGAGAGAGAGCCTGGATCAGGTTACCGCTCAGTGGGATGATGCCATTGGTAATCCTACGATTATGAAGCTCAATCCGGATATGATGCCGATTATGGTAGCGGCAATTGATTATGAAGGATTAGAGAGTACAGAGGTAACGAAAAAGGCAGAGCAGGATATTATACCGGAGGTGGAGAGTGTAAACGGTGTGGCCTCGGTAAATGAGTCCGGTGGTGTGGAGAAAAAGGTCGAGGTTATTATCCAGCAGGATAAAATTGACAAAATGAACGAGAAAGTCCAGGATGCTATTGATGGAAAGCTCTCGGACGCCAGCAAAAAGCTGGAAAAGGGAGATAAAAAGCTGAAAGACGGCAAGAGCCAGCTGGACTCCAAAAAGGAAGAGGCAGCAGAGAAGATTGCCAAGGGAGAGACAAAGCTCAATAATGCCACAGATAAAATTAAAGATGGCCTTAAAACAATTAATGAGAACATAAAAAAAGTAAAAGAGCAGAGAAAGACCCTTAATAAAAGTGAGAAGCAGTTAAAGGCCGGGAAGGCACAGATTGCATCAAGCAAAACGAAACTTCAGGGGACAATTTCCAATTTAAAGACAACAAAAAATCAACTGGAGACATTAAAATCCTCTCTGGATAAGCTTGTCACTCAGGAATCCGCCCTTCAGGCACAGATTGATGCCCTTGGGGGAAATGCCCCGGCAGAGCTGAAAACTTCGCTGAGTGCAATTCAGGCGCAGTTAAAGGTATTGCGGGAGACGTTAAAGACCATGGGGATTGAGGAAAAGGATCTCCCGGATAAGATAAAAGAGGTGCAGGCTGGCCTGACACAGGCAGAGTCCGGTCTCACGGAACTGCAAAAACAGGAAACAACTCTGAAAAAAAATGAAACAAAGATAAAGACTGCTAAGAAGAAGATCGCAAGTGGTTTGAAACAGCTGGAAACAGCAAAAGAAAAGTTAAAGAAGGGCAAGATTTCAACGACAGAAGCGCTGGAGGAATTAAATAAGCAAAAAATTCTTTCCAGTATTGAAATCAGTGTGGCTGAGGCTCAGATGAACAGCGGCTCGGAAAAAATGACAGAGGCCAAAAAGGAGCTGAAGACAGCCAAAAAGACAACAAAAGAAAATGCGCAGCTGGATAAAATTATCACAAAGGAAATGGTGGAAAATATTTTAAAGGCGCAGAACTTTGATATGCCTTCCGGCTATGTGACAGAAGAGGATGCCTCCTATCTGGTACGCATTGGTGATAAAATCGAGTCTGTGGAGAATATACAGGATTTAGTGATCTGTGATATGGATTTGGACGGCCTCGACCCCATTACATTAAGTGATGTTGCCGATGTGGCAGAGACAAATAATTCGGCGGATGTCTATACGGTAGTAAACGGCAATCCGGCGGTGCTTTTGACACTGCAGAAACAATCCGGTTATTCTACCGGTGATGTGACGGGAGATTTGGAGGATAAATTTGAACAGCTTCAGGAAAACAATGAGGGGCTGAGCGTCTCTGTATTAATGAATCAGGGAGTATATATTGACCTCGTAGTGGATGCGGTATTGCAGAATTTATTAGTAGGTGCTGTACTGGCTATTTTGATTTTGTTGTTTTTCCTGCGGGATATCCGTCCGACGATTATTGTGGCGTGCTCCATTCCGCTCAGCGTTGTGGCAGCTATTGTGGCAATGTACTTTAGCGGGGTGACATTAAATATTATTTCTCTTTCCGGTCTGGCACTCGGTGTCGGAATGCTGGTAGATAATTCCGTCGTGGCCATAGAAAATATTTTCCGTCTGCGAAAGGAAGGAGCCTCTGCGCAAAAGGCAGCAGTGGAGGGTGCTAAACAGGTGGGAGGAGCGATTGTTGCTTCTACATTGACGACGGTATGTGTATTTGCCCCTATTATTTTTACAGAGGGTATAACAAAACAGCTTTTTGTTGACCTTGCACTGACTCTTGCCTATACGCTTGGAGCCAGCCTGTTAGTTGCCCTGACGCTGGTACCGGCTATGTCTGCAGGTATGGTGAAACGTGTCAGTGATAAAGAGTCCAAAGTGCTGGCAGCGTTACAGAATGGATACGGTAAAATTCTTTCCAGAATACTGCGTTTCAAGCTGCTTGTTTTTCTTGGAAGCATTGTATTTTTAGTAGTGTTTGCCGCCCTTGCGATTCGCAATGGAATGTCCATGATGCCGGATATGGAAAGTACCCAGATGACACTCACGCTGACCATGGATGATGAAAAGGAATTTGATGAAGTAAAGGATTTATCCAATCAGGTTATAAAAGCAGTGAAGGAAATATCGGATGTGGAGAGTATTGGCGCCTATGCAGGCAGCGGTTCCGGTATGTCGATGCTGACTGGTGGGGGAAGCGGCAACACCGTTAGTATGTATGCCATTCTTAAGGAAGACCGTGAGTTTAATAATGATGAGTTAAAAACACAGATTGAGGAAAAGACAAAAGGCATTGACTGTGAGGTGTCAGTAGATGCTTCCGCCATGGATATGAGTGCTCTGATGGGGCAGGGGATTCAGATTAATATATATGGAAGAAGCTTAGATAAGCTCCAGAGCATATCAGAAGAGGTGATGGAACACTTAAAGGATGTAGACGGGTTAGAGGATATCACGAACGGCCTGGAGGATGCGGGAGAAGAGTTCCGTATATCGGTTGATAAGGCAAAGGCAATGAAATATACATTGACAGTGGCACAGGTGTATCAGCAGATTTACGCAAAACTGAAAGATGCCTCATCAGCTTCCACGGTATCGACAGACACAGATGATCTGGGTGTTTATGTATCTTCCTCGGCAGATGAGAAACTGACGCGCAAAGATATCCGTAATATGAAATTAGAATACACCGATACGGAAACGCAAAAGACGAAAAAGGTCAAGCTAAGTAAAATTGCGGAATTTAGTACGGCAGATTCCCCCAATTCGATTACCAGGGAGGGACAGAGACGTTTTCTGACTGTGCAGGCAGCGATACAGGAAGGCAAAATAGTCAGCAATGTCAGTGCAGATGTAAAGAAAGCCCTTGCAGATTATGAAGTGCCTGCGGGGTATGAGATCTCTTATGAGGGAGAAGATGCTTCAACCGAAGAGGCAATGGGGCAGGTGCTTTTGATGATGGTTCTGGGTATTGTACTGATGTATCTGATTATGGTAGCGCAGTTCCAGTCTCTGCTGTCACCGTTTATTATTCTCTTTACGATTCCGCTCGCCTTTACCGGAGGTTTCATGGGACTGTGGATATCGGGCAGTGATGTGAGTGTCATTGCCATGATTGGATTTGTTATGCTTGCAGGAATTATTGTTAATAACGGTATTGTGCTTGTAGATTACATTAATCAGCTGCGCCGGAGCGGTTCTGAGAAAAGGGTGGCAATCGTTGAGGCAGGAAGAACGCGTTTAAGACCTATTTTAATGACCGCCCTGACAACGGTGCTGGGGTTGCTTCCTATGGTTGCCGGAAACAGTATGGGAACGGATATGACAAGGCCAATGGCGATTGTTACGATTGGTGGTCTGATTTATGGAACGATACTTACACTGTTTGTTGTGCCGTGTCTGTATGATTTAATGAACCGGAATAAAGATATAACGGAACACTTTGATGACTGATGCGGAGCAGCAGTATTTGTGATGAATAATGAGGGAGGACGCTTATGCCTGATGTAAATGCCCCTATTGGTGTTTTTGATTCCGGAGTTGGGGGATTGACGGTTGCAAAGGAAATTATGCGGCAGCTGCCGGGAGAGAGCCTTGTGTATTTTGGAGATACAGCCCGGGTGCCTTATGGAAGCAAATCCGGTCAAACTGTATGCAAGTACAGTCGGCAAATTGTAAATTTTCTTTTGACTAAACAGGTGAAAGCAATTGTGATTGCCTGCAATACCGCCAGCGCTCTTGCAAGGGAAGAGCTGGAGGAGATGGTAAATATCCCGGTTGTGGATGTTGTGCGGCCCGGAGCAAAGATGGCAGCTGATGATACAAAGAATAATAATATTGGTATTATTGGGACAGAGAGTACTGTAAAAAGTGGTATATATGAGCAGTTTCTTCATCAGATTAATCCGGAAATAACGGTGGTCAGTAAAGCTTGTCCGCTGTTTGTGCCGCTGGTTGAGGAGGGGCTTTTGGAAGACCGTGTGACGGAGGATATTGTAAGCCGTTATCTTCATGACATGAAAGAGTACCGGATTGATACCCTTGTATTAGGGTGTACACATTATCCGCTGCTGAGGGGAGTAATTGGCAGGGAAATGGGTGAGGACGTAAGATTAATAAACCCCGCTTATGAAACAGCAAAATCATTGAAAGAACTTTTGAAAAAGGAGAATTTGCTTGCATCGGGAAGGGCAGGGCGCACACATGCTTATTATGTCAGCGACGGTGTGGAGAGGTTTGTGGCTTTTGCAGATTCTGTACTTCCGTGCCGGGTCGGAAATGCGCAGGTAGTAGATATTGAGGCATATTAAATAAGAAATTGATAAAAGCATAGCTAAAAAAACTTTGGCATAGGATAGGGCAGGGGGTGTTTGTAATTCTGCGGAAACGTTTTCTTGTCAAAGTTTTTTTTAGTGTACTGCTTTTTTTTAGTGTGGCTGTCTTGTCAGGAATGCTTATTATTGGTGCTCAGGCGAAACATGAGATGCCGTTACAGAAAAACCTGGATACTTTTCGGGCATTTTCGATAGATCCGTCTTTTCTAAGGGGTGTGGAATCATGGAGTGAAAGGGATTACCAACAGCTTGTCTGTACATTTATATGGAATAAGGGCAAACTTGCCAAAGGAGCAGAAGAATGCAGAACCGGGGGGTGGTATTCTCTTTTTATGCCGGATTCTATTCAAAAGGGATATCAGGAGGCTTTTTATGCGGCGCTTGCGGACGGTGAATATTTCCCTGTACCCGAGGACGAAACCGGGAAAGCAAAAATCAGTTATGAGGATTCCTGGGGCGGCGCAAGAAGTTACGGGGGAAAGAGACGGCATGAGGGAACTGATTTGATGTCTTCTGTGCAGGAGAGAGGATATTTCCCGATTGTAAGTGTCAGTGACGGAGTTGTGGAAAAAAAGGGATGGCTGACGCTTGGCGGATACCGCATTGGAATACGTGCCCCTCACGGGGCGTATTATTATTATGCCCATCTGGACCACTATGCAGATAATATAGAGGAGGGAACACCTGTAAAGGCAGGAGAAATTATCGGTTATATGGGGGATACCGGATATGGCGAGGAGGGAACAGTCGGGCAGTTTGACGTGCATCTGCACTTTGGAATTTATTTGACAATTGATAAAAAGGAGGTCAGTATTAATCCGTATTGCATCTTGAGAAGTTTGGAAGAGAAGCGTATTACGGCATAGCTTATTAAATGATTATCCTGACCGGCAAATCCCGGTTATTGATTTGTCAGTGTAATTGTGATATGATAAACAGGATGAATGATAAAGGGAGGAATTTGTATATGAGAAAATATATTATGTCTGCATAGCACTGGCTATTGCAGTAACAACTATAGCCAATGCTATTCCTGATAATACAAATTTAGGAGGCAGATATGGGCTATATAAGAGCAGAAGAAATTTTGCCCGCTGATGTAATTAAACAGATACAGCAGTATGTTGATGGAGCGAATATATATATTCCACGAAAGCAGGAAAACAGGCTGGCGTGGGGAACAAAAACGGCATACCGGCACGAATTGCAAAAACGGGATAAAGCGATTTACAACAGTTATTTGGACGGTAAGTCTGTAAATGAGCTGGCACATATTCATTATTTATCTGAAAAAAGCATACAGCGGATTATCAGAAATTATAACAAAGAAAATCAACCCCTGCAGTAAACAGCCGGGGGGATAAATTATAATAATAAGGCCTGTGTTTGGGGAACTTCAGTTCTTTTCAGCCGGGTCTTCTTATTATATGAATATCGTTATGATACTTGGAGGATGGACCATGCAGCAGAGAGAAAAAAGTTTGGAGCACTCGGATGAGAGGCTGGGGTCAGCGCCGCTTGGCAGGCTTATTGTCAGTCTGGCTATTCCGGCCGTTATTGCGCAGCTCATTAATGTGATTTACAATATGGTTGACCGTATTTATATCGGTCATATAGCGAATGTTGGGCCGCAGGCCCTGACCGGACTCGGGCTTTCTCTGCCCATTATATTATTAATACAGGCGTTCAGTTCCCTGGCGGGAATGGGTGGTGCCCCGCGTGCGTCGATTCAGCTGGGAAAAGGGAATCGCCAGGAAGCAGAGCGTATATTGGGCAATAGTGTAACAATATTGCTCTTTTTTGCAATAATTCTTACGTTTGGGTTCTATCTGTGTAAAAGACCTCTTTTGTATATGTTTGGTGCCAGTGATGCTACAATTGTTTTTGCAGAAGGGTATTTGGATATCTATCTCATTGGTACGGTATTTGTCATGGCCTATCAGGGGCTCAATATGTTTATAAGCTGTCAGGGACATGCAAAAACAGCGATGTTTTCTGTGTTAATCGGAGCACTTCTCAATATTGTGCTGGATCCGGTTTTTATTTTTGGGTTAGGAATGGGTATACAGGGAGCTGCACTGGCAACAATAATTTCACAGGGCGTCAGTGCTGTGTGGGTTGTCAGTTTTCTTTTGTCAAAAAAGTCAGGACTGCGGATCCGCAGCAAAAATATGTATCCTGACTTTCGGGTAATAGGCAGTATTGCTGCACTGGGAGTTTCCCCTTTTGTGATGCAGTCCACAGAAAGCCTTATCAATATTGTATTAAACCGCGGATTGCAACAGTACGGCGGTGATTTATATGTAGGTACTCTGACAATTTTACAGAGTGTTATGCAGTTTATTGTTATACCGTCTCAAGGGTTTACGCAGGGGGCACAGCCAATTTTGAGCTACAATTATGGAGCCGGCGCAATAGAGCGTGTGAGAAAGGCATTTCAGATTATGTTTGGCATTGTCTGTGGTTTCGGCGTAGTTTTTACCAGCGTAGTCATGCTAGTACCCCGTTTTTTTGCCGGGCTGTTTACGTCAGATGAATCATTGCTTGCGCTGGCAGAATCGAGCATGCCTGTTTTTATAGCTGGTGGTTTAATATTTGGCATACAGATGGCCTGTCAGTCAACTTTTATGGGATTGGGGAAAGCGGGGATTTCCCTTTTTATCGCGCTGTGGCGCAAGGTGATTTTGCTTATCCCGCTCGCTATTATATTACCACATTTTTTTGGTGTGGATGGGATTTATTGGGCTGAGCCGCTGGCCGACGTTACTTCAGCGCTCACGGCAGGTATTTTGTTTTATATTACAGTATGGCGCAGGGAATTATTGCCCGAAACAGTCAGGCACAGGAAAGGTGGAAATAAATTATGATGAAAAGGCATATGCTCTTTTTTGATATTGACGGTACGCTGTTAGATGATGAAAAGGGGGTGGTTCCGGAGAGTGCGGTGCGTGCTCTTCATGAGGCCAGGGAGCGGGGGCATCTCCTGTTCCTGTGCACAGGACGTTGTCAGGCTATCTGGCCGAAAGAGGTGTTGGAAATTGGCTTTGATGGTGTTGTTGGCGGATGTGGTACGCATATTGTATATCACGGAAAGGAGATCCACCATGTAACGTTAGATAAAACATTACAGAGGGAAATCGCCGATGACTTGTTTCGTTGCCATATTGATGGTATATTGGAGGGAAGTACATGTTCTTATTTCCGGAAAGATGTCTGGATGCCGGTTGTACAGCATATTTTTGAGGGGAATGGTGTGTTTTCTTCCAACTGTCAGAAGTACTGGGAGGACGAGTTGTCCTTTGATAAAATGGCACTTTGGTTTGATGATTCCAGCGATATGAACGCATTTAAACAAAAATATGAGGACCGTTTCGATTTTATTCTGCGCGATCCGACTTTTTATGAAGTAGTGCCAAAGGGATGCAGTAAAGGGAACGGCATTGCTTTCCTATGTGATTATCTGGGTATTGACCGTCAAAATACAGTTGGAATCGGAGACAGTACCAATGATCTTCCCATGCTGGAATATACCGGGATCAGCATTGCTATGGGAAGTGGAAATCCGGATATATTTGATTCTGTGGATTTTGTGACTGCCCCGGTTATGGAAGATGGCATTGAAATAGCATTGCGAAAATATAATTTTATAGGATCGTAATGACGCTCACTCAGATTGGAGGTTTGCATGAAACTTAAAACACTGTTAGAAAAGCAGGAATATGAATTGCTGCAGGGAAGTCTTGAAACAGAGATCTCAGATATTGTATATGATTCGCGGAAAGCAGAAGAGGGTATGCTTTTTGTGGCCATCACAGGGATAGTGACAGACGGGCATAAATATATTTCTGATGTTATAAACAAAGGGGCTGCGGCTGTTGTTGTAGAGCGGGAGGTACAGATTACAGACCCGGATGTGGCTGTGGTAAAAGTAAAAAATGGGCGCTCGGCGTTGAGCCTAATGTCGCAGGCATATTTCCATTATCCGGCGGAAAAAATGGTTTCCATTGGCATTACTGGAACAAAGGGCAAGTCTACTACCGCACATATGATACGGGATATTATTGAGAAATCCGGCAGGCGCTGCGGGGTTGTCGGCACAGTCGGGGTGGAAATCAATGGAACGGTAGTGCCAACGGAACATACAACGCCGGAATCTTATGATTTACAGAGGCATTTCGCTGATATGGTAGATGCGGGCTGTGAATATATGGTGATGGAAGTCAGCTCGCAGGGAATTAAAATGGACCGTGTATACGGGATGGCATTTGACTATGGCGTATTTACCAATCTCTCACCGGACCATATCGGTCCGGGAGAACACGAAAATTTTGAGGAATACCGGAACTGCAAAAGCAGACTGTTTCAAATGTGCCGGGTTGGTATTGTCAATGCCGATGACCCGAACTGGCAGGAAATCGTAAAGGATGCCACCTGTGAAATCAGGACATTCGGCACTGGCGAAGCAGATATGCGTGCAGAGGCAATTGAACATATTAATGATGTCGGAAATCTCTCTATGAAATTTCGTGCGCGTGGGATTTTGGACGGGGATGTTATTATTGGTCTTCCGGGGCTTTTTAATGTGTATAATGGTATGTGTGCCGCCTGTGTCGGTGCTCTGCTTGAAATGCCGCAGGAGGTAATTCTTCATGCGCTGGAGCATGTGGAAGTACGCGGCCGTGTTGAGAATGTACCGACGGGCCGGAACTTTTCTGTGCTGATTGATTTTGCCCACAATGGCGTGAGTACCGAGAGCGTACTAAGGACATTGCGTGAGTACAATCCATCCCGGATAGTTGCCGTATTTGGCTGCGGGGGAAACCGGAGCAAGCTGCGCCGCTATGAGATGGGGGAGACTGTGGGAAATCTTGCGGATCTGGCTGTTGTGACCAGTGATAACCCAAGGACGGAAGACGTCATGGATATTGTGGAGGATATTAAGGTTGGCCTTAAAAAAACAAAGGGAGAATATATAGTGATTCCCGACCGTATGGAAGCGGTAGATTATGCGATTTCCCATGCAGCGGACGGAGATCTTATTGTCCTCCTCGGGAAAGGGCATGAGGAGTATCAGGAGATACAGGGAGTCAAACATCATTACAGCGAGAGGGAAGCAGTAAGCCGGGCTTTGGAAAATCTGAAAAAATAGGTTTCCATATTTATGAAAAAAGGGTGAAGGATAGGGTTAATTAATTGACAAAAAATCCGATATATGTTATAAGGTAATGGATGACCAAATAGGATTATTAAGTATTCAAAGGAGTGATATAGTATGAATGATTTCTTTGGCGTAGGTTCCAGTTCTAATGTATTTGATTCCTACTTTGGAACAAGCAGTAATTCAGGCTCATCATCTTTTCTCACCGGCCTTGGCGATTTAAAGATGATTCAGAGTGGCGCTTACAAAAAATCACTGAAAGCTTATTATGCAACACAGAAAAGCAATAAGTCAGATGAAAACGGTAAAACAGACAGCAGCAACGAGTCTATTAAAGATTCCGGAAAGGCAGATAGCAAAACACAGTTGTCATTGGTGAAATCTTCTTCTCAGAAGCTGTACCAGAATGCTACTGCATTGAAGAATAAGGACTACAGCAAAAAAGATTTTAAGACAGAAGATGTACTTAGTGATGTTAAGAAGTTTATATCCAGTTATAACGACACATTGAACAGCACGAAAAAACTGAATTCTTACAGTATTCTTCAGACAGCTGTCTGGTCTACAGAACAGATGAACACAGCTGAGGGGCTGTTGAATAAAGTTGGTATCAGTATTAAAGATGATAACACTCTTGAAATTGATGAGGACGCATTCAAGAAAGCCCGTACCAGTGATGTGAAAGCATTGTTTGCCGGAACCGGCTCACTGGCATCCAGAATTGCACAGAAAGCATCGACAATGGCAAACCAGAGCAACAATCAGCTGGCAGTTAATTCAGGTAAATCTTTCTACACGATGCGCGGACTGTTCACTTGATAACTGTGGGAGAAGATTAGAAAAGAAAGAATACAATGGCACAGATGGGGCATCCTGTTTGTGCCATTTTATCTTGTGAGAAGATTTTATATTTGAGGAATGAAAAATAAGTTTGCCGGAGGAGGATTTTCATGTACCGCTTTTTTGTGCCAGTTGAGAATGTGGAGGGGGAACGTATACGGATTACCGGAGATGATGTAAACCATGCAAAAAATGTACTGCGCATGTCGGTTGGAGAAAAAGTTGTCGTTTCCTGTGGACAGGGCGTTGATTATTATTGTATAATAGATTTCATTCGGGAGAATCAGATTGGCCTGCGTATAGAAGAGGAAAAGGCAGCAGTGACAGAACTTCCTGTGGCCATTACGTTATTTCAGGCTTTGCCCAAAAGAGATAAAATGGAGCTGGTAATACAAAAGGCAGTTGAGCTCGGTGCAGCAGAGATTGTTCCGGTACAGACCAGACGCTGTGTGGTGCGTCTGGATGAGCGGAAAGCAGACAGGAAGCTGGTCCGTTGGCGTGCGATTGCCGAGGCGGCGGCAAAACAGAGCGGAAGAGGAGTTATTCCCCGGATTTCCGAAATTATGTCATTTGCAGAGGCTTTAAATTATGCGGAACAAATGGATACGGTGTTAATTCCCTATGAACTGTATGAGGATATGGCAGATTCTATGGAGACGATGCGAAAAGCTGCCGGCGGCAGCAGCATCGGAATATTTATTGGGCCGGAAGGCGGTTTTGAGCGCGGGGAAATCGAACAGGCTATGGGGAGAGGCGCATTTCCGCTTTCACTCGGAAAGAGAATACTCAGAACGGAAACAGCCGGCATGGCGGCGTTGTCTGTATTGATGTTTTTGATAGAGGGACAAAAAGAGAGGTAAAGTACGTGGAATGTTATTTAGATAATGCAGCTACGACACAGCCATTTGTGGAGGTGTGTGATTTAGTCACAGAGATAATGCAGAAGGATTACGGAAATCCGTCTTCCCTTCATCAAAAGGGACTTGAGGCAGAGAGATATGTGCGTCAGGCGGCTGAGCGCATTGCAAAAACGCTGAAGTGCAGTCCTAAAAATATTATTTTTACTTCTGGCGGGACAGAGGCAAATAATACTGCTCTGCTTGGAAGCGCTGCGGCAAATAAAAGACGCGGAAAACACTTGGTGACGACCTGCTTTGAGCATGCATCGGTTCATGAACCGCTTATTTATCTTGAGCAGATGGGATATGAGGTAAGCTATCTGCCCGTGGACAGCCAGGGGCATCTTTTGCCGGATACTCTCAGAAAGGCGCTGCGTGAGGATACGGTTTGCGTGTCTGTGATGCTTGTCAATAATGAAATTGGTTCGGTCCTGGACGTTCAGAGCCTCGCAGAGATTGTCCATGAGTATAGCGAGGACATTCTTTTCCATGTAGACGCCATCCAGGGGTACGGTAAGATGAAGATAAATCCGAAAAAGCTGGGCATTGACCTTATGAGTGTCAGCGGGCATAAAATCCATGGTCCAAAGGGGACGGGTTTTTTGTATAAAAAGGACAATGGAAAGGTGCATGCCCTTCTTCATGGGGGCGGGCAGCAGTCCGGCATGCGTTCCGGAACAGAAAATGTTCCGGGGATTGCAGGTCTGGGGCTGGCAGCAGAAAAGGTGGATGCGGCGTTGTCAGAGAGCAGAGAGCATTTATATATGTTAAAAGAATATTTTGTGGAACGCATAAAGGAAGTGCCGGGGGCAGCTTTGAATGCCTGTTTGCCGCCGGATGTTTTGGATACTGCTCCTCATATTGCAAGTGTCAGTTTTGACGGTGTCAGGAGTGAGGTGCTTTTGCACGCATTAGAGGAAAAGGGAATCTATGTCTCGTCAGGCTCGGCCTGTTCGTCCAATCATCCGGGAATCAGCACTACACTACAGGCAATTCATGTGCCAAAAGAGCGCTTAGACAGTACGCTTCGTTTTAGTTTTTCTGCTTTTACGGAGAAAGAGGAACTTGCTTATACAATAGAAAAACTGAAGGAACTTGTTCCGGTGCTGGCAAGATATACTAGAAAGTAACAAACTTCGCGATGAAATGGAGAAAAAAATGGTACAGGCTTTTTTAATAAAATATGCAGAAATAGGAATAAAGGGGAAAAACCGTTATGTGTTTGAAAATGCTCTTGTCCGGCGGATTTCGGAACGGTTAGAGCGATGTGGCGGTGATTTTTCAGTGGAAAAGGAACAGGGGAGAATCTATGTGGAAGCCCAGACGGAGTTTGACAGGGACGAGGTTGTGACGGCCCTGACACACGTATTTGGAATTGCCCACATCTGTCCTGTCGTTTTAGTGCGCGATAAATCCTTTGGAAATGTATGCAAAAATCTTGTGGAGCATATGCAGGAAGAGTTAGGGGACAAGCCCTTTACATTCAAAGTATTTGCCAAGAGGAGCGATAAGGAATATCCGATGGAGAGTCCGGAAATATGTGCCGTGGCGGGAGATTATATATTGCAGCATATGGAAAATGCCCGCGTGGATGTGCATAAGCCGGAGTTAAAAGTATATATAGAAATCCGTCAGCGTGCTTATGTCTATGTGACAAGTATCAAGGGACCGGGTGGTATGCCGGTGGGTACAAGTGAGCGTGCCATGCTTTTGTTATCCGGCGGGATTGACAGTCCGGTAGCCGGGTATATGATGGCAAAACGGGGTGTCCGCATTGAGGCGGTTTATTTTCATGCGCCGCCTTATACAAGTGAGCGTGCCAAACAGAAGGTTGTTGATTTGGCAAGGATTGTGTCGGAATATACGGGGGAGATTCAGCTTCACATTGTGAACTTTACAGAGATTCAGCTCTATATTTATGACCAGTGTCCCCATGATGAATTAACAATCCTTATGCGCCGTTATATGATGAGAATTGCAGAACAGATTGCAAGGGACAGGCATTGCCTTTCCCTGATAACGGGAGAGAGTGTTGGGCAGGTGGCGAGCCAGACAATGCAGAGCCTTGCCGTAACAGATGCCGTATGTGGTATGCCGGTATTCCGTCCGGTTATTGCGTTTGATAAAAATGAGATTATCGAGCTTGCAGAGCAGATTCAGACATTTGAGACTTCCATTCAGCCCTATGAAGACTGCTGTACGATATTTGTTGCGAAACACCCGGTGACCAAGCCGGAACTGGCAAAAATCGAGGCGTCAGAAAAAAAACTGGAAGAGAAAATAGGAGAAATGTTAGAAAAGACGATTGCCGGGAAAGAGGTTCTTTCTGTTTCGCCGGAATAAAGGCAAAGAAAAGAAGCTAGCCGGCGAACCAGCATAGCCCCAAAGTAAGTAACATACCCAATATGCAATTGTCCCATATACTATTCTGCGATAAATGGTTCAAGAGTAGAAAGAATTTCCTCGCAATCACTTTCGCTGTGGATATTCAGATCGATTGATTTGGATAAATCAAGACTGAAAATTCCCATAATGGATTTGGCATCAATAACATATCTGCCAGACACAAGGTCAAAATCTGCATCATACTTGGATACTGCATTTACAAATGCTTTTACCTTGTCAATGGAGTTAAGGGAAATTTTAACTGTTTTCATAATCACATACCTCCTTGCGTTTAGTTTTGAAATAAAATATTTTAATTTCATTTATTATAGTAGTATGAACAGGAACTTATGTCAATATCCAAAATTTACGAGGTCCGTGTGATTTAGAAGATAATTTTGTGCAATTTGTCAAAAAGGAGTGCGTTTTTGTGCAATATAACAATAGAAACAAGCTTTCGGCTGCTTTTCTTACACTGGGATGTAAGGTAAATTATTACGAGACAGGGAAAATGGTTGAGCAGTTTCAGAAAAAAGGCTTTGAGATTAAGGATTTTTCGGAAAGTGCAGATATTTATGTGGTGAATACCTGTACAGTGACAAATATCGCGGACCGCAAATCAAGGCAGATGCTTCATCGGGCAAAAAAACGAAATCCGGACAGCATTGTAATTGCGGTGGGGTGCTATGTGGATAGTGCCGGGCAGGATATTTTAAAGGATTCTGCAATCGATGCCGCTTTTTCAAACAGTGAAAAAGATAAAATCGCAGAACAGGTTATTCAGGCGTTTCATTTATCTCCGCAGGCAGGAACTGATATAGTTCCCCAAAAGGGACGTACAAGAGCTTATCTGAAAATTCAGGACGGCTGTAATCAGTTCTGCAGTTACTGTCTGATTCCCTATGTGCGCGGGGGAGGGGTTCTGACAGATATGCCGGTGGTGGAGGTGCTGCGTCAGGCGGAGGAGTTAGCAGCCCATGGTTATAAAGAAATTGTTCTGACAGGCATTCATTTATCTTCTTATGGCGTGGCGCAGTCTGAGGAAAAGAATTTTGTCAGACACGGGGGAAAGCCGCTGTTAGATGTTATCTGTCAGGTAGCTGACATTCCCGGGATTGAGAGAATCCGTCTTGGTTCACTCGAACCCCGCATTATCACAGAGGAGTTTTTGCTTGGCTTATCAGGAGTGGATAAATTGTGTCCGCATTTTCATTTGTCTCTGCAGAGTGGGTGCGATAAGGTGTTAAAGCGGATGAACCGACATTACACAACAGTAGAATATAGAGAAAAGGTAGATTTGCTGCGTAGATTTTTTGATTATCCGGCAGTGACGACAGATGTTATCGTTGGCTTTCCGGGGGAGACGGATGAAGAGTTTTTGGCAACAAGGAAATATTTATCTGAAATCAGGCTGGCAGATATTCATGTCTTTAAATACTCGCCGCGTGCAGGGACACGGGCAGCCGGGCTGGACGGACAAATTTCACCGGAAATAAAAAATATGCGGAGTGATATTCTCTTAGAAGATGTTAAGGAGTATCAGAGGGAATACCGCAGTTATTTTCTCGGCAGGGAAGAAAGTGTACTGTTCGAGGAAACTGTGACAGAGGATGGTGTGGAATTGTTAGCCGGATTAAATGAACGCCATGTAAAAATCGGTATTCCAATAGAAGAGGCTGTGAAAATGGGTTATAAAAGGAATCAAATTCATACAGTTACTGTAAAAAAAATTTTATTC
>DKUB01000103.1 GCA_002490465.1 Lachnoclostridium sp. UBA7215
TATTCTACCACAATAGAAAGCCAGAGAAGCGCCCATGAGGACGTCTCTGGCTTATAGAATTAATATAAAAAAATAATGTGCTACTGAAATGCTACTATTTGCTACTAAATTAATTGAGGGATGGATTGCCCAGTCCCTCCAGTACGGTCAGCAGTTCATTCTGTTTGTGTGGGAAGAGGTGTGAGTAAATATTTAGCGTTGTTGACACTTTTTCGTGTCCCAGGCGGTTTGCAAGAATCAGGGCGTCACATCCCTGATTAATAAGCAGGCTTGCATGGGAGTGCCGGATGTCATGAATGCGAATCCGTTTTATACCTGTTTTTTTGCAGCCGCGTTCCATTTCCCGTTTGAGAAAATATTTTGTGTATGGAAAAATACGGTTGGCGTGATTATTGTCATGTATAGTCGAGAGATATTCTTCCAGTTCCTGGCACAAGAAGTCAGGAATTGGAACCTTGCGTCGGCTCTTACGTGTTTTCGGTGTACTAATCATGTCTTTACTGTGTATGCGCTGGTATGTCTTGTTAATATTTATCCATTTTTCTGTGAGGTTTATGTCCTCGAGGCTGAGAGCGAGGAGTTCGCCCTCCCGGATGCCAGTCCAGAAAAGGACTTCAAAGCACATATAGGCATCTGGTTTATCCTGGATTCCCTCACGGAATTTCATGTATTCATCCAGAGTCCAATATGCCATTTCCTCTGCGCGCTCTTTTCCAATACTTCCCGCTTTGCCGCATGGGTCGGTATTGAGGTCAAAAAAACGGTGTGCATAGTTCATAATAGCAACCAGCTGATTATTGACAGATTTAAGATATGTCTGTGAATAATGCTCGTCGGAGTTCATCAGTTCGTTCTGCCATCTGCGTATATCAGCGGCAGAAATTTTTTGAATTGGCATTTTCCCAAAAAAAGGGACAATCTTTGTTTCAAAAATATATTTTTTTGTAGACATAGTGGAATCTTTCAGCCGGCTTTCCATGTCCCGCACATAAATGTGGTACAGAGCCTGAAAAGTCATTTCCGTGCTTGATGTCTGTTGTTCTAAAAAGTCCCTCTCGTATGCCAGAGCCTCCTTTTTGGTTGAGAAGCCCCGTTTCCATTTCTGTTTGTTGTTGCCCTGCCAATCCCGGTAATAGAATTTGGCAAACCATTTACCAGTTTTTTTGTCTTTGTAAGCTGGCATAAAATCATCTCCTTTGTGCATAGTTTTTACAACTTTTTCATTATATTACATTTTTTATATCATGTTTGTAAAATGTACAGTTTCGTATTATAATATTACAAAAGATAAAATACAGAAAGGAATGCCATGGCAGATTTACTGAGAGAGTTGCGGTGGGAAATTAATAAAGTTATTAAGGGAAAATCCGATGTTGTGGATAAAGTTCTCTGTGCAATGCTTGCCGGGGGGCATATTCTGCTTGAGGATATCCCGGGTGTTGGAAAAACAACGCTTGCGATGATGATAGCCAGGGTAATGGACCTTACATGCCGGCGGGTGCAGTTTACGCCGGATGTCCTGCCCAGTGATATTGTTGGGTTTTCAATGTTTAATAATAAGACAAAGGAGTTTGAATACCGGGCAGGTGCGATTATGGCTAATCTTTTTCTTGCGGATGAAATAAACCGTACATCGCCAAAGACACAGTCGGCTCTTCTGGAGGCGATGGAAGAGGAAAAAGTTACTGTAGATGGAGTTGTACATCCGCTGCCGCATCCATTTACCGTAATAGCCACAGAAAATCCTTTTGGTTCATCAGGAACACAAATGCTGCCGGAGTCACAGCTTGACCGTTTTATGGTCTGTCTTTCCATGGGGTATCCAGCTCATGATGATGCCGTTGAAATTTTGAAAAATGATGGGGCAAAGTCTCTTGTGCAGACGGATGTTGTTCTGACAAAAGAGGATTGGACAGCCTATCGTGAACGGGCAGAGAAATGTTTTGTCAGTGATGAAATATATGATTATCTTGTGCGGCTCACAGAGGCAACCAGACAAAATCCATATGTGGCACTCGGTGCCAGCCCCCGGGCAAGTATCGCCCTTCTTCGGATGAGCCGTGCAATGGCAGTAATGCAGGGAAGAGATTATGTTGTTCCAGAGGATGTCCAGATGGTTTACCATGATGTTTTCGGGCACAGAGTAAAGCCGGGGACGGCGGCAAAGGCAGAGGGAATCGAAGTTTCTGAAATTCTTGACAGGGTTTTTCGCGAGGTCAAAGTATGAGACGGTTCTGGCACATATTTGAGTATCTGGCTCTTTTTGCAATTAATGGCGTCATGTTGTGGTTTTTTCGTGGATATCTGAATCTGCTTATTGCTGTAATGATGGTTTTATTTCTTTTATATTCACTTATTTCCGTACATATAGCGCTGCCTTATCTTACGGCAGAAATTGAGGTACCGGAGGGGTACGTGGAAAAGAATACGCCGTTTCACGTAAAAATACGGCTGACAAACCGTTGTATCCTGCCATTTGTTCAGGCACAGATTAAGCTTCGTGTCGGAAATATATTTTTGGAAGAAATGGCAGAGCAGGAGGTGTCTCTGCCTGTAAAGCCGCTGGATACTACGGAGGTAATTCTTCCCTTGCGCTCAGAATACGCAGGAAATATAGAAATCACGGCATTCCGTCTGATACTCTGTGATCTTTTATTTATGCACCCGTTGGGAAGGGATATTTCAGAGACCGGGAATATCGGGGTGCTGCCAGGGCGGGGTGTGGAAAAAGAGTATCCGCTGAATGATTATTCTGTGGGGATGCGGGAAGTCAGTGAGAGCCGGATGGCAGGCAGTGATTTTTCAGATGTGAGCCAGGTGCGCGAATATATTCCGGGAGATGCCATGAAGGACATCCATTGGAAGCTTTCTGCGAAAAAAGAGGAGTTAATGGTAAAGGAGCGGCTCCGTATGTCCTCGAGAAAAATCATGGTTGTTTTTGCCCTTGCCGGGGGAGAGGGACATTTTGTCCCGGAGGATGCAGATACGGCAGCAGACAGGCTGTACGGGCTTGGCCTTTTTTATTTACAAAGACGTGTTCCAATCAGTCTCTGTTATTACAGCAGACGGTTTCACGAAATCCGTGAGGAGCTGGCAGAGAGTGAAGCGGAGTGGCGGGACGCTGTACTGCGCGCCTTTTATGCGCAGGCGGGGGATGGCGGTGTAGAAGCAGGCTTTCAGAATATAAATCCGGGGCAGGGATATCTGCTGCTGGATAAATCAGGTGTGACAGAAAAGAGCGGGTGAAATGATGGGGAAGTTTTTTTTAAAAAAAGTGGCAAAAAAAGATAAGCAAATCGCATCCGGCCTGTACCTTGGACAAAAGCCGGAGGAAGGAAGGAAATCAACGCTTGCTGTCTGTCTGGCAAGGGCTGTTCTGGTATTTTTTGTTGTATACGGATCTCTTGGCGGTTTTTTATCTGCGTTTCAGATAGAGTACAGCACCGTTCTGGCGGCAGTGTGCCTGCTGTTTTGCGCCCTTTATTTTGGTTTTCTGTTTTCTTTTAAAAGAAAGATATGGAAAGATATAGGATATATTCTATTTTTTATTATTTATGTCATAAGTATTTATTATTTACGAAATTTTGCCAATAGTGGTTTTGCTGCTATTATTAATGCCGTGAGATCGAGGGGGGAAGTATTCTTTGATTTAGAGGCGGGAATGCCGTTTCAGGAGATTATTGAAAATCCTTTTTTGACGGTAACTGTTATTTTTGTTTTTATTGGTATTTTTGAGATTATTGTACTGAATATTTTTGTTTCGGGTTATATGAGCCTGAAGCTGCCTGTTTTTGTTGCATTTACAATGTACGGGATTCCGCTCTATTTTCGTGTGGAGCCAGGTCTGCCCTTTGTTTTTTGTATGCTGTTTGGGCTGGCAGGAATTTATATGTTTAAAAATAATGGGAAACGGGTAAATCTCTGGGCGCTCCCGGCAGCATTTGCTGTGGTTGTGCTTGTCGGGATTGGCACGCTCTTTTTCAGTAATAATGAGTGGACCCGCCTGTATGTGGAAAATGAATATAAAACAGCGACAAGGGAGGGTGTGTCCGGATTTATTTCCCTTGGTTTTTTGATTTTTTTTCAAAACTCCTACTCGGCGGGCGGTATGAATGGCGGGGAGCTTGGGAACATTTCTGCCATCCGGCCGACTGGTGCCGTGCATCTGCGGGTACAGTATACGCCTTATGATACTTCTCCGGTTTATTTAAAAGCATTTACAGGATTTACTTATACGCATAATGCATGGAAAGACAGTTTGTCTCTTTCTGACGAGAGCAGTACTGTGAGCAGCGCTCCGGAAATGTATGATGACCTTTTAACCAGCCAGTTAAAGCAGTTGCAGAAAGGATACAAAGAGGACAAGAGCCGCTATGCCCGTGGACTTATGAGGATAACAAATGTAGCAGCTGATGAAAAATACAGTTATCTGCCGTATATTTCCGAACCCCTGCATGAGGTGGAAAAGGGAGACCTCGCTGCCCGAATGTATTTTCCGGTGGGGGAAACCGTCGAGGTGCCATATTATCCAATGGTTGCCCCGGCAGCAGGAGCGGAAACCGGAATCCTGCCAACAGATTATGAAGTTCCCAGTGAGAACTGGGATGCGGTTAGTCAGGCGTGCCGGGAGGCCGGGCTTGCAGGTTATTACGGACAGGAGGCTGCGATAGAGAAGGTGGAGGCCTATTTGGAGGAGGCGTATACCTACAGCTACAATCCGGGAAGAGCGCCTCAGGGCGAGGACGTTATCAATTATTTTCTTGAGAGAAATAAAAAAGGCGTCTGTGCGCATTTTGCCTCTGCCGCAGCCCTGATGCTGCGGCGGCTCGGGTTTCCGGCAAGATATGTAGAGGGATATGCCATCGGCTATAATGAAGTGCTCAGCGGAAAACCGCTGCAGGAGAAATATGAGGACTTTTATGACGGCTATTCTCCTCTCGGAAAAACAACAGTTATGGAAGTAGATGTGACGGATGCAGATGCCCACGCCTGGGTAGAAGTGTATGACAGGGAGCGGGGATGGCGGATTATTGACCCGACACCAAGTTCGGTGGAGGCTCCTGCTGGCGGGGATTTCTGGCGGTCGCTGCAGGGCTTGCTGCCGGATTCCCAGGACACGGATTTGGCGGATGGGAACGGTATCAATCTGGGATTTTTGAGGAGCAGTAAATGGCAGGCAGTCGGGATTATTCTGGTTTTTCTCTGTGTAATGGCATACGCCGGCTGGCTTCTTTCAAAATATATATCCCGCTATCGTCGGCTCCACAGCGATGACAGAAGGGCAAATCTTTTGTTTGCCTATCGGGAGAGATGCCGGAAATTGGCAAAGAAGGATGCCGCATTTGCTGAATTGTCTACGCCGGCGCAGAGGATTCCTTATCTTGCAGCGGTTAGCCGGAACAGACATGCATCACAGGGGACGGCAGGGCTTACGGATGAAGAGCTTGTGGGGAAAATGGAGGCGGCCTGTTTTGGGCCGGATCAGCCCGGAGATGAGGATTATCAGATGCTTTGGCATTTTTTTAAGGGGAAATAGATTGAAAATTACATGGCAGATGTAGTTCGCTATGGCGATAATAATTAATTTGTGTTATGATTAGAGTTAAGAAGATATACGCAAAAGGAGTGCGTGAATGGAGGGGAAGTTATGAGAAAAACAAAGACAGCTTTATTAGCGATAGGGATGGTTTTTGTATTAGCTGCCCAGGCAGCCGCAGGGGCACAGACGACTGCATATGCAGCGGGGAAGAAACAAAAGGCACCTTCATTGGCAAAGAAAAAAATTACAGTAACGGCAGGAAAAAAGGTATTTGTGCAGGCAAAAAATGTAAGTGCCGGTATGAAAGTAACCGTAAAGCAGAATACCTCATCCAAAAAATGTGTCAAGGTGCAGTGGAAAAGTAAGAAAAAGAGACTATTTCTCACGGGAAAAAAGCAGGGAAGCTGCCAGGTTAAACTTGTCTTTATAAAAAAGAAAAAGAGTTATACATCTGTTCTTAAAGTTACAGTAAAGAGTAAAAAGCAACCGGTATCTACACCAGTAGCGACAAAGGGACCAGCGGAAAGTTTTCCGCCGGAAAGTATTCCGCCAGTAAATACACCGGTTTCGGAAACGCCGCTTCCTACAGAGTCGGCAACGCCGGTGTCAACACCAAAGGTAACATTAGCACCGACACAGGAGCCGTCGCCCAAACC
Organism: Lachnoclostridium sp. UBA7215; assembly: GCA_002490465.1. Taxonomy (GTDB): domain Bacteria; phylum Bacillota; class Clostridia; order Lachnospirales; family Lachnospiraceae; genus Eubacterium_F. Next base: position 6,196 of record DKUB01000103.1, read on the forward strand.
GACTTATGATGTTGATGCTCTTTCCGTTAAAGACGTATATAAAGATTATTTTTTGGTAGGGGCTGCCATTAATGGAAAAGATGAGCCGACGATGGCCCTGCACCATGAGGGCATGGCAAATATTTTGAAGAAGCATTTTAACAGCACAACGTTATCGAATTTAATGAAACCGGAACACCTGTTAGATGAGGCTGCTTCCAAAGCCAGTGCGGATGGTATGCCGGTCTGCAGGTTTGATACATGCGACGGTGCGCTGCAGTTCTGTATGGATAATGGAATTAAAATGCGCGGACATACGTTAGTTTGGCATAATCAGGTGCCAAAATGGTTCTTTTTTGAAGATTATGACACGGAAAAGAAACTGGCAGATGCCGCAACAATGGAAAAGCGGATGGATAGCTATTTCCGGCAGGTTATTACACACTGTCAGGATAATTACCCGGGTGTTGTGTATTGCTGGGATGTTGTAAATGAATGTGTATGTGTGGATAAGAACAGCTATATTGTAACAAGTGGTGGATGGAAACTGCGGGCAACTACCCTGGAGGACAATGATTTTACGCATGATACGCCAATTTCTAATTACTGGTATGCTACGATGGGGGAGACTTATGTAGAGAAAGCGTTTGAACTTGCCCGCAAGTATGCGGATAAGGACGTAAAGCTTTTTTACAATGATTACAATGTTTTTATGACAGAAAAGATGGAAAACATATATAAAATGGCAGAGGAGCTGAAAGCGAAGGGTCTAATCGATGGAATTGGCCTTCAGCCGACAGTGCTTATAAACTGGCCAAAACTGGATTCTATGGAAGCGGGAAGTTTTCGGGTCTGCCTGGAAACATATGCAAAATTGGGGTTAGAGCTTCAGGTAACAGAACTTTCCTTTAAGATGAATGGGGATGAGACGGAGGAGAAACTTCAGATACAGTCAGACCGTTATGAAGAGTTTATGCGGCTTCTGTTAGAGGAGGACTCGGATAATGGGGGACCGTGCAACATTACAAGTGTGACGGTATTTGGAATCTGTGACGATTATCCATTATATGGTGATGATTTTAAACAAAATTTGTATTTGTGGGACAAATTCTGTGATCCAAAACTATGCCTGCACGGTTTTTTGCGCCCGGGCATGCAGCTTTTGGAAACACAGGGCTAAAAGGAGAGGGGGGACTGCTCTATGGGAAATAGCAAAAGCAAGGTTTTGTTTGAGGACATGAAATATACCATAGAAGAATTCGCACCGTGCATGGATGACTTTTTATATGTGTATGATATCAACAATGATTCGTATTACATTACGGAAAAAGCACTTGACCGATTTAAGCTGCCTTCCAATGCCTTCCATGATGTCGTTGAGACACATGGGGTTATTGTGCACCCGGATGATATTGATTTGATTATGGATGATTTGAACCGGGTGATCGAGGGTAAGCAGGAGGGGCACGACTTAGTGTACCGCTGGATGGGGAAGGATGGCTCCCCGGTCTGGATTAACTGTAAGGGAAGAATTGTTTCCAGTCCGGAGGATGGAATCAAGTTTCTCATCGGATGCATTAATGAAATCGGTGTTAAACAGAGGGCAGATAATGTCAGCGGGCTTTTAGGGGAACGTTCCTTTATGATGAAACTGGAGTCCTATGGGGAGGGTATTCCAGATGGATTTATTCTGCGCATCGGAATTGACGATTTTAAGGTTATCAATGAGCGGTTAGGTTCCGCTTATGGTGATTTTATCCTTCATTCTGTTGCTGACTGTATTAATAAATGCAAAAAAATGACCCAGGATGCTTACCGGATTGTGTCAGACGAATTTATCATCTTTGACACAGAGGGAGGGTCGGAGGAAGACGCACTGCTGCTCTATGACAAAATACGTTCGGCAGTAGATGTTTTTCTGGAAGAGCTGAGCTATGAAGCCGTATTTACGATTTCTGCAGGAATTATGTCTACAAAGATTGCAGATGGAAATAAATATGACAATATGATGAAGATTTCACGTTTTACTCTCAGTGAGGCAAAATACCGGGGAAGAAATCAGGCTTATGTGTATTGTCAGGAGGATTATGATAAGTTTCTGCGAAAGAGGATGCTGCTTGCTGCCCTGCGGGCTTCTGTTGCTAATGATTTTGAGGGGTTTGAACTGTATTTCCAGCCAATTATGGATGTGAATACCAATCAGTTGTTTGCGGCGGAATCTCTGGCACGTTTTTGGCAGGATGGGAAGATGGTTTCACCCGGAGAGTTTATTCCAATTCTTGAAGAGAGCGGGCTGATTATTCCTGTCGGCAAGTGGATTATCCAGGAGGCGGCAAAAATGTGCCAGTTCTGCCGGGAAATAAATCCGGATTTCTGCGTCACGATAAACCTTTCCTATGTGCAGCTGCAAAAGAGCCCTGTTTTTGATACGGTTATGAATACGATTGAGGAAATGGGCCTGCAGTCATCCGGCGTAGTCGTGGAGCTGACGGAAAGCGGTTATGTAGAGAACACTCCTGCCATGCGCAATGTGTGGAGCAAGTTTAAAAATAAGGGAGTAAGTGTTGCTATTGATGATTTTGGAACAGGTTATTCCAATCTTGCCAATATTGGACATATGATGCCGCATATTGTTAAAATTGACCGCGGTTTTACGATGTTGGCTCTTGCTAATGATTATGAGAATGATCTTTTGGTTCATATTATAAATATGGTTCATAATCTTGGAATTAAAATTGTTGTAGAGGGTGTGGAGACAGAGGAAGAGTTCCAGCGCATTAAAGTGTTGGGACCGGATTATATCCAGGGATATTTTTTCAGTAAACCGTGTCCGAAGGATGAGTTTATAGAGAAGTTTATCCATGCGTAGGCAAAGTGAGGATGTATCATATTGAATGAGCAGTATTTCCAATTCCGGAATATAACTCCGGAGGAGGCGGCACAGGCAGCTGCCATTGAGCAAATATGCTTTCCGCCTAATGAGGCGTGCTCAGAAACAATGATGAGGAATGTGGCAGAAACGGCTCCGGAATTGTTTCTTGTAGCAGTTGACCGTCGTACAGAAAAAATTGCGGGGATGTTATATGGGCTTGCAACAGAAGAAAATTCCTTTCGGGATGAATTTTTTATAAATGCAGGACTGCATAACCCGGCAGGAAAAAATGTAATGATTTTAGGGTTGGATGTGCTTCCCCAATATCGTGGACAGAGGCTTGCCAGAAAAATCATGTCAAAATACCTTCGCAGGGAGCAGGAAAGAGGCCGGGAACGGATTATTCTGACCTGCGTAGAGGGAAAAGTCGGGATGTATGAGAGGATGGGATTTCAAAACCAGGGCCTGGCCGCATCATCCTGGGGTGGAGAACAGTGGTATGAGATGAGTTATACGGTATGAAGTTTTCAAGTCAGTAATAAAGGGCAAAAAAGAACCCCAATCAATGGGATAATCCAGAGAATTGATCGGAGTTCTTTTTTTCACGGGTAAGAATAACACTTGCTAATAAATAAAAACCATTTCCATATATTTTGTCAGTTTATAAATTTTCTTAGAATCTTCTACTGCAAGATTCAGGCATCCGTGGGAGCCGCGGGTCAGATAGGTCGTTTTTTTCCAGGAATACCAGGGCTGCCACGGTGCGGCATGAAATCCTGTTCCAGTCCACATGATACGAACCCAGTTATCTACCGGAGTTTCGTAATCATCTCCTTTTAAAACACGGTGTGGCTGATGTTCCTTGATAAAGTATGCACCCTTTCTTGTCTCACGGTCAGGTACGGGACGTCCACTGATAGTCCTGCATTTAAACACAACCTTTCCTTTTCTCCAAACATAAACCATTTGATCGGAAAGAGAAATTTCTGTAAAATTTTTTGTATCCCAATCATTTGCTTTGTTTTCATAATCATATTTAAATGCAGTATTGGCAAACTTTGGTTTTTTAGTAACTGTCAAGGCCTTTTTCTGCTCTGCTGACGGGTCATCCATATAAGCCTGCTGCAAGGCGGGGTCTGCGTTCTTTTTCAGGAAAGTCATGACCTGTTTCAGCATCGTATCATAATGAAAGGCCCAACCGTAATCACCGCCGCTTACTTTTATTTTTTTTCCGGCATGATTTTTAAATGTGCGGGTAATCCCTACCGTTTTATATTTCAGACAGACTTTTTCTACCCAGTTCTGGATTGCTGTTTTTTTATAAGTAACTTTTCCGCCGTTGTACTGGCACCAGGAATATATTTTTTCCGGGCCGATGGTCTCTGACACGCCCTTATCGATTTTCCAGGAAAACCAGCGGAGAGCAGTAGCATTACAGGCAGCAGCCTTTTGCTGTAAGGAGGAGTCAGTAGATACATACTGCGGTTTTTCGTATACATCCGGGTTTGTTGTTTCATCTGTTAAATCCAGCTTCTCATGTCCGGTTACAAGAGCCTGTTTGACGGCGGCCATAAAGGCATTCAGATTCAAAGAATTCCCGACAACCTCATTTTGTACAACAAGATATTGTTTTTTCTTGGAAAAAACGACATCTGCATCTTGAGGTTTAACAATCGGGTAATCTTCATTTCCCACATAAAGTACTGAATTTTTTAAAAGCTGTGAGAGCTTATTCTCATCATAGGCAGCATTCAGTGTTAGATTAACCTGTTTTTTTTGCCCTAAGGTTAAAATAGGGAAAGAAGAGTGCTGTGCATCAAATTGTTCTTTTACGGAATCCTTTATGTTAACCTGATAGTTTATTTCTCCCTGAGTTATCGTATGCGAACCATCATTTCTCCCGGTAATGTTTAATTGATAATTCTCATATACGTAATTCATAAGTTCCATGGAATCTTCACAGCTCATTCCTGACACATCACGGTCACCAATCCAGGTATTTGGATACCAGTGGTTTGAGTAGTAAATCCGCAGGCCAAGGACAAAGGCGCCAAGAACGGCAATAAGAATTGCCAGTGAAATCAAAATGGCCTTTCCAAGTTTGCTGTGAACTCTGAGGAAGCTTTTGGGTTTATTAGATGTATTTGTTTTTGGTAAATGCTTCTTCATGCTGTTTCACTCTTTCTTAATAATAAGGTTCAGTCTATTCATTATAGATTCTTGAAAATTAGTTGTCAATAGACATACTTGTTTTTTTACACTTTTTTTGGTACACTTTTATGCATTACAAGCAGTATGGACGCTGGCAGACGGAGGTAAATAATGGGAAAGAAAAATCACAGTAATAATAAAAAATGGGTGGACAAGGGGATATTAGTGGTTCTGATTGCATTTGGCATAGGTGCGGCAGCGTTGATTTTTTTTATGGTGAGCAGTCTAACAGCCCAAAGGAAAGAGAATCAGGAGGTGAAAAACCCGCCGGCGGAGACAGCATCAGCTACAGAAGAGCCTCCGGTAAATGAGTCGGATCTTGTCCGTTATACCTGCCTGATATCCGATAAGGAGACAGATGGGGAGGGAAGTGAATTCAGTCTTGAATTTAATAAAAAAACGGGTACATACCGGGAGCTGTTAAATTCCGGTGACTCCGGCAGTGAAATAGACAGAGGCACATATGAAAAAGGGAAAGATGGTATTAATACCGTCAGCAGGAGAGGGACAAAAAATACCCTTATCTATGATGGGGACGACTATTTGGTGTCAAAAAATGCTATATTTGAGGGGACAGTGCCAAAGAGCAAGACATTTAAGGAAAAGTTTATCCATGATGTAGACGGTGAGAGCAGGATTGAGATACATTTTCGGAAGGACGGTACATTTAAACAGAAAGTGGTGAAGTATTCCGGTGAGCTTGACGGGAAGGATGTGACGGATGTAACGACAGGGACATATGCCCATAAAGGAAAATTTATCGAGAGAAAAAGAGAGAACGGCGAAAAGCTTATGCCGTATTATGTTTACAAGAATAAGCTCTATACAAGTTATTACAAGAAACGTGGTAATTAGAAAGAATTCCGTATTTATATAATAGGTGGCCGCCAATAACAGATGTTAAGAGGTGATAACGTGGAGGATGATAAGATCCTTGCATTATATCTGGCGCGTTCTGAGGATGCAATTCGGGAAACGAAACATAAATACGGAAAACTTTGTCAGAAAATATCGGCTGGGATTTAATTACAAAGGGGCCCTGAACTGCGTATACCACTATACAGACGGGGATGCCGTTTATGTCGATTTGTGGAAACTCAAAGGAGATACGGTGGAAAAGGGCTGCATTGCAAAGCTGAGCTTGAAAACCGGAGCCATCGAAAAGCAGACAGATGATGATACCATCTGTAATTCTGTAATGTCCCCCGGCGGGAATACAATTTTGTTGAATTACCGCGCGGAAGGTTACTGGACAGTTCTTGACCTCGCTGCCAAAACAGAGAAAAAAGTAGAGGGAATCAATGGTTATGCCCGCACGAAGGAAATTTCTTTTGTGGACGATTACCATGTATTGGCTTTCGGCGACACTATAATAAAAGATAAAGGGGAGATTTTGGTTACAAATCTTATTGATTTAAGGACACAGAAAACTATGAAAAGTTACAAAGATGAAGCGTATGGGGATGGGGATATTCAGATGCGGTGGATTTATGAATGTGGGAAAAAGGGTCTGAAAATTCGTGATATTACGAATGGCGAGTCATTTACAGTTGAACAGGCAAAAGAGGATGTACATCCTCTTTCCGTTCGGGGGGATTATGTACTTTTTGGCAATTTAGAGGAGCGGACTCCGTTTTATCTTTGCAGCCTGTCGCTCAAAAAGCACATAAAAATAGATGTACTTGAAAAACTGGGACAGAATGTGCAGATGTATCTGGCGGCGAAGGAAAAGAAGCTGCTGTTTACGGATGGCAGGGAGTGTTACCTTGTAGATATCGCTGTATTGACTGTTAAGTGATTGCCTGACAAAAAAAGAAGTGACAAAATATCGAGTCCATTATATAATTAAAATATTATGAACCGGGCCTGGCGGTGCTGCCGGGCCTTAATTAAATGTAAATGGAGGCTGAGTATGAAAGAACTACTTCGGAAATGGAACTCGATAAGTTTAATTTTGCGAATACTAATCGGGCTTATTATCGGTGTTATTTTGGGGCTTCTACTGCCACAGGCTACAGGAATTGCTATTTTAGGTGATATTTTTGTCGGAGCGCTGAAGGCGATTGCTCCGGTTTTGGTATTTGTGCTTGTCATCAGTTCCCTGGCACAGGCAAACAGTGGAATTGGAAAGAAATTCCGTACCGTCATCATACTGTATATGGTAAGTACCTTTTTGGCTGCGGTTGTAGCGGTATTTGCAAGTTTTTTGTTCCCGGTTACATTAAAGCTGGCATCCAGCGCAACGGATACAGCGCCGCCGAGCGGAATTGTGGAAGTGCTTACTTCCCTGTTAAATAATATTGTGGACAATCCGGTCAATGCGTTGATAAATGCCAATTATATCGGCATTCTCGCATGGTCTGTCGTATTGGGGCTCGCACTTAAACGACATAGCAGCGATAACACAAAGCGGATGCTGCGTGATATTTCCGATGCAGTTTCCCAGGGAGTCCGCTGGATTATCAATCTGGCTCCTCTCGGAGTTCTTGGTCTTGTTTATCAGTCTATTTCCAGTAATGGATTAAGCATTTTCAGTGATTATGGAAAACTGCTTCTTGTGCTTGTTGGTTGTATGCTTGCGGTTGCGCTGATTGTAGACCCTCTCATTGCTGCTATCTGTCTGCGCAGAAATCCATATCCGCTTGTACTGCGCTGTTTTAGAGAGAGCGGCCTGACAGCATTCTTTACACGGAGCTCAGCAGCGAACATTCCAATTAATATGGCGCTTTGTGAAAGGCTTGGACTGGATAAAGATGTGTACTCCGTATCCATCCCTCTCGGAGCGACGATAAATATGGATGGTGCGGCAATTACGATTACCGTTATGACAATGGCAGCAGCCCATACAATGGGAGTTGCAACGGATATTCCAACGGCAATTATTTTGAGTGTGCTTTCTGCACTGGCTGCCTGCGGCGCTTCCGGTGTGGCCGGCGGTTCCCTTCTTCTGATTCCGATGGCATGCTCACTCTTTGGGATCAGCAGCGATATTGCCATGCAGGTTGTCGGTGTTGGATTTATTGTCGGCGTGGTACAGGATTCCTTTGAGACAGCAATTAACTCTTCCGGTGATGTGCTCTTTGCCGCTACAGCAGAATTCCGCCAGTGGATAAAAGAGGGACGGGAAGTTAAGTTTTAATGGGTATCAATCTTGTTTTTGATGGAGGAATCCGATTTTGTACAGGCATTTAACTGATTATTGTAAAGCCGGACGGTATCCCATGCACATGCCGGGACATAAGAGGAATCCGGTATTTGAGATGCCGAATCCCTATTCGCTGGATATGACAGAGGTGGCCGGTTTAGATAACCTCCATCACCCGGAGGGGATGATTCGGGATTTCATGGACAGGATGAAACAGCGTTATAAAACAGAAGAAACATACCTTTTAGTGGGCGGCAGCACCTGCGGGATTCTGGCAGCGGTTTCCGCCTGCTGCCGTAAAGGGGATGTTGTTTTCGTTGACCGGGGCTGTCACCGCTCGGTGTACCATGCCATTTGTCTTCTTGGATTAAAACCGGTTTATTTGATGCCGGAAATTGACAGGGAGAGCGGCATTTCCCTCGGTATATCACCGAAAGAGGCTGAGCGGAAAATACAAGGTGTGAGAGGCGTCGTTATTCTCACTTCCCCGACGTATGAGGGTGTTGTTTCTGATGTGGGGGCCATTGCAGAAATTGCACATGCAAATGGTCTGGCCCTGATTGTGGACGAGGCTCATGGGGCCCATTTTCCCTGGGCACATGGTATCGTTACCGGGATGCCCTCTTCTGCCATCAGCCAGGGGGCAGACATTGTAATCCAGAGCCTTCATAAGACACTGCCTGCCCTGACGCAGACCGCGCTGCTTCATGTTTGTTCTCCAAAGGTTTCCCGCCGGATGGTAGAACAGTATCTGGATATCTATGAAACCAGTTCCCCCTCTTATGTGCTTATGGCGAGTGCTGCTCAGTGTATGGACTATTTGGAATGTCACGGTGAAGAGGAATTTTATCGGTATAATATACGGCTTATGGATTTTTACCAAAAAGCATCCGAATGGCAGGTTCTCTCGTTATGGCAGCCAATGTCATCTCCGAAGCCAATGTCATCTCCGAAGCCAATGTCATCTTCGAAGCCAATGTCATCTTTGATGGCGGACCCATCAAAGATGGTAATCCGCACTGGAAACAGTGGTCTTTCCGGCCCGCAGCTTGGCAGTCTGCTGCGCGACTGCTATCATATAGAAATAGAAATGGAAGCAGCGGATTATATTCTTGCCATGAGCAGTCTGGCTGACACGGAAGAGGGGCTTACCCGTCTTGCAGAGGCTTTGGCAGAGATTGACAAGGAATTGGCAGCAAAAGGGGAAAAGAGCAAAATATCCTGTTATATTTTTTCTGACAGAGAACCCATCCCGTGCATGGATGCTTATGAAGCCATGCATGCACCATATGAACGAATGCCGCTGCCAGACAGCAGAGGACATATATCGGCAGAGTATGCGATGATTTATCCGCCCGGGGTGCCGTTTCTTGTACCGGGGGAAAAAATTACAGAGAGCGTTATTTCACAGATAGAAAGTGCCAGGGAAAATGGTCTTCCGTTGTCCGGGCTTTCCGATAAAGAGGGCAGAACGGTCCGGGTTGTAAAGGGGGAAAACGGTGAATAAATTATATGTAATGATGGGAAAAAGTGCATCGGGAAAGGATACACTGTATCACCTTTTGATGGCGAGACACACCGAGCTCCGTCCGGTTGTGCCTTATACAACCCGCCCGATCCGTGCCGGGGAAAAAGAGGGGAAGGAATATCATTTTACTTCAGAGCAAACACTGCGTCAGATGGAAAGGGAAAACCGTGTAGTCGAGTGCCGCTGCTATGAGACGGTAAAAGGGCCATGGTATTATTTTACGGCGGATGACGGGCAGATTGATTTGCAGAAGGCAGATTCCTGCCTGATTTCCACTTTGGAGGGGTATACGAAAATCCGCGATTTTTATGGGGAGAAAAATGTAGTTCCGCTGTATATCACGGCAGGGGATTTTGAGAGAATGGAGCGCTCGCTGAACCGGGAGAGGCAGCAGGCAAGTCCCTGTGTAGCGGAAGTGTGCCGCCGTTTTCTTGCCGATGAGGTGGATTTTTCTAAGGAGAAGCTGTTAGAAGCTGGAATTACAGGGGGGATAGAAAATCATATACAGGAAAATGCATTGGCAGAAATTGAGAGAATTCTTGCAGAAAAACAGTAGCGAAAGTATCAAGGACGTGGTATGATAGAAGTGGCATCGCATAAGAAATTTGCGGTGGCAAGGACGGGGAGGTGACAGTTTGGATATTCGTGTAGATAACATGCAGCAGGTCAATCAGACGGCACAGACAGCTCAGGCACAGGAGACAGGGGAGGATTTTAAATTTACCCTTATGAGCTCTATTGAAGAGGCCGGTCTGAAAGAGCGCCTGTCTGTTATGATGGAAGAGATTACCATGCAGGGAAAAAAGCTTGGTAAACGGATGGATGTCCGGGATATGAAACATTACCGCCGTCTTATCAAAGAGTTTATGAATGAAATTGTAAACCGTTCCCACAAATTCAGCAGAGAAAACTTTTTGGACAGAAGGGGAAGGCACAGGGTTTATGGAATGATTAAGCGCGTAGATGCCGCTCTTGACGAGCTGGCGGGCGAGTTAATCAAAGAAGAGAAAGATTCGATTGCGATACTCAATAAGGTTGATGAGATACGGGGGCTTTTGCTTGATATTCTCACCTGACATCATTCACATGCAAAGGAGGCGGGGAATATGTTTTCATTTTCAGAAATAGTTGGACACGAGACAATTAAAGAACACCTTCAGACAGCGATTCGTGAGGAAAAACCATTTCATGCTTATATTTTCCACGGAGATGTGGGTGTCGGCAAAGAGACAATGGCAAAAACATTTGCAGCCGGGCTTATGTGTCAGGGCGATTCCGAAAAACCGTGCGGGAACTGTGTATCCTGCCATCAGCTGGAATCGGGGAATCATCCGGATGTAATCTGGGTAAAGCGGGAGCGGTCAAGCCTGGGGGTAGACGAAATCCGGGAACAGCTCTGCAACTCGATGGAAATCAAACCGTTTTCGAGCCCTTATAAAATATATATTGTACAGGAAGCAGAGAAAATGACAGAGGCGGCACAGAATGCGCTGCTTAAGACGATAGAGGAGCCACCGGAATACGGTGTTGTGATTCTTTTGACAAGTAATCTCAGCGAGCTTTTGACGACCATTCAGTCCCGCTGTCTTACACTGGATTTTCGTCCGCTCACGACAAATGCGGTTGAGGAATATTTGAAGAGCCAGTGTCAGATACCGGATTATCTTGCAAAAGCCAGTGCGGCATTTGCCCAGGGAAATCTTGGAAAGGCCATGCGATATGCCCGCTCGGAGGATTTTATTGAGAGGAAGGACAGTATCCTGTCCCTGCTGCGGCGCGTAGAAGACATGACCGTCACGGAAATGCTCGAAGTAATCAAGGAGCTTGGCACACGTGGGGATGAGGTCCGGGATTATATTGATTTGATGGAATTATGGTATCGTGATGTTTTGATATTTAAGGCTACCAAAAATATAAATCAGCTGTTTTTTCAGGAAGAATCTTCCTCAATATCTAAAGAGGCTGCAAGGCGCAGCTATGAAAAAATAGAAGAAATACTGCGGGCATTTGACAAAGCAAAATTCCGGCTCAAAGCAAATGTGAGTTTTGAGGTGGCGATGGAGCTTATGCTTATGACATTAAAAAATAATGCATAATAATCATTCTTGGAATGGAGGTAACAATGAAGATAATCATTGGAGTACGTTTTCGCCAGGCGGGGAAAGTGTACTATTTTGATCCGGGAGATATTATATTTGAACGGGGGCAGCAGGTTATTGTAGAAACCGCCAAAGGCGTTGAGATAGGAACGGTTGTGCTGCCGAACCGTGAGATGGCAGAAGAAAAAATAGTGGCAGAGCTAAAGGGTATTATCCGGGTTGCCACGGAAGAAGATATAGAGACAGAAAAACAAAACCGTGAAAAAGAAAAAGAGGCCTTTCAGATTTGCCTGGAAAAAATAGCAAAGCATAATCTGGAAATGAAACTGATAGATGCAGAGTACACCTTTGACAATAACAAGCTGTTATTTTATTTTACAGCAGATGGACGGATTGATTTCAGGGAGCTGGTTAAAGATTTGGCGAGCGTGTTCCGCACCCGCATTGAGCTGCGGCAGATTGGAGTGCGTGACGAGACAAAAATACGCGGCGGGATGGGAATCTGCGGACGCCAGCTCTGCTGCCATAGTTATTTGTCCGAGTTTGCGCCTGTTTCTATTAAAATGGCCAAAGAACAGCATTTGTCCCTGAACCCGACAAAAATTTCCGGCGTGTGCGGGCGGTTGATGTGCTGCCTGAAAAACGAGGAAGAGGCTTATGAGGATTTAAACAGCCGTCTGCCAAATGTGGGCACGAGAGTTCGGACACCGGACGGGCTTTCCGGTGAGGTGCAGAGTGTTAATATCCTCAAGCAGAGGGTGAAAATTGTTGTGACGCTGGACAATGATGAAAAAGAAGTCCGCGATTATGCAGTGGATGAGCTGAAATTCCAGCGAAGTGCACAGAGGGGGAAAGTGCAGGACAAGCACGATAAAGAATTGAAACAGTTAGAGGCCATGGAAAAAAAGGATGGGAAATCAAGACTGGATGGCTGATATAGGAAATAATAATGTAGAAAAAACGGCTGATGTTTTTCTTCGGCCGGGAGAGCGATTAGATGATTTACAGCGGGACGGGTTGAAGTTGATTCAGAATCCGTCCTGGTTCTGCTTTGGGATGGATGCGGTGCTCCTCGCCGCATTTGCTCAGGTGAAAGAAGGGGATGAGTGTCTGGATTTAGGCTGTGGGAATGGCGTCATTCCCATTCTTCTTTCCGGACGTACAAATGGTAGGCATTTTACCGGACTGGAGATTCAGGAGGATGTGGCCGGGATGGCTTCCCGAAGTGTGGATTATAATAAAATTTCCGGCCGGGTAAGCATTGTGTGCGGGGATTTAAAGGAAGCGGCGGAGCTGTTTGGCGCCTCCGTTTTTGACGTTGTGACCTGTAATCCGCCATATATGTCAGGGACCCACGGTTTAACAGGTGAAGAAGAGCATAAGACGGTTGCACGCCATGAAATCCGCTGTACGTTGTCTGATGTAATAGAAAGCGCAACGAGACTTCTAAAGCCAGGCGGGCATTTTTTTATGGTACATCGTCCGTTCCGGCTGGCAGAGATTATAAGCAAGATGGTTTCCTGCCGGCTTGAGCCAAAGAGGATGCGCCTTGTATATCCGTATGTGGATAAAGAACCGAATATGGTGTTATTAGAGGGGGTTCGGGGGGGCAATCCGAGGATTTCCGTAGAGGCGCCTCTGATTGTGTATGAAAAAGAGAATGTCTATACGGAAGAAATAAGAAAATTGTACGAGATGTGTGACCGGAAATGAGGTGAGGGAATCATGGCAGGAATGCTTTATTTGTGTGCAACGCCAATTGGCAATCTTGAGGATATTACTTTGCGGGTGCTGCGCACATTGAAAGAAGCGGATATTATTGCTGCTGAGGATACGAGACAAACGCGAAAACTTTTAAACCATTACGAGATAAAAACACCCCTCACGAGTTACCATGAGCATAATAAATATGAGAAGACACCAGTGCTAGTCGGGCGGTTATTAGCGGGAGAGAATATAGCCCTGGTGACAGATGCCGGGACACCTGCCATATCTGACCCGGGGGAAGAGCTTGTGCGGGCCTGCTATGATGCCGGGATTGCAGTGACTTCACTGCCGGGCGCCGCTGCTGTCATTACGGCGCTCACGTTGTCTGGAATGAAAGCGAGGCGTTTTACCTATGAGGGATTTCTGCCGACGGACAAAAAAGAGAGGCCCGCTGTGCTGCAAAGACTTGCAGGGACAACATGTACAACGGTTTTTTATGAAGCACCGCACCGGCTGTTAAAAACACTTCAGTTGTTTTTGGAGACTGTAGGGGGAGAGCGGAGGATTGCCGTCTGTAAAGAACTTACGAAAAAACATGAAGCGGCACTGCATGGAACTCTGCAGGAAATCGTTGATTATTTTTCGGAACACGAGCCACGGGGAGAGTTTGTAATCATTCTGGAAGGGGCGGATGCAAAGGCAATTTTACAGGAGGAGCGGGAACGGTGGTGCGCACTTTCTTTAGAGGAACATATGGAGCATTATCTGTCGCAGGGCATGCCCAAAAAAGATGCGATGAAACAGGTTGCTACTGACCGGGGTGTGTCAAAACGGGATGTGTATAACGCATTGCTGTAATAAGGTGCGGCTGAAAACCGCGCACCTTTAAAGAATCCGCAAAGCGGATTCTTTGCTCCGCATAAATGGAATTTCTCTGTCAAATCGAAAAACAGCGAATGCCGGGGGAGGCATCCGCTGTTTCAAATAATATATGTACAGCTGCAACTGTATTGTCCTGTGAAATTATATCAAACCAGTTAATTTTGCCATTTTTTTAATAGAATCCTTCGATACAAGTTTTCCTTCAAATTCAATCAAATCTTTTGTTGAGCCGGTAAAAATGTCTGCCGGTTCTGAGTGTTTTTTAAGGATAATTTTGTCTTCTTCCGTGTATATTTCTAAAATTTCGCGTTCAGAGAAGCCAAAAGCTTTCCGGAGTTCCTTTGGAAGAGTAATGCGCCCGACGGAATCAAGCTGCCTCGCGATGCCTGTATTTTTCATGTCAATACTCCTTTGCCCTTATGTAGTTTGTTTTTATGATAATACCACTTTCCTATCTATTAGTCAACTGAATCATCATATAATTTTGAATAAGATGCTTTATTTTTTTGTGAAAAGGTGATAAAATTATAGTGATTAGCCTTGCATTAGAAAGGAGCGGAAAACATGAAAAGAATTTTAGCAGTTTTTTTAATACTTGCGTTAGCTGCAAGCAGCGTTCCGCCATTAAAAGGGACGGCCAAAACAGTGATTTATCCAACAAATGCGGATGGCACGGCGATTAAGGATTCAAACCAGTGCGTTATTGATTATTCCAATGCCCAGGACGGTTATGTCATGGTAAAATACAAAGAGAGTACCAAAAAAACTATTAAGGCACAGGTTGAGACCCCTACAAACAACAAATATACTTATACACTCAGGCACTCAGCCTATGAGGTGCTGCCACTGACGGAGGGAAACGGTTCCTATAAAATAACGGTATACTTAAATGTATCAGGAAACAGCTATGCAACAGTAGTGTCAGAGACTATAGATGTGAAGCTCTCGGATCAGTTTGCTCCCTATATACGGCCAAATCAGTATGTAAATTATAAAGCATCGACAAAAGTGGTGAAAAAAGCAGCTTCTATTACAAAATCCGCAAAGACGGATATTGCCAAGGTGAAAAAAGTTTATAATTATGTGATAAAAAATTATAAATATGACAAGAAAAAAGCGAAGACGGTAAAAAATGATTATCTGCCGGACTTGAACCAAATTTATAAAAAGAAAAAAGGAATCTGTTTTGATTATGCGGCAGTTATGACAGCGATGCTCAGAAGCCAGGGTGTTCCGACAAAGCTTGTTATTGGATATACCGGTTCGGTATATCATGCATGGGTAAACGTATACTCCAAGAAAAAGGGATGGATAACAGGAGCCATTTACTTTAACGGAAAAAAATGGAAATTGATGGATCCAACCTATGCATCCACCGCAAAGTCAAGTAAATCCATTATGAAATATATTGGAAATGCAAAAAATTATAAAGCGAAATACAGCTACTAGATTCAGGGGCAAAATATTTTTGTTCTCAATATCATTAAATCATTAAAAGGATTTTACAAGCAGTAAGGGAGTCAGGACATGAAAAAACGAATGCTAAGTAACGAATATATTTCCTCCTTTTGTCTGGAAATGTCTCTGTTAATGCATGCGGGAATCGGCACGGAGGACGGATTGTACCTTCTTTTGGAGGACGAGACCGGACGGGGGCAGAAAAAGATGTTACAGGCGCTGGCAGATATGGTTTCCGAGGGGCGTCCGTTTTCAGAGGCTCTGCGGGAAGTTGGGGTATTTCCTAAATATGTCAGTGATATGGTAGAGACAGGGGAACAGTCGGGAAGGCTGGAACAGTCGTTCCAGTCTCTTTCCACGTATTATGACAGGCAGTCGCAGTTATCTGCCCAGATTCGAAGCGCATTGATGTATCCGGTTATCCTTCTTATTTTGATGCTGGTAATCATTGTTGTGCTTTTAGTAAAAGTGCTCCCGGTCTTTAACCAGGTCTATGAGCAGTTGGGGGGCAGTTTGAGTGGCACGGCGCAGATTCTTCTGAACATAGGAGATGTATTAGGCGGCATGATGCCGGTACTGTGTGTTGCTCTTGGGGTAATTGTCCTGTTGGGAGCGCTGATAGCAAGCAGCTCTGTGATACGCGGGGCAGTGCTCGGTTTATATAAAAAAATATTTGGTGATATTGGGATTACAAGGCAGCTCAGCGAAGCGCGTTTTGCTGCGGCAATGTCTATGGGAATGATGAGTGGTTTAAATACAGAGGAGGCTTTCCGGACAGCCATGTTGTTTCAGAGCCCGACAAAGCGGGCAAAAAAGCGTTATGATAAATGCCTTGAGATGTTAGAAATGGGAGAGCCGCTTGCGGATTGTTTTAAACAGAACCGGATATTGGATGCCTCTTACTGCCGGATACTGGATTTGGGGGCAAAGAGCGGTACATCAGATACAGCGATGGAAGAAATTGCAAGACGTATGGATGACAGTGCGCAGATATCGATTGAGCGTAAAGTAGGTAAAATTGAGCCTACCATAGTCATTATTACCTCCGCTCTTGTAGGGATTATTTTGATTGCCGTTATGCTTCCGCTGATACATATAATGTCAACTATTGGTTAGTCTTCATAATTGAAAGGATGAGAGGGCAAATGAAACGGGAGATAAATTTTACACCAGTCAAGTTGGCTCTATTAATTGCTGTTATGGTTTTAGCGGTATTCTGCCTTTACAAAGGTGTGCAGAAAATGGAAAAAGGGCAGCAGGCAGAAAGTGTGAAACAGTTGGACAGCTCAATCCGCAAAGCCGTCCTTACCTGCTATGCAACCGAGGGGGTTTATCCGCCCACAGTGGATTATTTGAAACAAAACTATGGCATTCAGATAGATGAAGAACGGTTTGCCGTTTTTTATGAGGTATTCGGTGACAATATAATGCCGGAAATTACAATAGTGGAAAAACAGGAGTAAAGGGGTATGAGCCTTCAATGAAAATGAAACTTCCGAAACATAATATGGATGGCGTCTTTATTCTGCTGCTTTTTGCCGTGTTTGCTATTACCGTTGTATCGGTGCTTGCTCTTGGTGCTACCAGTTACAAAAATTTGGTACAGCGGGATGATGATGCCTATAACAGGCGGATTATTACGTCCTATGTGACAGCAAAAATTCGTAACCATGACGAAAACGGCGCTGTGGTCGCCGGGGGTTTTACAACGCCGCAGGAAAAGGATGGCATAGAGACTCTGCATTTTTATCAGATGATCGATGAGGAGAGATTTGACCTTCGCATTTATTTTTATAATGGATATATTTATGAGCTGTTTACACTTGCAGATAATGAGATTGAGCCGGAGGCCGGGAATCCAATAATGGAGGCACAGGGGTTGTCTTTTGAACAGACAGGCTCTCTGATCCGCATAACGGCTATAGATGCGAAAGGCAGGAAAGGGACGGCGGCAGCAGCCATCCGAAGCAGCGGGGAGGTGGCACCGTGAGTTATCAGAGAAGCAAGGCTCCGCTGGCCCTGATGGAGCAGATTATTATGATTCTGGTATTTGCGCTTGCGGCGGCAGTCTGCCTTCAGGCATTTGTCTATTCAGATACACTGTCAAAACAGGGAGAACTCCGTGACCTGGCTGTAATGCGGGCCCAGGAGATGGCTGAATACTGTAAGGCAGAGCAGGGAGATTTAGAGAAGATCGGAGTGATGCTTGGGGCTAAGCGAACAAATGACGGCCTTGAGGCAGATTATCCGGAGGATAATATACGTGTGGTATTAAATATCATGGAGTCAGGTGATTACATAGAAAAAGCAAAAATATCCGTAGTGGCTGCGGGTGGGGACGAAATATTCTGCATACCGGTTTCCTGGCAAAAGTGTGAATGAACACCGTTCATTCACACGACAAGTTTGTGCTGCGAGCAGCGCAAACATTGACAAAAAACATTAAAAAGGAGTGGGGAAGTGTGAGTAAAAAGAGAAAAATGTCGTTCACAACTGTGGGCGGAAGCTCTATATTGACAATATTTGCGGTTTTGTGTTTTATTGTTTTTGCCCTGCTCTCTCTTTCTACGGCGAAAGCTGACAGCGATTTGGCTGAACGGTCAGTATATGCTGTGAGTGAATATTATGAGGCGGACGCCGAGGCGGAGAATATTCTGGCAGAATTGCGGAAAGGTGAGCTGCCGGAGGGAGTAACAGACGAGGGCGGCGGGAAATTTTCCTATGCCTGTCCGATTGATGATAACCAGAAGCTGATGGTGACCGTGCAGCTTTCTGGTAATAGCTATAAAATTTTGCGCTGGCAGAAAGAGTATACCGGAGAATGGAAATCGGATGATACTATTGAGGTATGGGGCGGCGGCACTGAAATAACGGAATAACGGAAAGGAGAAGTACACGATGGGCCTGGAGGAGTTATTGAGGGAAGCGGTAGATAAAAGGGCATCGGATATATTTATTGTAGCAGGCGGGTCTTTGAGTTATAAGCTTGCGGGTGCCATACATCCGTTAGGCAGTGAGGAACGGCTTACCCCGGCAGATACAAGCAGTTTAATAGATGAAATTTATGAGATTGCCAAACGAAAAAAAGAACATTTTCTAAAAGCAGGGGATGATGATTTTTCTTTTGCGATTGGGCAGCTGGCACGTTTTCGTGTCAATACATATTTTCAGCGCGGCTCTCAGGCAGCAGTTATCCGCGTAGTGGCGTTTGATATACCAGATCATAAGGAATTAGGTATACCAGACAGTATTGTAGAGCTGTCAAAACTTATGCATGGAATGATTATCATATCCGGTACAGCGGGAAGCGGTAAATCCACAACCCAGGCATGTATTATAGATGCCATTAACACAAACAGAGAGGCACATATCGTCACATTAGAGGACCCGATTGAGTATCTTCATAAAAACAAGAAATCTATCATCAGCCAGCGGGAGATTGCTATAGATACTGGAAGCTATATCACCGGGCTGCGCGCTTGTCTGCGACAGGCTCCGGATGTAATCCTGCTTGGCGAGATGCGTGATGCAGAGACAATCCGGACAGCAATGACCGCGGCAGAGACCGGCCATCTCGTCATTGCGACCCTGCACACAAAAGGGGCGGTTAATACGATAGACCGTATCGTGGATTCATTTCCGGCAGATCAGCAGGAACAGATAAAAATCCAGCTCTCTCTTGTGTTAGACTGTATTGTTTCCCAGCAGCTTCTTCCAAGGAAAAGCGGGGGCATGATACCTGCGGTAGAGATTATGCGCACCATACCGGCCATCAGCAACATGATTCGAGACAGCAAGAACTATCAGATTGATAACTTGATTCAGACGTCAGGAAACCTTGGTATGGTATCCATGGACCAGTCTATTATCAGCCTGTATCAAAAAGGTGAGATTACAAAAGAGACAGCGATGATGTTTGCGGCTAATCCTGAACAGGTAAGCAGGCGCATAGGAAAATAGCGCCAAGCGCATAGGAAAGTAGCGCTAAGCATGGAGGAAAGTATGGGTAAAAAGTTTATAATTGATAAAATAATGAGCGGGCTTGTTGGGATATTTTCGGCTGTGGTGATGATGTTTGCCATTATGTTTGCTATGGTGAGGGAAACGATTTGGCCGTTTATTACAGTTGCCGCATTGACCTGTCCGTTATGGCACTGGCTGCTGCGCAAATATATTCTAAAAGACAAACTTCTCCCTCTCTGGTTAATCCGGGGCGGAGCCGTGATGGCGGGATGTATCCTGCTTTCGTTTTCCAACCGCTGGTTTCCATATTATACATGCATGGATGCAATGATAGAGGACCGCATGAACACCCAGTATGAGGAACTGATTAAGACGGATACGACAGAGTTTGTCAGTGTAACAGGGATCCAGAAAGAACAGATTGCGGATTATTATAAAATCCAGGCGGTGATAAATTATAAAGATACTGCTTCAGGAGAAAAGAAAAGTCAGGACACAGAGCTTTACTTTGACCGTTTTAATGGACAGTATTTTGCAAATTTCGATAATATGCGCAAATACCGGCAGCATTACTGGAATTATGAAGAGAATCGGGAAATGTGCATGTTTGAGCAGGATAAGGTAAATGAGACGACAACAAAATTGAACCAGGCGCTACTTGCAGGGAATATTAATGCGGCAAAGGAACTTGCGGCGGATTCTCTTAAACAGATGCTTACGGAAGAACAGTGGCGTCAGTGGCAGGATGTGATTACTTCTGCCGGAACATATTCCGGGGCGGAGTCACCTGCCGAAATCTCTCTGGATTATGTAACGAAGGACGGAAAGAGAACCGGGCAGCTGCTGCGCGAAAAATGGACGGTAACAATGTCGGAGGGGAGCTTTACCGTGGAAGCCGTAATAGGCGAGGATCTTTTGTTTCAGAGTATTCAATTAAGTTAGAAACCTTTGTATAATAAAAGGAGGTTAAAATGGAATTTCCGCTGGATTTAAAAGCGGCTCTTGAGAAACTGGCGTCAAAATACAGGCATTCAGATTTGAAACAGGCAGCCAAAGCAATCAGTGAACGGTATCGCGGGGGTGGAAATAAACGGCTGACAAAAGAAATTGAGGCGGCAGCTTATGCTGTCACCCGGATGCCGGCAACGTATGGTGCTGTTTCAGATGCTCTTGCTTATTCGATAAAAAAAGATATCCATTCAGAATGGGGTTCTGTTCTGGATGTAGGTGCAGGGTGCGGTGCGGCCTCGTGGGCTGCCGCATCTTTTTTGCAGCCGGAAATGGTTACCTGTATTGAGCGGGAAGAGGTAATGAGGAATATGGGGGAATCCCTTATGCAGGAGGGATTTCTCCATAATGCCCGCTGGATAGATGCCGACCTGATGGCGATGGATTTTCAAGAAAAATATGATTTGGTTATTGCATCTTATGTCATAAATGAATTGGCTGAGGGGTACAGAGAACAGGCGGTAAAGAAATTATGGCAGTCAGCTGACCGGATGCTTTTGCTTGTGGAACCGGGAACACCGGCGGGATTTGCCGTTTTGCAAAAGGCAAGGGAGATACTTTTGGATGAAGGTGCGCACATTGCCGCACCATGCCCTCACGAAAAGGCATGCCGCCTCGAGGCAGACGACTGGTGCCATTTTACAAGCCGTATACCCCGAAGCAGGCTGCATAAAGAGTTAAAGGATGGCGATGTTCCCTTTGAAGATGAAAAGTACGCCTATATTGCTTTTGTCCGGGAAGAGACAGAGCATGCTGGAGCAAGGATTCTTCGCCATCCCTATATTGAGAAAGGCTGTGTTACGCTGGAAGTGTGTGATGAAACAGAAAATAAGACACTTCGCATAACTAAAAAAGACGGCAAATTATTTAAAACCGCGCGGAAAGCAAAATGTGGGGATGAGATTTAAGGTTTACCGTCTGATTTTAACTTTGCAGACGGCTCTCTTTTTGGAGCCGTCCTTTGCGGTTGCGTATACTTTAACCGTGTGCCCGATTCCCTTTTTCTTTGCACTAACCACGCCTTTCTGGCTGACCTTGGCATATTTTGTTTTGGATACACTCCATTTTATTGCTTTATTTGTTGCTTTGGCAGGGCTTACAGAAGCCTTGAGTTTCAGTTTCTTTTTATAGCGGAGAGTGGCACTTTTTTTGTTTAATTTTACTTTAGTAATTGCAATTTTTGAAGTGGCAGTATTTCCCTTGTTTTCTGTATTATTTTCAGGTTTAGAGACAGAGGGCCCGGAAGGTGTGTCTGCGATAGTAGAAGCGGCGAAAAGACTCATATCTACAATGCCTCCGGTCTTGCATTTGTATGTCAGATCCGGCACTTTTCTGACACATGACATCAGTCTGGCTCTGCGCTGGTATGCACTGTCCTGTGGAAAGAGCGCTGACAGTGCCGCTACAGTGCCTGTAACAACAGGAGCTGCCATGGAAGTACCATCCATGTAATCGTACTTTATGAGATAATCCTCAGACAGATTAGCAGAGGATACGGCAATCTGATCAATATAGAAGCCGGTGTAGGTGAATAATTCACCGATTACTGAGAACAGGCGCAGATACTGTTTTCCGCCTACAGTGATAAAATCCGATGTACTTACCCTGCGGGAAAAATGTACCCATTCCCTGGAGGAAACTGATTTTTCATCTGCGGAGTAGTTACAGGAAACAAAATAGGAGTTGAGAGGGTTCAGCGAGAGCCCGCTTATATCAAGGTAGGCGCTGAAAGTTACGTTCCTCTGCCAGGCTGAGCTGTGGAACGGAACGTAAAAGGAACCGCTCTCTTTATTGCCGTAAAAATCCTCGGATGAGTGGCTGAAGGTGCCGTAGGTCACCTGCGGATGGGAGAGATTCAGGTCAGCAGGAGTATACAAAGAAGCGCTGCCCTCTTCCCCGCTGCTGTATATGCTTGTCAAAGATTCCAATTCTTCATCCGTATAAATGTCCGGCATAAAAACGGCATCATTAATAGTGGAGAACATTTGTGTCCCCGGTGCAAAAACATCCACGCTGTTCTGACCGTAATCAGAAAAATGAGCTGCCTTGTCAGTGGTGTCCGAAGCGCCTACAGTAATAACGTAATCGCTGGATAAATCATAGGGACATTCCTTGCGCGTGGATATTACAGTATCCTGATTGGTTCCGTCATTCCCTGCCGCAAACAAAAACAGTGCGCCCTGTTGGCCAATTTTGTTAATCAGGGACTCCATTGCGCTTGCCGAATCCCCGCCGCCCCAGGAACAGTTAACAGCAGTGATATTTACCCCGAGCTGCATGGCCTGGTAGATATAATCGAAGGCATCAATAATCGCAGCATCATCAGCATCACCTTTTTGGTTAAAGATTTTCAGGGCCATCAATTCGACATCTCCGCCCACGCCTGCAATTCCGGCTGCGTTGTCAGTTACTGCCCCGATAATGCCGGCACAGTGTGTTCCGTGGCCGTCTTCGTCCATAGGGTCGCTGTCTTCATCACCAAAATCATACCCATAAGTACCTTTAAGGGCGGAGTATGTATTTTTCCACAAATGCCCCTTTAAATCTTCGTGAGTATAGTCTATTCCGGTATCTACTACAGCAATAACCGGTTTTTTAGATGAAGAGGAATTTTTTGTATATCGTATTCCCAGGCTTTCTGTCGTGAAATTTCCGCTGCCGTCCAAATACCACTGCTGTCCGGAAAACGTATCTTCAGTCAAAGACATTTTATGACGGTAACAGTTTGGCTCTACTGATACAACATATGCCTGGCCTGACAGTAGTTCCATTAGCTCCTGTGTAGAATATTTATCCGAAGAAACAAGGGAGACATAAAGGTTTTTGTCATCCAGAAAAGCAGCCTGCTCCTTTGTGGAAGATAATATAACGGCGTCACCAAATTCCCAGCTCTTTTCCACATTCATTTCCTCATTAAAAGAAACAAGCCCTTTTTTTGCCAGAGCAGTTCGTTTAGGGGCAGCCAGCGTCACAAGTACCTCCCCTTCTACATAAGTGCCCTTTTCAGGCTCCGCCACAGCAGTATTTTTTGCTGTTCCAATTTCAGCGGCGAATACAGTGGCAGAAGCTGCGGCAGGTGACAGCAGAGAAACTGTCAGAAATATGGGAAGAAGCCACAAAAGCGAACATCGCATAAACGGCTGAAAAAAATTGTTTTTTATCATAGGGAATGCTCCTTTCAAAGAAAAAGTATTTTCTTCTTGAGATTTTTGTGATACAATAATATCAATTAATTGTGACGGAAATGAGACGATTTATTTTTTTACAGATTGGAGGGGGAAATTGTGGTATTTGTAAAAGTAGATGATTTAAAGGCAGGGATGCGGTTAGGAAAGCCGATTTATAATAAAAACGGTGTATTACTGTATGACCGGGACACACACCTGACGGCACAGGCGATTGTGGGTATCCGCAACTTTGGTTTGTTGGGGATTTATATATTGGAGCCGGCAGAGCCTGTTCCGCCGATGACGAAGGACGATATAAACTTTGAGCGTTTTCAGACAATGGCCGTATTCAGTATACGTGAGGATTTGGATTTAATTGCTTCAGGGAAAAAGGACAAGGGTCTGGACTGGCTGTGCAGTCTTGTAATTAAAAATTATATGGGACTTGGCCGGAAAATTAACTTTGTACAGAATCTGCGGAGCAATGAGGATTTTGTGTACAAGCATGTTTTAAATGTAGCAATACTGTCAGCTATTATTGGCGGACAGATGGGGCTTCCGGTCGGACGTGTCAATACGCTTGTAAAGGCGGCGATACTGCATGATATCGGCGCGCTTAAGTTCCGTGAAAAACCGGATGCTGTAGATGTACCGTTGGATGTCCGCCAGACCATCAGTAATAATACGAAAGAGATTCTGGATAAATATGTAGATTTAGACATAGATATTGCAAAATTAATTTTCCAGATGCAGGAGTTGTACTGCATGCCGGAGGATGAGCCGGTACCGGCGGCGCTGAAAGCAAATTCCAATGTCAATATTCTGCTTGTGGCGGACGCTTATGACCGCATGACTGCAATGAAATCCCAGGAAGAACCCACTTCAGAGGTACAGGCGGTGCGGCATCTTCTGAATGAGTCGGAGGTCTATGATCAGAAGGTGGTAAATGCTCTCATTAAGGCAATCAACATTCTCGTACCAGGTGTATGTATTGAACTCAATACCGGACATACCGGATTGGTAATCCAGGAAAATGAGGACAACATTTTCGAGCCGCTTGTTCTTAATTTCCGTAACAACCAGCTGTATGACCTCGCCTCTGACCAGATGAGGGATATTATGTGGATTACGGATGTCATGAAAACAATGGATAATCGTATTAAATTAGATTCCTCGCTGTTGGAGCAGTACGGTCCGGCAAGTATCTGATGACACCAGGGTCAAAAGGTCAAAATGCCGTTCATGCAAGCATGAACGGCATTTGAACTTGAGACCCGCCCAAACATAAGAAAGTAGCGATTTACAACGTAATTTTTACGCTGTAAATCAGCGGATTTCGAATGTTTGTAGGATTGCGGGAGTTGTGTAACAACGGAGCAATCCGTGGCATCATCTGAAAAAATGATTGCTAATATAATCCAGGGAAAAAGATTTGGCATAAGCTAAATCTTTTTCCTTTTTATGTCGAAATACTCTAAAGAAAGCGAGAGTGAAATCTATGATAATTAATGCAAATAAGATTTCCCCGAACTTAAACGGCGCTGAGCAAAGTGCAAAGACTTCAGTGCCTGTACCGAATGCCAGGGACGGCAGAATTTCCGATCACGCATGGGATTATACAATGGATTGTACCGTACATAAAGAAACGGGAAAAAACAGCGTCTATACAGAGATGCAGGCAAGACAACAGGATATGGAGACAGCGGAGCTTCCAGATGATGGAAGTGTTTCCCCAAGCGCATTTATTAATAGCTGCATGACGGGGGAGGATATTAAGGATTTATCAGAGGAAGAAACGCCGTTAGAAGAGTATACTTCATCGCAGTTAGAGAGAGCAGTAAGCCGTGTTAAAAAACAGCGTACGCAGAAGCAGGATGCCATTGACAGGGAAGTGACGAAAGAGCAGGAGAGACAGGACAGCCTGGAACGCCACTTGCAGGATAAGGCGCCGCTTACGCCAGAGAATTTGTCACGGGTGTCTCATGCAGCCGAAATGGCAGAGGCAGTTACTGATTATTCGCAGGCATCGGTGAAGTTTTTTATTGCTACCGGGCGGGCGGTAATTACACCGGAAAACATTCAGGCGGCCATGACAGCGGCTGATGGCGGACAGATTAAGAATAATATTCCCCAAAATGGGGCATCCGATAAAGAGGTTTTTGAACAGTTAGAGGGCCAGGTGGGCAATATCCTTGCAGATGGCGATATTGAGGCAACGGATGAAGCAATGGAAGTTGCCAGGTTTTTATATGAAAATGACTTGCCCGTGACCGCAGAAAATGTAAAACTGTATCAGTCACTGGAAGAATTAAAGGATTTAGCTCCGGATGTTCTTCTTGACCGCATTACGGACAGCATGCTGGATGGTATTCAGCCGGAGAAGGCAGATTTGACCAAACTTTCGCTGAATGAGGCGGCAGAACTTGTACAGGATCTTTTAGATGCGGAAGACGGCGATCTTCAGCAGATTTATACAACAGAAGCAGATTTTGTCCGTGCAAAGCGCCAGCTGGAAGAAATCCGTCTTGTCATGACGGCAGAGGCGGCAAGAAATATGGCGTCAAAGGGAATACGGATTGACATAGAAAATCTGGAAAATATTGTGGAAGAGCTGAGGCAGCAGGAGCAGCAGCTCACAAAGGGTATATTAGAAGAAACCGGAGTTCCTGTAACACAGGAAAATGTGGATGTTATGCAGGGCACACTGGAGTCTGCCCGCCAGGTTCTGGCGGCGCCGGTAGAAATGCTCGGTACGACAAGGTCATTAATGGGTGTTCAGACTTTGCAGGAGATGGCAGATACTGCTGTTTCCATGACCGGAGAGAAGCTGCAGCAGGCATATGAGGCTGTAGGCACAGAAGTGCGGCCGGATTTGGGTGACCGCATAAGCAAGGCATTCCAGAATGTGGATGATATATTACAGGAGCTGAATCTGGAGCAGACGGCGGCAAATGAGCGTGCTGTGCGGATTCTTGCCTATAACAGGATGCCGCTGACAGAGGATAATATTTTAGATATGAAGGCCTATGACAGTAAGGTTACAACACTGATGCAGAATCTGAAACCGCCGGTTGTGGCTGGGTTGATAAGGCAGCAGGTGAATCCTCTGCAGATGACGATAGAGGAACTGGACGAAAAAGTGCTTGATATACAGCGCGAAAATATACAGTCTGAGGATATTTCTTTCCGGAAATATCTGTGGAAAATGGATCGGCAGCACGGTCTGTCAAAACAGGAACGCGAGAGTATGATCGGCATTTACCGTCTCTTAGATAAAGTGCAGAAAAGTGATGGAGCAGTTATCGGCCAGGTAATAAAAGAGGGCAGGGAACTTTCGTTTTCCACACTTTTATCAGCTACAAGGAGCCGTCGTGCTGCAGGGATAGATGTGGCTTTGGATGAGACCTTTGGCGGGATTGAGACTACGGTTGAGAAAGGAAGTTCTATATCAGACCAGATTCAGGCGGCATACGGCAGCACACTTATTACGAAACTGCAAAAAAATCTGTCTCCGAAAGTTCTCAGGGAGCAGGGTGAAGAGGCTATGGATTTATCTTTGGAGCAGCTTTTGGAAAAATGTACCGTAGAGGGTGAGACAGATGCCCAGATGGAGCCGTATTATGAGCAGATGGCAGAGGAAATCCGTGCGGCGGCAGAAGATGCGGACGGGCGTTTGGAAAGCTTTTTAAAGTCTCTGGATTTGCCGGATACAATGGCAAATCTTGCTGCGGCCCGCCAGATGCTTGGCGGCAGGCCGGGACGCTATGAAAAGCTTTGGAAGAAGGAAGAAAGTGAAGAAATAGTAGAAAATTTCGATAATCCGGAAGAACTGGATGCAGCATATGAAAAAATAGACAGGGCACACTCCGAAGAGCTGGCGAAAGAAAGGGAATCTGACGATATAACATGTGATGACATTGTTTCACTTGCCAGAATGGCAGGAAGCATTTCGTTTTACCGGAAGATCAGAAGCAGGCAGATGTATGAGATTCCTCTTATTACGGAGCAGGGCATCACGAGCTGCCATGTCACGATACAGGATGGTGACAGCAGAGAAAAAGGAACGGTGGAGATTTCAATGGATTCTGAACAGTATGGTCGGATTCAGGCAAGTTTCCGGGTAAATGGTCATCGGGTAAAAGGTTTTGTAACGGCGGAGCGCCAGGAAGGAATGGAGACCGGTAAAAAGCTTTTACATGAATTTGAAAAGGATTTGGAAGAGATGGGATTCACTATGGACAGTGACAGCCTGGTACAGGGCAGCCGCAAGTCTCTTCAGACAGGAAATAAAGCAGCAGGTACAAAAAATCAGGATTTGTATCGTATTGCAAAAACATTTATCGTGCATGTACAGAGCGCAGAAAGGATGTAGTAAGAGATGAAAATTAATACCAATATAACCGCACTTCGTGCTAATTTTAACTTAAATCAGGTGCAGAAATCACTGACGGCAAGTACATCAAGGCTTTCTTCCGGATACCGCATCAACAAAGCGGCAGATGATGCGGCAGGTCTTGCCATTTCTCAGAAAATGAAAGCGCAGATCCGAGGGCTTGAAAGAGCATCACAAAATGGTTCTGATGGCGTATCTTTTATTCAGACAGCAGAGGGTGCCCTGTCTGAGGTAGAGAGTATTTTGCAGCGCTGCCGAGAGCTTTCTGTTCAGGCAGCAAATGATGTCAATACACTGGATGACAAGCAGGCGATACAGCAGGAGATTAATGCATTGCGTGAGGAAATTGACCGCATGGTATCACAGACAGAATATAATACAATGAGCATGCTGGATGGAAGCTGTACACGCCAGTATTCTTCCGATAATATCGGTGTGAAGCTGATATCGGCAAGCGATGATGTAAAGCTTACTTCTTATGCATTAACAGTTACAGCAGAAGCCGAGCAGGCAACTCTAAGCATTACTAAAAATTTTAATGCAACGGATGTTGTGACAGAGGCAGAGGCAGGAAGTCTGTATATAAACGGAGAGACCATTACCGTAAATGCGGGGGAGACTTATCAGAAAGTATTTGAGAAGGTCCGCGATTATTGTGAGATGATGAATATTGATGTAACCCCGACAGCAGGCGGTACATCCACTGATTTAAACAATGCATCAAGCCTTGAGTTTACCAGTATTCTTTATGGTGCATCCCAGGAGATTTCCATTGTGGCAGAGAATCCGGTTCTTGCGGCAAAAATGGGTGTCAGCAGTGACGCAGATAATCCGACATATGCCCAGGGTGTAGATGCAGAAGTGACTCTTGGTAATGGATTTTCCAATACAGCAACTTTAAGTGTAGACGGCGGTCGGGTAGAGGTAACAGACCGGGGTGGATTTGAGATGATTATTGATGTATCCGAGGCAACGGTTGCAGCTGGCAACGCTACCATTACATTATTAGATGCCGGTTATGTGCCAATCCAGATTGGTGCTAATGAGGGACAGACCATTGATTTGTCCGTTCCCCCGGTTTCATGCCAGGCATTAAATATTGTAACATGTAATGTATGTACAAGAAGAGGGGCATCGGAGGCCATTACCTCTTTTGATGATGCAATTCAGACAGTATCCGCTGTGCGTGCGAAGCTCGGCGCTTACCAGAACCGCCTTGATTCTGCAGTAAGAAGTCTTGATACAACAACAGAAAACCTGACGGAGGCATGCTCACGCATTGAGGATGTTGATATGTCTGAGGAAATGACAAAATATACACAGTACAGTGTATTGACCCAGGCGGGAACTTCTATGCTTGCACAGGCAAATAACCAGCCGCAGACGATTTTGCAGCTGCTTCAGGGATAAAGTGTGTAGAAGGTTTGCTTTGCGGATTGTTTTCACGCCGTATAGTAAAGAATGGAGATAAAGGATGGAGAAAAAGCGTTTACAGGAATATGCAGCCCGGGTATCGCAGTCAAACCGGAGCGAGCTTGTAGTCGTAATATATGAGGTTATACTGAAAAGTATTGAAGAGGGAAAAGCGCTTTTAGAGGCAGACAAGGTAGAGGAAGCCCGCGCAGAGACTGCACGGGCAAGAGGCATGATCACAGAGCTTATGTCAAGCCTTGATATGCAGTATACGATTTCTCACTATTTGCGCCAGCTCTATATCTATGCGTACCATGAAATATGTCATGCGATTGCAGAGCGCAAACCGGAATTGTTTGACCACGCTTCCGATATTTTCAACAGCCTTCTGCCATCGTTTGAAGAGGTGGCAAAGCAGGATACCTCTGAGCCGGTAATGCAAAATACCCAGCAGATATTTGCCGGGCTCACTTATGGCAAAGGTTCCCTTCATGAGACAATTGGCGTAGGATTAAGCCCGAAGAGAGGGTTTGAAGCATAAACAGGAATGAAAAAAGGCATGCATCACGTAAATAGTAGGATGTATGCCTTTTCTGTTATTTGAGCAGTTCTTTTGTTTTCCGGGCAAGATATAGCGGAAGATTGGTGATCTGCCCATCTTTTCTGTAACCCCGTTTGGAAAAGCGCAGAGCGTGTTGGGGCTGATAATGGGAAATATATCTCTTGAAGGATGGTGCGGACTTGTTCTCTCCGCTTTTCACTTCTATCGGAATGATTTCTACTCCGTGCTGAATTACGAAATCAATTTCACTGTTTTTGTCAGAAAAGTAGCGTGGACTGACTTCAAACTGAATTTGAAGCTGTTGCAGGACATAATTTTCCGTCAAAGCCCCCTTAAACTGGTAATCTGTTTTTAAGAGAATAGCACTATTGTCGATGCCGGCCATGTGTTTTAGAAGCCCTGTGTCAAAAAAGAACAGTTTAAAGTGGTCCAGTTTGTCAAAAGCAGTGAGAGGGTGCTCTGTTTTTGAAACGTTGTAAACACGGTTAAGCATACCTGCTGAAACAAGCCACTCAATAGCTTCTTCGAAGTCACGCGCACGACCACCTTCCCGGACGGCGCCATACATAAATTTTTCATTTGGTTTGGCAAGTTGTGTAACAATGCTGCGAAAAACCATGAGGATTCGGCCGCTATTTACCCTGCCATTATGTTTAGAAAAATCATTTTCATAGATTTCAATCAGTTCGTGTTGAATTTGGGATATTTTTGACGGGTCACTGTATTTTACCCATGAGGCAATGCATTCCGGCATACCGCCAATAATAAGGTAATTATTGTAGGCGTCAAGGAGACGGTTATGGAAAATTTCCTCAATCTCCTGTTCCTTCTGGATGCTGTCATAATAGCTGAATAAAGTTGTGTCAACAGCATTAAGGTACTCATCAAAAGTCATTGGATAAATATTCAGAAGATTTACCATTCCTACAGGATAGGATTTCGGTTTTGCAAGAAGCGTTCCAAGAAGGCTTCCGGCGGCAATGACATGGTAATCATTTGCTTTCTCACGAAAATATTTGAGGGAGTTCAGTGCTTCCGGACATTCCTGAATTTCATCAAAAATAATAAGTGTTTCCTCTGGCATAATTTTCTCACTGGCAATCAGAGATAACAGTTCAATGATACGAAAGGGATTTTTGTTTTTGATGAAAATGGATTTTAGTTCATCCTGTTCATCAAAGTTAAAATAGACATAATTTTTATAATAATTCTGTCCGAACTCTTTCATTAGCCAGGTTTTGCCAACCTGCCGTGTTCCCTTTAGCACCATTGGTTTGCGTTCATCGCTTGCTTTCCATTTTTTTAACTCTTCTATCGCATTTCGCTTCAAATGAATCACCGCCCTTGTGTTATAAGTGTAACACATTTTTCAGGCTTTTCAAAACAAATTTTGCACATTTTTCCGAGAAAATTTCGCCAAAAAAACACATTTTTCTTAAAATCACACCATATACACCCTCGTCTCATAAGCGGACAATGTGAGTGTTCCGTTTTCCTCCCTGCCCGTATAGACATTTCGCAGATTCTTTTTAATTTTGATTTCCTGCGGTTCACGCGAATAATTCAGGACAAAAAGATATTTCTTATCTTCTCCACTCCTGACAGCAAGTTCTATGGATTCCGGGGTTTCTATGATGTCACTATACGGGTCTGCTACCCCCAGCTTTTCGAGGAAAACCCGGGCAATTTCGGAAGTGAACACCGAGCCCCAGTAATAGGTTTTTCCCTTTCTATATGTATGGCAGGTCAGTGCGCCCGCCCCCTTATAATATCCCTCCTCGTAAACGGCAAGAATTTCGGCATCACCGAGTGGCTGCAGTTGGTCATTAAAGAGAGTGGTTGTAAGAGAAGTATCGCCCCATTTGGCTGTGACAGAACCGATGTCAGGTGAGATTGCGGTGTATTCCGGAATATCTGTGCCTGTCAAATCGCTGACAAGGCCGGGAAGTCTATCCGTTACGCAAATTCCATGGATATCCTTATAGGCTGTGCGGCAGCCAAACACAAGGATGCCGCCCTGTTTTACATATGCCCTGAGGATTTGTGCGCGCTCTTCTGTTAATATCGCTGCATGAGGATAAAAGATTACGTCGTATTTATCTAAATCCGCAGGAGAGCAGTTGTTGATATAGAGATAATCATAGGGGGTGTGGGAGCGCTGGCACGCCTCAAAAAGTCCCCATATACTTGTTTCATCCAATGTTTTCTGCCAGACGTCAGCCTGGCCGTTCCATATATTATCATAATCACGCAGTACGGCAACACGGGTTTCGTAGCGGCATCCGGCAAGTGGCTGCATCTTTTCCAGTTTCTGCGAAATATCCCTAATCTCTGCAAGACGTCGGTTGTCCCGTCCGGAATAATCCAAAATGCCGTGCCAGTACATCTCAGTTCCCATAGTAGCTGTGCGCCAGCGGAAATAGCTGACAAAGTCAGCGCCGTGGGCAATACTCTGCATCGTCCAAAGCGTAATCTGTCCCGGTTTTGGTACAGGTGCCATCATTTCCATGCTTCCATTTGCCCCGGACTGCTGTTCCATAATGCCAAAAATGGGGGAAATGGAGCGCACTTCAGACAGGTGTTTGCTCCAGCCGCGGTCTTTTGTGTTGTCTTCCTCGCAGAACAGGGCAAAACAATAAGGAAAGTTCGGGTAAGAATCGTACATAATAAAGTCAAGGCTCTCCTCTGTCATCCGGTGAGAGTCCAGATTTCCGAATATACCGTTTGTCGTGATAAAGTCCCCTGGCTTAATGTATTTTCTTAATATGTCACTCTGCATTTTTGCATAGCGGCAGACGCTGTCCGAAATAAAACGATAAAAATCAAGTTTCCGGTGCGGGTTTACCCGGTTTGTCGGAGTGGCACGCGGCACATCCACCTCGTCCCAGGCTGTGTAGGTCTGGTTCCAGAATACCGTTCCCCAGGCGTTATTCAGTGCGTCCAGAGTTCCGTATTTATTTTTTAAAAAGGAGCGGAAAGCGTTTGTATCACTCTCGGAATAAAATTCCGCCACCTCGCAGTTAAACTCATTATCAATCTGCCAGCCAATGATACAGGGGCGGCTGGCGTAATGCGCAGCAGATTTCTCTACAATCCGCTTTGTCAGTTCCTGGTATTTTGGCGAGTTGTAGTTGTAATGGCGCCGGAAACCGTGCTGGTACACAACACCTTCCATAGTGGCATTCAGAACTTCCGGATATTTTTTTGTAAGCCATGCGGGAGGTGTAGCTGTTGGTGTGCAAAAAATCACCTTCATTCCACACCCTTCAGCGACATCAAGAAAGTGGTCAAAGAAAGAATAATCGAATACTCCTTCCTCCCTCTCAATGAGACTCCATGCAAATTCCGCAATGCGGATGGTTGTAATGCCGTTTGCGAGCATGCGTTGCAAATCCGACTTCCATTCCGACTCCTGCCAGTGTTCCGGGTAGTAGCATACCCCGAGAGAAATACAATTTTTCACATTAATCCTCTTTTCCATGTACAATATGTTGAGTGAAAAATTTTTTTCACATTTATCCCTCCGTATATTGATTCACTTTCTCAAACTCATCTATCATTTCTTTAGATGGCGCTTTTGTCAGCAGGCTCACAACGACAATACATGCGAGGCTGATAAAGAAACCGAGAAGCAGGGAATAAATGCCGGTAACGGCATAAGGGGTCTGTCCGCCGATAATCGGCAGGTAATCCCAGATAATAACAAAGAGACCGCCGGAGATAATACCCGAAACAGCGCCCGGAAGATTTGTGCGTTTCCAGAACAGGGCACACACGACAAGCGGGCCAAAAGCGGAGCCGAGACCGGCCCAGGCATCCGATACAAGCCCCATAATGCTGCTCTCAGGGTCCCAGGCAATCAGACAGGCAAGGACGGCAATCACAAGTACGGTAATGCGGCTGATGTTAAGAACCTTTTTGTCCTCTGCATCCGGCCGCAGAATATTTTTATAAATATCCTTAGAAGCGGAGGATGCACAGACGAGGAGCTGTGAATCTGCCGTTGACATAATGGCTGCCAGTATGCCGCACAGGAAAAGACCGCCAATCAGCAGTAAAGCGAAGTTGCCGGAAAATGCCTGCTGAATCATTTTTATAAAAACATTCTCAGAGGATGAATTGTTAAGTAGTTCTGTCAGATAACCACGGCCAACCACACCGATGATGCAGGCAGCAATAAGGGAAATAGCAACCCAGACGATAGCTATCACACTGGATTTTTTCAGTTCCTTTTCGCTCTTAACCGCCATAAAGCGGACTAAAATATGGGGCATTCCGCAGTATCCGAGTCCCCACGCCAAATCTGAAACAATAGAAATCGCGCTGCATTTTTCACCGTCTGCATAAAAGAGGTTGGTAAATGTTCCACTGTCAGCAACGCCATGGGCGGCCAGTGCCCCGGCAAAATCACCGCTGATAGCAGCATAGGCGATAATAGGTACGGTCAGCAGGGCAACTAACATTAAAGTGCCCTGAATAAAATCCGTGGTACAAACGGCAAGGAATCCGCCCATAAATGTATAAGCCAGAATAACGGCTGCACCAATTAGCAAAGAGGTGTGGTAGGACAGGCCGAAAACAGTGTTAAAAAGTTTACCGCCGGAAGCAAGGGCAGAAGCAGTATACACAAGAAAAAATATAACAATAACAATGGAAGAAATTCCGAGAAGAATTTTTTTTGTGTCGCGGAATCTGTTTTGAAAGAATTCCGGAAGTGTCAAAGAGTTATTTGCCACAATCGTATAGCGGCGCAGGCGCCTGGAAATCAGCAGCCAGTTCAGTACAGTTCCAATAAACAGGCCAATGGCAATCCATGCTTTACCGGTTCCTGCAAGATAAATAGAACCCGGCAGTCCCATTAAGAGCCATCCGCTCATATCGGATGCCTGCGCAGAGAGGGCAGCAATCCAGCTGTTCAGTCCGCGGCCGCCGAGAAAATAGTCTTCGGTGCTTTTTGTTTTTGCCATTGATACAAGTCCTACTGTTATCATTATTCCCAGGTACAGGATAAAAGCAATCAATATGGCAATTGAAGAATTTGTCATAATACCTCCTCATTTCTATGTAAAATTTTTCCGGCAGGGCCGGAATAGCTAGAGTATACCATAATTCGCGGAGGGAGGCAAGTAATGTTGTGGGTGGTTTGTGCCAGGTAATCGATGGTTTTCTTTGTTATTTTAGGACGGTATTGTTTCCATTTCATCATCGAAAAATTACTAATACGGGAAAATATTAAAAACTGTCCCAATATAATTGACATATGTCCCAAATTTAATTATAATAAAAACATAAAGAGAGAGTATAGGGGGTTTGTGTCATGAAGAAACAAAACATTATCAATCTTGTTAAATATCACATTGAACAGAATAATGCTGCTTTTGTTTCGGAAGTGTCTGAAATAGCCAGAGAGTTTGATGCGAACGGTGATTATGAGGTAGCACAGTATTTGATGGATTTGGTTTCAAATGCAAATGTTTATATACCGCAGGCTAGTTATCGTAATCTTCAGTTTCTGGAGAAATTAGAGTATTCATCTAGTCCTCTCCTGCTTCCCAATATCATTGAGGAGGATGTTATTGGGATTGCCCGTGCAATCAAGAACAAGTCTGGCATGTCTAAATTTCTTTTCTATGGGGCACCGGGAACAGGAAAGACAGAGTCGGCTTTTCAAATAGCGCGTTTGCTTGAAAGAGATATTCTTACGGTACATTTGGAACAACTGATTGACAGCAGATTAGGGGAAACCTCAAAGAATATAACCAGATTATTTGATGAGATAAATCATTTAATGTATAGCAAGGTTATTGTTATATTTGATGAACTGGATGCTTTAGTTTTAAATAGGAACAGCGAAAATGACCTTCGTGAGATGAGCAGGGTGACATCGACTTTTTTAAGAGAATTAGATACTTTGGGCAATCAGATTATAGTGATTGCAACGACAAACTTGTTTGAAAGTTTTGACAAAGCGTTAACAAGAAGATTTGATGCAATAGTTTCATTTGATAGATATTCAAAAGAAGACCTTATTGGAATTGCGGACGCCATGCTGACATCTAACATAAAAAAGGCGGTTAATTCGAGTCGGGATATAAGATTGTTTAATAAGATACTAAGCAGACTGCCAGAGATTCCATATCCTGGAGATATGAAGCAGATTATAAGGACTTCTATTGCATTTAGTGATGAAACGAGCAAATATGATTATTTAAGAAAACTTTATCTTACTTTAAACTGCAATCCGAAAAATGTAGATATTCAGAATCTTTCGGAACAGGGATTTACTACAAGAGAGATAGAGATTCTTGCCCGAATCCCTAAAAGCAGTGTGTCACGCAAACTTAAGGGAGGGACTGTCTGATGAATAATTTGCTTGAAGTAAAGGTTCGTTATGATCATAGGAAACGGGGTAATAGCCCTATTTTTGTAAACCTTAAAAAGGACGGGGAGACTACTGTTCAGAAACTTCAGAAATTACAAGAAAATTTAAGAACAATAATCAGATATTATGAATCAACACCAAAGTATTTGAAAGGCTATTTAATTGACGTTAATTATAACGATATTATTGCAAAATCCAAACGAATAAGTGAATTGCTTAGGCCAGGTGGGAAGCAGACAAATGATGTTGTAGTAGGAGCCCGCTTTTCGAATGCTTCGGACGGACGTGAAAATCATATTATTACATATTATGTGGATGAGGAAACCATCAAAAACACGCTTGAAAAACTGGATGTGACAAAGAGATTTTTAGTAGAGAAATTGGATGGTAAAGCAGTACCGGAGAACTTTAATGAATCAACAGAAAAAAAGCCGGATTTAGATTACGAAACATATTCCTCAAAAAAAATCATCCGTAATATAATTGTTGATTGTTCTGTAGTAGAATCCGTTTCTATTCCTAATGTAACTGCTGATATTCAAAGGGAATCTTTTTTACTGACTTTTTTTCAGACAGAATACTCGTTGTCTGAAATGTTGGAAGAACTTAAAATAGATCAATATCGGTATCCATATGCATTTTATGGGAGAGATACAATTTCGGTAAGTTGGGATTTGTATCGGATTCTTCAAGACAAGGTTCCGTATATGATTTCAATGATTTCTTCAGACTTATCACAAGTAACATTGGAGACTATAGATAAGTCGAAACAAAAATATGAACAAAATATTCCCAGACCATTGAATGAGCCTACGATAGGTGTCATTGATAATTTATTTGATGAAGGGGTTTATTTTGCTGAATGGGTTGAGAATACGGACTACCTGGATGAATTTGAATTCATTGACGGAAGAGATGTTTCTCGTGATCATGGTACAGAGGTAACATCTATCATTGTAGATGGACCCAGTCTGAATCCATGGCTTGATGATGGCTGTGGTAGATTTAAGGTGCGTCATTTTGGCGTGTGTGTTAATAGAATTTCTGTTCCACGATTAGTAAATAAAATTAGAAAGATAGTAAATGACAATCCTGATATTCATGTATGGAATTTATCACTTGGGACAGACGATGAAATATCGAAAAACTTTATCTCATATGATGGCTCAGCCTTGGATGAATTACAAGCAAATAAAAATATTATTTTTGTTGTAGCGGGAACAAATGATAATCGCAATAAAAAAGAGGGTATACTACGCGTTGGCTCTCCGGCAGATTCCCTGAATGCAGTGGTTGTTAATTCAGTAAAACGCAATGGATTACCTGCTTCCTATACCAGACAGGGAACAGTTTTATCCTTTTTTAATAAGCCGGATGTTTCTTATTATGGGGGAGATTATGAGGAAAGTGAACGTATAAGAGCATGTTCATCCAAAGATATTGAAGAGGTGTATGGAACATCATTTGCTTCGCCGTGGATTGCAAGAAAACTTTCGTTTTTAATTGATATTATGGGATTCCCCAGAGAAGTGGCAAAGGCATTAATCATAGATTCGGCAGCAGGATGGGAATTTAAGATATCTACATATAGAATTCAGAGTCAGATTGGCTACGGTATTGTTCCAATTAAAATATCAGATATTCTTAAGTCGGATAATAAAGAAATAAGATTTGTTTTGTACGGTACAGCGAGTTCATATATTACTTCGAATTATTCGATACCAGTTCCGCGGGATTCTGATAATAAGTATCCTTTTATTGCAAGGGCAGCATTGTGTTATTTTCCGCAATGTTCTAGAGCACAAGGTGTAGATTATACATCCAGAGAATTATCTTTAAGATTTGGACGTGTGAACAGAAGAGGTGAGATTGATGATATCAATGAAAATATTCAGGATGAAGCAGGACATGCTGTTGATGAACGTAAGTCACGCAAAGAATTCAGAAAATGGGAAAATACAAAGTTTATATCAAAGGTTTTGAAAAAGAATAGAGCGTTAAATTCTTATGATGAGCGTTTATGGGGTATATCCATTGTCTCTAAAGAGCGTCTGACTACTTCTATGACTTCAAATTTAAACTTTGGTGTCGTTGTCACACTTCGAGAAATTAATGGTGTTAATAGGATACAGGATTTTATTACGGCATGTACGTTAAGAGGCTGGATTGTAAATGAAATTAATCTTGAAAACAAGTTAACGCTTTATAATAAAAATCAAGAGGAAATAATACTTGAGTAGGAACAACGGATGAACGAAATAAACAGGAGATTACTATGGAAAGAGACAATAGAACGGAAATAGTAAAAACGTATTTTGAAGCCGTATGTGATGCATATTGCCTAGGTAATGTTGAATCTTCTTATAACAAACCAATTATGGATCTTTTCACAAGTCTTGGTTGTGTGGCACGAGATTTGTCTGGTGAACGTAAAGGACAGACTGGAGAAAATATTGACATCAAACTTTGGCACAGCGAAGACGAAGTTACAGAGACGGAGCCGTTTGCTGGAATTGAGGTAAAGAACGTTAATGGTATAGATAAGCGTGCGCATATGCAGATAAAGACTGAAGCTGAAAGATATGGGAACGTTATTCTTACAGATAACGTGGAGTGGCGGTTTTGGGCTACCGGTGATACAGAAATGTATACTGGTTTGCAAATAATGGAATTAGTTGATGGAAAATTAAAATTGAGAGAAGACAATGTTGAACTGTTTATTTGTCTTATAGAAGATTTTCTGCTAAAAACCCCTGCGCAAATTAAATCATCCACGAAACTTGCGGAGTATATGGCCAGGCATGCCCGTACAATACGCGGTATTATTTCTGGTATTTTAAAAGATGATGGAAGTGGCCAGCCGCTTGTCAATGATAAACAAAAGCGGTTGCCAAAATTTATGGAATTATATGGTTTGTATAGCAAAATCAAATCGGATCTTCGTCCATCAATGAATACTCGAGAATTTGCAGATATGTATGCTCAGACAATTGTGTATGGCTTGTTTATTGCGCGATACAACGATACAACTCCGGATTCTTTTGACAGGTACGAGGCTATTCATTTTCTCCAGGAGGAGTCGGAACTTCTCAAACAGTTCTTTATACATATTACAGGGACAGGGAAAAAGCATTCCACGCTTGAAAATGTAATTGATAAGCTGTGTTCTTTATATAAAATTTGTAATATCTCTGATCTTCTGGGACGTAATGAACAAAAAGATACAATTATTCATTTTTATGAAGAATTTTTAACTTTTTATGATTTGGCTTTACGAAAATCACTTGGTGTGTTTTATACGCCTGTTCAGGTGGTACAATACCTGATTTCAATGGTAGATAAAATTCTGATAGAGGAGTTTAATATTAATGGCGGATTATCTAATAATGAGCAGATAACTATAAAAGTTCCATGTGCGCCGTATCGGGCTACTACCAGAAGCAAGTGGTCAAATGAGAGGACTGTTTCTGTTCCTCGTGTAGCTATTCTTGATCCAGCGTGCGGTACAGGTTCTTTTGACGCAGAAATTATTAAATATGTCAAAAATACATATTTCTCAGGTACGCGGGCGGCATTTTATGAAAACTATATTCAGCAAGAAGATGGTCTACTTTCTTGATTAATAGGTTTTGAGATTATGATGACAAGTTATGTTGTAGCCCATTTAAAAATTCGTCGTACGATTAATGAAACACTTGGACATTTACCGGATGTTCAATTACCAACAAATATTTTCCTGACAAATACACTTGCACAGCCTATATCGGAATTGGAACGCGGTGAACAGTTAACACTATTTGATTTTTCCGCAGCAATTACAGAAGAAGCTTATCAAGCAGATACATGGAAAACTCGTCGACCTATTAAAGTGATTATCGGAAATCCACCTTATCTGGCGACATCTACAAATCCCTATGACATTTCTGCATATAAAACTGAAACTGACGGAATAACTGATTTTGGTGAGAAAAAACATTGGTTAAACGATGATTATGTTAAGTTCTTTCGTTTTTCGGGGCATATTATCAACAAGAATAAGGAGGGAGTTCTTGCATTTGTCACTAACAATGGTTATTTGGACAATCCAACTTTTAGAGGTATGCGAGCGAGTTTATTGAGGACTTTTGACAAGATATATATCGTAAACCTTCATGGTAGCGCAAAAAAAAGGGAGACTACTCCTGACGGTGGAAAAGATGAGAATATTTTTAACATTATGCAAGGTATTTCATTGTTCATTGGTATAAAGAAGTCGAAAAAAGCTGATTGGGCGAAGGTATACTATGCAGATGTTTGGGGCGCTCGTGAAG
The DNA here is from genome assembly GCA_002490465.1 of Lachnoclostridium sp. UBA7215. Lineage (GTDB taxonomy): Bacteria > Bacillota > Clostridia > Lachnospirales > Lachnospiraceae > Eubacterium_F. The sequence goes on from DKUB01000103.1 coordinate 47,275, forward strand.
ACAAGTTAGATTCTTTGGCGAAAGGAAATCTGTCTTTTTCTGAACTGAAAATGGACAGGAAGATGGCATATTTTATTCCATTTGAGAATGAGGATAAGGAAATTTATGATAAGGGGGTTAGTCTTACAGAATTATTTCCGACAAATGTAACGGGAATAGTTTCCGGTAATGATAAAGTCGCTATCGCCCCTACGAAAGTCGAGTTGGTTAGACGAATGGAGATTATTAAAAATGCAACGGGGGAGGAAGACATATTCAATCTCTGGAAACATTTTAGTCGAGGACAGACCGCTGAAAAGATTCAAAATGATGTGTTATCGGAAGGGGAGGTAACCCCAATTTTATTCCGTCCGTTTGACTTTCGTTGGACATATTATTCAGGTAATTCTTGTGGCTGGGTTCTTTGGCCTCGTGAAAAGAGCACAATGGGACATTTGTTAGCAGAACCGACCAGCCCTATTGGAGAAAATATTGGTCTTGTTTTCTGTAAAACGTCCAGAAGATTTTTTTCACCTTTTGTTTCAACGAATATTATTGCTCATCGTCTCTTTTCTGCAATGTGTGAAATTACTTATATTGCGCCCCTCTATTTGCATTTTGGGTCAGAAATAATCGGAGAAAGTTGGGAGGCCAATTTGAATGATGATGTTTTTGATAAATTGACCCAGTATACGTCCACTAAACCAACCCCGATTGAAGTGTTTGACTATGTGTATGGTGTTTTGCATGATCCTGTGTATATTGAGAAGTATGAGCAGTATTTGTGTCGGGATTTTCCGCGTGTGCCAATTATCAATAAGCCGAAAGAAAAAAGGGATAAACGTGAATTCTTTGTAAGTGAAGAATTGTACAAAGAATATGTTGCTGTTGGTAAGAATTTGAGAGAATTACATCTTATGCAGAGCAAGATACCGGCAGAACTTTTACTTGAACCAGACACACCCGATCATATGGAAATCGGAACAGTTAAATATAAAAATGGTGTGCTTCAACTTAATAGTGATAAACGCATCTTGGGTATTCCACAAGATGTATGGGAATATCAAATAGGTGGACACCAAGTGCTAGATAAATGGTTTAAGGAACATAAGGGAGAAAAATTTACTATTGATATTTTCAATCATATTGAAAACGTAGTTGGTTTGCTTTCTGAGACAATTAGGTTGGAGAAGTATCTGCGAGAACTTCATTGAGAGTTAGGGAAAATTTTTATTTGCAAAAAGATGGGAACAATAAAATAAGTAAACCAAAAAGAGAAGCAAAGATAAAAATCCATATTTCTCAATCACATAGTTTTTTATGATATTAATTGTTGAAGATAAATCAAAGGAGACTGTGCGATGTTGTTATACTATGGCAAAGGAAGAACAGAAATCCTTCAAGGAATTAGAGAAAAAATCTTTGCTTATGTATGTGAGTTCGCAAGGGAGATTACTGTACAGAGACAGAGGATGGACGGCGACCCATGTCCTTTTTTGTTAGGCTAGGCGATGCAGATGGATAAAATTGACAGGAGCACTCTTATGGAGAAGGTAATGTTTGCTGAATATATAGAAGTGTATGCAACAAAAGTGGAAAGTCCGGACAAAGAGGATAAACGAATAAAAAAGCAAGAGAACTTTATCAATACCTGAACAATAATGCAGCAATAACAGCATCGTGAAAGGCATTTTGAGAAACATTTGCAAGATAAAGAAAAACTGTAAGGCAAATCGGTAGGATTTGTGCCAGGTAATCATTTTGCTGTTTTCATGAAATACCGAATCTGAAAGAATTGCCAACGATTACTTGACACACACGTACACATTTGACCTTTTGCTCTTATTATAATATGATAGAAGAAGAAAAAGGGGGGTGACGTGACAGAATGGGAATGATGGGGACAGGTCGTTTTGTAGACCTCATTTGCAAAAAAAGAGAGGGTATTCCTCTTCAGAAGGAAGAAATCCGCACTATGATAAGAAATTATACAGAGGGGCGGATTCCCGATTATCAGATGTCGGCATTGCTTATGGCCATTTGTTTCAGGGGGATGAATGATGATGAGCTCACCGAACTGACGCTTGCCATGAGGGATTCCGGGGAGGTGCTTGATTTGTCAGCAATTCCGGGGATTAAGGTTGATAAGCACTCAACAGGAGGTGTGGGGGATAAAACAACCCTTATTATCGGTCCGATTGTAGCGGCGTGCGGTGTGCCTGTTGCTAAAATGAGTGGTAGAGGACTGGGTTTTACAGGAGGGACATTGGATAAACTGGAATCCATACCTGGGTTTCGGACAGATCTCTCAGGAGAGGAGTTTTTTTCCTGCGTTCAAAAGAATGGGGTCAGTGTCATTGGTCAGACGGCAGATCTTGCGCCGGCAGACAAGCTGCTGTATGCCTTGCGGGATGTAACGGGAACTGTGGAAAGCATACCGCTCATTGCCGCCTCGGTTATGAGCAAAAAACTGGCGGCGGGAAGCGATAAAATTCTTCTGGATGTCACAACGGGAAGCGGCGCTTTTATTAAGGAATTAGAGCGGTCAAGAGAACTTGCCGGACGAATGGCAGCGATAGGAAACAGTGCTGGAAAAGAGACGGTGGCAATTATCACAAGTATGGATGAGCCATTAGGATATGCGGTGGGGAATGCGTTGGAAGTCAGAGAGGTCATTGGCATGCTCCAGGGAGAGGGACCGGATGATTTGCGGGAGGTCTGTCTTACACTTGCCGGCATGATGATTTCTATGGGCAGAACAGACGCATCCTTTGATGCGGGCTGTGCTATGGCGGAGGATGCGCTGGCAAGCGGTGCAGCATATAAAAAGTTCAGAGAGATGGTATCTTCCCAGGGAGGGAATCTTTCCTGTATTGATTCTCCCGACAAACTTCCACAGGCCGAGATGTGTTATGAGTTTGCAGCTCCGTCAGAGGGATATCTGTATGCCATCGATACAGAAGGAATCGGTATAGCGGCCGGGCTTTTAGGGGCGGGACGTGAGACAAAAGAAAGCAAGATAGATGCAGGTGCCGGGCTGATTATGAGAAAGAAGACAGGAGTATATGTAAAAAAGGGTGAAATACTGGCAACACTTTATGCAGCCGATGAGGAACATCTGATGCGGGCCAGAGAACATTTAACCTCCTGTTTTACTATTCGTGAAGAGGCGCCGGAGCCAAAGAAATTAATTGTAGATATTATACGCTAAATTTGTTACAATAGATACAAAAAGCAGAGAATGGAGAGAACGAATGTACGACAGTATAATAATTGGCTGCGGTTTTGCCGGGGCTGTGGCCGCCAGGGAACTGGCGGAAAAAAAGGGACAGCACGTTCTGGTCATTGATGCCAGGGAACACGTAGGCGGAAACTGCTATGACAGACTGGATGAAAACGGAATCCTCATCCACCAGTACGGACCGCATATTTTTCACACAAATATAAAAAGAGTATATGATTATTTGTCACGATTTACCGAATGGTACGAATACAGGCATGAAGTAGTGGGAAAAATACAGGAAAAAGAAATTCCGATTCCTTTTAACCTGAATAGCCTTGAAATGGTATATGGGGAGAGAGCTGCCCATCTCGAAAAAATATTAATTGATAATTTCGGTGAGGGCGCACGTGTACCGATTCTCGAGCTGATGAACCATGAAAATGAGGAACTGCAGGAAATCGCGCACTATGTATACGAAAATGTATTTCTCAAGTATACCATGAAGCAGTGGGGCAAAACGCCAAAGGAAATTGACCCGTCAGTATCCGGCAGGGTGCCGGTACTGCTCTCAAGGGATAACAGGTATTTTCAGGATACTTACCAGGGACTTCCGCTGCATGGATTTACGCCCATTTTTGAGAAGATGCTGGATTATGAAAAAATAGAGGTACGCCTTGGGTGTGAGGCCAAAACGGTGCTTGCCATTCATCCGGATGCCAAAGAGCCGGTATTGTTTGAGGGAAAGCCGTTCCATGGGAACATTATATATACCGGTGCGTTGGACGAGCTGTTTGACTGCTGTTTTGGCAGACTCCCCTATCGCTCCCTGCGGTTTGATTTCCGGCACTATGACAAGGAGTTTTACCAGAGCCATGGCGTAGTCAATTATACCGTGTCGGAGGATTTTACGAGAATCACAGAGTTTAAGTATCTTTCCGGTCAGCTTGCAGCAAAAGATACAACCATAGTAAAGGAATACCCGATGCCCTATAGCGGAAAAGAGGGAGAAATACCCTATTATGCAATAAATAATAAAGAGAACGATGCCCTTTTTAACCAATACCGTGCTCTCGTAGAAAAGATACCAAACTTTTATCTGCTTGGAAGACTGGCAGAGTATAAATACTATAATATTGATGCCATTGTAGACCGCGCCCTGGCAATGGCAGAACAGATGTAAAACTGGAGGTTTATATGAAACTATTGACAGTAGCAATTCCCTGCTATAACTCGCAGGAATATATGCGTCATGCAGTAGAGACAGCATTGATTGGCTGTGATGACGTGGAAATCATTTTAGTGGATGATGGTTCCAGTGACAATACACCCGAAATAGCCGATGAACTGGCTTCGGAATATCCCACAATTGTAAAGGCAGTCCACCAGAAAAATGGTGGTCACGGCAGTGCCGTGAATGCCGGACTGGCCAATGCCACCGGTATATATTTTAAGGTACTTGACAGTGATGACTGGTTTGACAGGGAATCCTTTTTAAAAGTAATGGATGTGCTCCGTGACTTTGCAAAGGAGGGGCATGGTGTGGACATGCTTCTGACAAATTATGTGTATGAGAAGCCAAGTCTTCACAAACACAAAGCCATTCGTTATGACGGTGTATTTCCTGAAAACCAGGTGTTTGACTGGAATCAGGTGGGGCACTTTAAAATGAGCCAGAACATTTTGATGCACTCCGTCATTTACCGGACGAAGATGCTCCGTGACTCTGGATTAGAGCTTCCGAAACATACTTTTTATGTTGACAATATATTTGTATACAATCCGCTTCCCTATGTTAAGACGATGTATTATCTTAATGTTGACTTATATCGGTATTTTATCGGGCGGGATGACCAGTCGGTAAATGAGCAGGTTATGATTGGCCGGATTGATCAACAGCTTCGTGTAAACCGGATTATGATTGATGCGTATGATTTGACAAAAATAAAAAATAAAAAACTTCGTGCCTACATGGTAAAATACCTAACGATGATGATGACCGTAAGTTCCGTGTTTTTAATTAAAGAGGGGTCGGAAGAAAGTCTCAGGAAGCGTGAGGAAATATGGGATTATTTAAAAAATAAGAATAAAGGAATGTACCGCATGGTAAACAGGCTGGCGCTGAGTAAACCGATGCAGCTGCGCAGCCGCGCAGGACGTAAAATAGTGGTGTGGGGATATTCATTATCCCGAAAAATTTATGGCTTCAACTAACAAAGTTAGTTGAAGCTTTTTAAACAGTTCCAAACCGCCGTCCAAACCAGCCCGCCAGCGGATATAAAAGCAGGCTGAGAATAAGTGCAATTATAACATCAACGACAGAGTGCTGTCGAATAAATAATGTAGACAGCACGATTAAAATCGTGAGAATTAAGCTGCCATACCGCAGCAAGAGACGCCAGTGACGTTTTTCCGGCCGTTCAGCCATCGGCTCATGTGCCGGAGTTTTTCCGGGGGTCAAATAAGAGCTGTCCCACAGGCAGTATAAAAGTGTCAGTGATGTATATACATGCATGCTGGGGCAGACATTGACCGGTGGGTCAATGCCCTGTATGATGCCGCAAAGAGTAGTGAATACATTATCACGGGGGTAATGCGCCGGACGCAGGTGCAGGCTTGAGGGCCAGATCACATAAGCGGCCAGGCAGATGGTAAGTCCGACAATGAGAAAAAAGGCAAAACGCACAAAGTCGTATTTTACAGACGAAACCCGGAACGACAAAATAAGAAAAAAGGCAACTCCCCCTATCACAAAGGGAAACCAGAGCAGATAGGGGATTACAAATATTTCACAAAACGGAATATAGCTGTCAAAACGGCAGTAAATGTCCGTATAATAAGGCGCCTCATATTTTTCCAACAGGCAGAAACCCAAAAGGAAAATGGGCAGATAGAGCAAATATAAACTGTGTCGGTACTTTTTCCAGGCTTTTTGTGTTTTCATCATAATTCCTTATATATTATCTAAAAGTGATTTCTTTATTTGATATAATTGATCAGACAAGTCAACATAAACTTCCTGTGGATTGACAAGGCGGCGGGTCTCCTCCCACAGAGTATTCAGCTGTTCCCTGCAGTAGCTCTGTATCTGCATAACGCTGGGGGATTCATAGACACACTGGCCATTTTGGAAAATGGGAACAAGAAGTTCCCTGAGATAATAGCTGCCTCCGGGCAGTTTTGTCTTCTTCCATGTGGCATCCGGATTAAACAGAAGCAGGTCATCTTTTTCATTAAAAGTTTCCCCGGCAAGCGTAATATAATCGGCACGGATTTTTCCGCTCTCTTTATCGTAAATACGATAAACCGTTTTATTTCCCGGATTTGTGATTTTTACGGGGTTTTCAGATAATTTAATCTTTGGAATCATTTCACCACCGCTTTCAATGGCAGCCATTTTATAAACGCCGCCAAATGCAGGGGTATTTTTTGAAGTAATAAGGTTTGTGCCTACTCCCCAGGAATCAATGCAAGCCCCCTGGGATAGAAGGGAATCAATCAGATACTCGTCCAAATCACTGGAGGCGCAGATGGCGGCGTCTGTAAAGCCGGCATTATCTAGCATTTTTCTTGCCTGCTTTGACAGGTAGGCAAGATCGCCGCTGTCCAGACGGATACCGTATTTTGCCGGCATACGCCCGGCATCGCGCAGTTCAGAAAAAACCTGAATGGCGTGAGGAACGCCGGAACGGAGAGTGTCATAGGTGTCAACAAGCAGAGTCGTATTGTCCGGATAGAGCTCTGCGTATTTGCGAAAAGCTGTCAGCTCGTCCCCAAAATCCATAATCCAGCTGTGCGCATGTGTACCAAGTGCCGGGACATCAAACTCCTTTGCGCAGATAACATTGCTTGTGCCAATGCAGCCGCCAATCACAGCAGCCCTGGCGCCAAATGTACCGGCATCCGGCCCCTGCGCCCGCCGCAGGCCAAATTCCATCACAGCGCCGCCCCTTGCGGCATAGCATACCCTCGCTGCTTTTGTGGCAATCAGGCTCTGGTGGTTAATAAGGTTCAAAAGGGCTGTCTCCACAAGCTGCGCCTCCATGACAGGCGCAACTACTTTCACCAGCGGCTCTCTGGGGAACACAACCGTTCCTTCCGGAATTGCGTATATATTTCCTGTAAAATGAAAGCTTGCCAGATAATCAAGAAAGTCATCCGCAAAAACTCCAAGTCCCCTCAGATAGTCAATATCATCATAGTCAAAATGAAGACTCTTAATATAATCAATCACCTGGTCAAGGCCGGCGCAGACCGCATAGCCTCCATCGTCCGGATTCTGCCTGTAAAAGAGATCAAAAACAGCAGTTTCCGTGCGGTTATTTTTTAAATATCCCTGCATCATAGTCAGTTCATAAAAATCAGTCAGCAGCGTAAAATTCCGGTTATCCATACTTGTGCTCATGCTGCGAGCCTCCTTTTGCGAGCAGCTAATGCACCAATGTTTGCGATGCTCGCAGCGCAAACTTGGCGAGTGAAAAATTTATTTTTCACTCTTCCTCCGTTCCTAAAGCGTCAGGTATTTTCCATCCAGCACATCTAATAAATATTGTCCATATTGGTTCTTTTTCAGCACTTCACACGCCAGCAGCAGTTCCTCTTTGGAAATCCAGCCGTTGCGGAAAGCAATTTCTTCCAGACAGGCAATCTTGCGGTGCTGGTGCTGTTCTACCGTCTTTACAAAATTTGTCGCCTCCACAAGCGATTCGTGTGTTCCCGTATCCAGCCAGGTAAATCCCTGTCCGAGAAGCGTGACGTTCAGTTCCCCCTCTTCCAGATATATCTTGTTCAAATCGGTAATTTCCAATTCACCGCGGGGTGACGGTTTTAGCGATTTCGCATATTCCACTACCCGGTTGTCATAAAAATACAGTCCTGTAACACAGTAGTTGCTCTTTGGCTGTTTCGGTTTTTCTTCAATAGAAACCGCATGTCCTTCGCTGTCAAATTCCACAATACCAAAACGTTCAGGGTCATCTACATAGTAACCGAACACGGTTGCGCCGGAAGACACGCCCGCCGCTGCGCGGAGCCTTTTATCCAGACCATGTCCGTGGAAGATATTATCCCCAAGCACCATGGCAACAGAATCCCTGCCGATAAAATCCTCTCCGATAAGAAAGGCCTGGGCAAGCCCGTCAGGACTTGGCTGGACTTTGTAAGAGAGGGAGATGCCAAACTGACGCCCATCACCGAGAAGTTCTTCAAAACGCGGCAGATCTTCCGGGGTGGAGATAATCAGTATGTCCCGTATGCCCGCTGTCATCAGAACCGACAGGGGATAGTAAATCATTGGTTTATCGTAAATCGGCAGGAGCTGCTTGGAAGTAACTTTTGTAAGTGGATACAAACGTGTGCCGGAACCTCCGGCCAGAATAATGCCTTTCATAAAAGCCTCCATCTTGAAAATCTGTATTATTATACTTAATTTCTATGATAACGTTGTTGTTTAAGGTTTGCAAGCTCTTTCTAGACTTTCTATTTCTGCTATGCTATACTATTATACATCAAAGGAGGCGATTGCTATGAAGGCTTATAAGGATATGGACAGAGACGAATTACTTACTGTGAAGGCAGCGCTTGAAGAAGAGTACAAGGTGATTGAGGCAAAGGGGCTGAATCTCAATATGGCGAGAGGAAAACCCGGATTTTCACAGCTTGCACTTTCCATGCCAATGCTGGACGTGATTAACAGTGAATCGGATATGAGAACAGTACTTGGTAATGATACGCGAAATTACGGTGATTTGGATGGAATCGGAGAGAGCAGGAAACTGATGGCTGACATGATGTCTGTTCAGAAAGACAACGTAATTGTTTGTGGCAATTCCAGCCTGAATGTAATGTATGACACCATTGCGAGATCTGTAACGCATGGGGTAATGGGGGGGACTCCATGGAGCAAACAGGATAAAGTGAAATTTTTGTGCCCGGTTCCGGGATATGACAGACATTTTAAAATAACCGAATTTTTTGGCATTGAGATGATTAATATTCCATTGCATGATGATGGACCGGACATGGATATGGTAGAGAAGTATGTAAATGGTGATGCCGCCGTAAAAGGAATCTGGTGTGTGCCGAAGTACTCAAACCCAACCGGCATATCTTATTCTGACGAGGTAGTCAGGCGGTTTGCAAACCTGAAGCCGGCGGCAGATGATTTCCGTATTTACTGGGACAATGCTTATTGTATTCACCACCTCTATGATGACGTGCACGATGAGATACTGAACATTTTAGAAGAATGTGAGAAGGCTGGGAATCCGGATATGGTTTATATCTTTTCCTCAACATCAAAGATTAGCTTTCCGGGTTCTGGAATTTCAGCAATTGCAGCATCATTAAACAATATTGAACATATTAAGAAGCAGATGTCCATTCAGACCATTGGACATGATAAAATCAATCAGCTTCGGCATGCCAGGTTTTTCAAAGATATTGACGGGCTGATGGCACATATGAAACAGCATGCAAAACTGCTTCGCCCCAAATTTGAGGCGGTCCTTAACACACTGGAGTCTGAACTTGGCGGATTAGAAATTGGAACGTGGATTAAGCCGAGAGGCGGGTATTTTGTTTCCTTTGACTCCCTTCCGGGCTGTGCCAAAAATATTGTGGCAAAGTGCAAAGATTTGGGTGTTGTATTAACGGACGCCGGAGCGACATTTCCATATGGAAAAGACCCGAACAATTCCAATATCCGTATTGCACCGACATTTCCGACGCCGGAGGAGATGCAGGAGGCGGCAGAGGTATTTGTTCTCTGTGTAAAACTTGCAAGTGTGGAGAAATATTTGACTGCAAATTGATGGAAATGGGAGGTATATATGTATCAGTTTACAAGTGATTGTTTAACGGGAATCGGTATATTAGATGATGAGCACCGCGGACTGTTTAGTACGATTAATGAAATATTTAATACGTTAAACAGTGAAAATAAACAAAAGGATGAAATAATACATACGGCTGAAGCGCTTATTATTTCCCTTAAGAAATATGCCGCGACACATTTCGCTCATGAAGAGGCTTTTATGAGGGATAACCATGACCCGGAGCTGCCGCTTCAAAAAAGGGAACATGCACAATTTACAGAAAAGGTAAACAGCGTGGATTTTGATTCCCTGGACGAGAATGAGGCAATCAGCGTTCTGCAGGAAATGATGGAATATTTGTCCCGCTGGCTGTACCGCCATATAATAGGCAGTGACACCCTAATCGGGAAAATGAAGCCAATTCATGACAATCCGGTTATGCTTTCCTTTTCTGACGAATACTATACGGGGATAGAGATAATTGACCAGCAGCACAAGCGTTTATTTGAAATTCTGGCAGATTTGAATGAGCTGAGCCAAAACGAATTTCTTCATGATAAATATGATGCCATTGCTGATGTGCTGGAAGAGCTTAAAGATTATACAGTAAGGCATTTTCAGGATGAAGAGCGCTATATGAAAAGCATCCAGTATGAGGGTTTGGCGGCACAGGAAGAAGTACATCAGTCTTTTATTGATAAAATAGATAATATTAATCTGGACGAAACAGAAGACGGGCAGCAGGAACAGTTGGATGAACTGATAGATTTTCTGGCAAATTGGCTGATTTACCACATTATGAAAATGGACCAGAAAATTCCTGCAAAGGGCTGAAAGGAACGGAGGTTGGGGTGAACAATCATGCTGATACAAATTCTCATGTCGACTTACAACGGAGAAGAATATCTGACAGAGCAGCTGGATTCCCTTCTTTCCCAGACAATTATGGAGAAAGAGGGATGGGAAATGAAAATCCTGATCCGGGATGACGGTTCCAAAGATAGAACATGTGATATATTGCAGGATTATGCAAAAAAGGACAGTCGCATCCGGTATGTAGCATGTGCCAATGAAGGCGTTATCCACAGTTTTTTTGAGCTGATTGATTTGTCAGAAAAAGACGCAGATTATCTGGCCTTTTGTGATCAGGATGATGTATGGATGCCGGAGAAGCTGGAACGTGCAGTAACAAAACTGACAGAGAGAGCAAAGGCTGTAAGCAGCCCGGCTGTAGGCAGCTCGACTGTAGACAGCCCGGCTGCAGATAAACCATTATTGTATTGCTGCCGTCCGCTTCTGACAGACAGCTCCCTGAATCCAATGGATACCGTCTGGCTTGGCGGTAAATTACGTCCGTCCTTTGGCAATGCCCTTGTAGAAAATATATGCGTTGGCTGCACCTGTGTGATAAATCGTGCGTTAGCGGATTTTTTGCGCTTAGGCCGCCCCTCATATACTACCATGCATGACCGCTGGTTTTATCTTGTCGCGTCGTGCTTCGGAGAAGTGTACTACGATACAAAAGCGCAAATTTATTACCGTCAACACGGGGGCAACGCTGTCGGCATGAAGAAAAACCATATCCAGGAATTTGTGCAGCGCATGCAGAGTTACCGGAAAAAGCGAGGCAGCAACATGCGCCAGGCCCAGGCATTTCTGGATTTTTGTAAAGAATATGACCTTGCCATACCAAAGTCTCAAAAGAAACTTGTTAAGGATATGGCAAACATGAAGAAATATCCAAAGGCCAGATGGCGCCTTCTGAAAAATAAGGCAGTATACCGCCAGAGAAGGGGCGATGACCTGGTTTTTAAATTGCTGATTTTATTGGGGGAAGGATAGGTAGAGACTCGTTCTTGAATGTCAAAATAGAAACTGCGAGATTAGAAACGAGGTGAATGAGGGTGGCAAGAACCGTATCTATTGGCACACAGGATTTTGAAAAAATAATTAAAAACAACTGCTTTTATATAGATAAAACGCATTTTATAAAGGAATGGTGGGAGAGCACAGATGAAGTAACGCTGATTACCCGGCCAAGGCGTTTTGGAAAAACCTTAAATATCAATATGTTGGAACGGTTTTTTAGCATAAAATATGCGGGCGAGAGAAATATTTTTGAAAACCTGAGTATTTGGAAAGAAGAAAAATACAGAAAATTACAGGGAACGTATCCCGTGATTTTTTTGTCATTTGCCGGAATAAAAGAAACAGAATATAATCTGGCAGTATACCGGCTCTGTGGAATCTTACAGGATTTATATATAAAAAACTATTTTTTGTTAGATTCTGATGTATTGACAGGCGGCGAGAAAATGATGTATAAAAAGATGGCTGATAGTATGAGCATAGAGGATGCACCGATGGCATTGCATCGGTTATCGGATTATCTATACCGCTATTATGGGAAAAAAACAATCATATTATTGGATGAATATGATACTCCGATGCAGGAGGCATATGCGAGCGGATATTGGGAAAAGATGGTATCATTTATCCGGGTGCTGTTCAATAATACCTTTAAGACAAATTTTTCTTTGGAAAGGGCTCTTATGACGGGAATTACAAGGATTAGTAAAGAGTCTCTGTTTTCGGATTTGAATAATCTGAATGTGGTAACTTCAACATCAAATGAATATGCTTCCTGTTTTGGTTTTACGGAAGAAGAAGTCTTTACTGCTATGGATGAATTTGGCATGACAAACAAAAACGAGGTAAAGAGATGGTATGACGGCTTTACATTTGGAAGTTATCATGATATCTACAATCCATGGTCAGTGATTTGTCTGTTGGACAAAAACCGCCTGGATACTTTTTGGGCAAACACAAGTTCAAATAGGCTTGCCGGGGATTTAATAAGGCGGGGCAGTGGGGATATAAAGATGCAAATGGAGGAACTTCTTTGCGGAAAAATAATTCGTTGCCGTATTAGTGAAGAAATTATATACAATCAGCTTGATTGCAATGAGGATGCGGTGTGGAGCTTGTTGTTGGCATCCGGATATTTGAAAGTGGCAGCGGTTCGTGGCAGGATATATGAACTGGCTCTTACAAATTATGAGACACAACTCATGTTTGAAGAGCTGGTACTCGACTGGTTTGCAGAAGATACTTCTAGTTATAATGGATTTGTAAGGTCATTGTTGCAGGGAGACCTCAAAGCAATGAATGCCTATATAAATCGCATATCAAAATCTATGTTCAGTTCGTTCGATGGAGGAAACAGACCATCCGACGAAACACAACCAGAACGGTTTTACCATGGTTTTGTGCTGGGGCTTCTGGTAGACCTGGCAGACCATTATATTATTACCTCGAACCGCGAAAGCGGTTTTGGGAGATATGATGTGTTGATGGAACCAAAATCAAACCTGTATGATGGTATTATTATGGAATTTAAAGTGCATGATCCGGCGGACGAAAAAGATCTTCGGGAAACTGTACAGGCGGCATTGAAGCAGATTGATGAAAAGCAGTACGAGCAAATCCTATTAGATCATGGTGTGAAGCCGAACCGTATATGTAAATACGGTTTTGCTTTTGAGGGCAAGAAGGTGCTTATTGGGAAAGCAGCTTTTAGTTCTATTTAATAAATTTATTCCGTAGTGTCAGAAAAAAGGAAGTAACCATGTATTAGTAGTTTACACGTGACTACTTAACAGGAATGAGGAAAACGGAGGAATGGATTGAAAAATCAAGTTGACGCGCTGGGGAATAAAAAGCTGCTGACAATTTCTATAGCTGCCTACCACGTAGAAAAATATTTACCGGAATGTCTGGACTCTTTTGTTTTGCCTGAATATGCTGAGGAGCTGGAAGTACTTGTAATCAATGATGGTTCGGGCGAGGAGATTAATAAAGTGTTTTCTGTATACGGGGAAAAGTATCCCCGTATTTTCCGGTTAATTGATAAAGAAAATGGAGGGCATGGTTCCACAATCAATACAGGAATACGAGAGGCACAGGGAAAATATTTCAAGAGCGTAGACGGAGACGACTGTGTTTATAAAGAGGGCCTGCGGGCGCTATTGGAATATCTGAAAAATACGCGGGCAGATATGATTGTGACAGATTATGAGACATTTGACGATATATCCGGAAAAATCCAAGGTCATTTTAGCGGTGCATTTCCCGGCCGCAAAGCAGGTCGGCTCTATGATTTTGATGAGGTATCCGGAGATATTTTTGTAAATATGCATGCCGTCACATTTCGGACTGAGCTTTTAAAAGGCATGGGCCGCTCTTTAGATGAACACTGTTTTTATGTAGATGCGCAGTATCGTCTCTATCCGATTCCGTATATCAGGAAAACAGCGTTTTTAAATGCCAGTGTATACCGCTATCGTTTAGGGCGGCAGAACCAGAGTATGGCAATTCGCAGCATGCAGAAAAACTGCAGTCAGCATGAGAGGGTGCTGGAAAAACTGCTGCAATTCTATTTAGAAGAAAAGGAAACGCTGTCCCCTGCCAAAAAAGCATATATTCAAAAGGGGATTGCCCGATTTGCTGTCAGTCAAATAAAAATATATCTGAGTTATCTGCCATCGGACAAGCATAAACAACAGATTATTACTTTAGATAACAGAGTTTGTCAGGCAGAAATGGAAATATTTCATCAAATGAAAAACCCTGCAGTTTTTTTGCTGAGAAAAAGTAATTATAAGCTGTATCGGCTTTTGTCGCGGATTTGCAGGGAGAAATATCACTGTAACCAGGAATGAGGGAATGAGAAATGATTAAGGATGGCATATATAAAAGTAAGCTGGCTGTATATGAGTTATTGGTGAATCACAATCCTTATATCAGGGAGGAGTACCAAAACTATATGGCAAGCCGCAAAAAGAGAAAAATTTTGCATTCGGCATCTAAAATAATCATTTTAAATATTAAATATACTTTACTAAGGAAAAAACCATATCACATAGTTTCTGTTCATAAATATCCGGAGTCAAAACAAAATATCATGCCGTCACCGAAAGAACTTGCAGCAGAACTGTCAAACGCGGATATTGTGTCTTTTGATATTTTTGATACCTTGCTTTTTCGCCCTTTTTCTGACCCGAAAACACTTTTTTATCTGCTCGGATGGAAGCATGGCATAGCAAACTTTCGTGTGCTCCGTGAAAAAGCGGAAAGAGAGGCGCGTACCAGGAGCGGAAAAGCGGAAGGCGAGATTAATATTACGGATATTTATAATGTGCTGCAAGAGTGGTGTCATATTTCTGCGGAAGAGGGAGTGCAGGAGGAAATTGCACTTGAAAAAGAATTATGTTTTGCCAATCCTTATATGAAGCTTGTTTTTGATGAGGTCAAAAAACTGGGAAAACCGATTATCTTAATTTCGGATATGTATTTAAGAGAAAATACAATGCGAGAGCTCTTGTCAGAGTGTGGATATGATAGATATGATGCTCTTTTAATATCAAATGAATATTTATGTAATAAAGTGAGTGGAAATTTATACTTACAGGCAATAAAACTATATGGCAGGGATAAAACCTATTATCATATAGGTGATAATTTATATAGCGATATAAAAATGGCAAGAGAGCAGGGGTGGAAGGTATATCACTATAAAAACATTAATCAGGTAGGAAAGATTTACCGCCCCTATGGCATGAGTTCACTTTTTGGCAGTATATATGAGGGATTGGTTAATACGTGGCTGTATGGAAATCAGGAAAAAAGGTCATTGTATTATGAACATGGTTTCTGTTGCGGAGGTATATTAGCAGTTGCTTATTGCCAGTGGCTGGAACAGCTGGCAGTGCAAAATGACATTGACCGTTTCTGGTTTGTAGCGAGGGATGGAGATATTCTCTATAAACTGTACAAAAAGTATTGGGGAAATATATCCTGTGAATATATAGCGTTTTCGAGAATGGCATCAGAACAATTAATAGCAGAGGACTATTTACAGGAATATATTGAGAATGCTATTAAAGTTGAAATATATCCTGAGCCTTCCAGGGACCTGACAATAAAGCAATTATTTTATTCGCTTGGAATTGAGAAATTGTGCCGTCAATTGCCATATGGGAGCCTGACAGAAGAGAGTTTACTCACAGAAAAAAGCTATCCGGCGCTGTGTCAGTTTTTATATGAAAATAGAGAATCTTTTAATGATTGTTTTTCAGATGCCAGGTGTGGAGCAAAGCAATATTTTGAGAAAAAGGCATCAGGAGCAAAAAAAATATGTGTTGTGGATTTGGGATGGCGGGGAAGTTCTATTAGTTATCTGAAGCATCTGTTTGAAAAAAAATATGATTTGGATACAGAAATCTGTGGTGCCCTGCTGTGTTCTAGTGGGGAGACCTATTCCGATGTCTATGAACTATTTCAAGTAATCCATGTCTTTGGATGTTCAAAACGCATAGAAACAGAATGGGGTCCCCTGTTAAGAAAATACTGGAAATGCATAGAAATGCTTTTTTCGTCTGAAGAACCAACATTGTTAGCTTATGGATTTAAACAAGGAAAGCCGGAATTTCAGTATGAAAGGTCAAACGAAAATGCAGATGCTGTACGCGAGCTGCAGCAGGGCATTATGGACTTTTCCGATTGGTATTTTTCACGTATGCAGTCCTATGCACATACAATGGAGATTAGCGGAAGAGACGCTCTAATACCGTTAATAAATATTCTGCAAAATAGAAAATTAGCAGAGAAAATTGACGATGGATGGAGAGAGAGGGAAAATAACCGTCATAGTAGAGGGCAGAATCAAGTAAGTTGATTAAAATTGATTTTAGTGTCTCAATTATAAATTCAGATATTTCTCCCAAAAGGAAATAGTGGTTAAATCCTGCCAATTTTCCCGTATATCTTTCGCGGCAGCATCAAAATTCTTTGAGATGAGCTTTCGGATTTTTATGCAGTTTTTCAGTGTAGTAAACAGGGCACGGTATTTTCTTTCTGTAAAAAATCCCTTTCCGGTTGCAGGGTCATAATACAGCACTTTTTTTGCCCTGGCTGTGGCAGCAGGGTAAGCTCCCATGGGTATTGCTGTTATTTCTCTCTTTCCAGGTAAAAGCCAGCCGTTTAAAGTAAGAATGTGCCATAGTTTAAAACGCTCATTGTAATTTATATTTACAGTAGTTGGGCGTTCGCTGGTATTCGTGATTCCGAGTTTTGATAAAACGTCCCGTAAATCTTCTTCGTGATATCCCATTTTTGTTATCTGTGCATGCAGGGATACTGGCTCTGTGTCTTTCAGAAATTGGACACCTTGCAGGGCATGCTGTATTCCAAGCATAAATAATTCCTGGTCTGCATAACGGTACTTGAGCAACTGGTAAATTAAGTGGCGGTAAGCCCTCTTTTTTATATCTCTGGCAGAGTATTCAGGAATATGAATGAGAGAACACAGGAAAGCATTTCGTATATCATAATATTCTATAGCGGACGATTTCCGGTTATCAAAGGAATCATGCCATACACAAATTCCATTTAGTGTAATGAATTTACCCTCTTTTCTCAGGCAATATTCAATATCATCAACATGGATGAAGAATGGCAGAGGAAGGGAATATTTCATATCCGCAGTAACAGGAAGACAGCAATACCACCAACCATTATGGCTGATAGGCAGTTCTTCTTCATTAAGTAATAGAGTGTACTCATTTTTTAAGTTATATCCCATTTTTGTAAAACGGACATATCCATTTTCCCAGCCTTCTCCGTTGGCAAATTGGATATATGGAATATCCATGCGCAGTAAAGCTCCCCCGATAACATACTCCTGATATGTTTTTTTCAGGTATGACAAAAAAGCATATGTCCGGTATAATGCTTCCGGTTCCAAAATAATATCGTCATCCATAAGCAGAATATGTGTAGGAGCCCAATTAGAAAACGTGGTCAATGCCTCAATCATACATCGGGTAAATCCACCAGTTCCACCAGCGTTTTTATTTTTAAAAATATGAATACCATCATCCTGCCACTTTTCGATATCAAGTGTTTGGCCATTGTCGGATACGATAACTTGAATTCGTTTTTTCAGAGGACTATTGCTGTTTGTCAAAAAACTATTTTGAATTATTCTTAAAGTTCTCTGCACAAAATCTTCTCTTCGGTAAGTACAAATGCCAATAACCAGATGGACATCCGTTATACATTTTGAATCTGTCTCAAATGAACCACAAATAAAATGAGTATTATTTATTGCCTCAATTCGGAGAGAACAAATGCCATGTGTACAGGAAGGGGGAATCTCTATAAGGATAGTTTGAGTGCCCTCACCAGAGATTTCCTGTTTATAGAGACATGTCTTTTTAACCTGTTTTTCTTCTATCGTGTTTTGGAAAAGTGAAATAATACATGCTCCTGAAATTTGTACTTTACAGTATATTTTTTCGGCAATTGTATAACGCAGCCATTTTTCGATAGTAAACCCATTAAAGTAGGAAAAAAAATCAATGCGGTTCCCTTCTGTTATTGATATTCCATTATCAAGCAGTGAGAAAGAATCATTATTTGTATGGAAATATAAATCCTTCTCGCTGCATATAGATTTGTTTGGGAAAATAATGTTTTGTAAAATCATAGTATCCTCTATTTATAAAGCCGCTTATAAATTTCTCCGGCATTAAAGTCTGGAGCCATTTTGCATATTTCATTGTAAATTGGTTTTATGTTTTCTTCCGCTTCTTCAAGCTCATCAGCAATTTGATTGATTGGTTTGTTTTTTTTGATTTTCTTATAAATAAGCGAAATAAGGTTTTCTGCCATACCTTCTGCCATACCTTCTGCCATACCTTCTGCACGTCCTTCTGCATGTCCTTTTGCATGTCCCTCTGCGTGCCCCTCCGCAAAACCCTCCTCGCGGCTATCCTCACGTTCCAGCATGATCTGCCTGTCAAATGTGTAATCAAGTTTTGTCACCTTCACCACCTCCGAGCGATGTTCCATAAAGAAATCACGTAATACATCTTCCTTGATACATCTGTCAATAGAAATCTCAATAGCATGTTCTAATTGATTGTATCCATATTCTCTGTGATAGTCCCGTACATAATCAATAAATGTCATGTAGTCTTTGAGGAAACGGCATTGGGAAAGCAGTTCCTTGTTCTTCCCCCAATTAATGTTAAATACTTTGCAGGTTAGTTCCAATTCCGGATTTTCCATTGGTTGAATATAAGCATCCGACAGTTTTAACTCGTACTGCTCCGGCTGTTCCCTCTCGCCGTTATAAAAAACAGCAAACCGAGGTGTTGGAATCTTTACTATTTTCTGGCTGTAAATATTCTTTCCCTTTATCATTTGTTCCAATATATTGGAAAAATAAATCAGGCTTCTCACTGGCATGTTGGGACATACGGTTGACTGGTGTTCATAGACGCTTAAGTTCATATCTAGCACAAATGCGGCGTCGTTTCTGACAGATAGGGATATTCCCCGGTCAAGTGTGCAAATTTCCACCATATCAGAATTCTTATAATCCGAATGATTTACCGCATTGTACAAATCCAGTGCATTTTGCGGATTTTCCAACAACAAACTAAAAACGTCACTCTTATACTCTCTGTTTCCTGCCATATAAATTCTCCTTTCGTAGAAAGCAGGAAATATATGTGTTCTCACTTTGTAATCAGACAAAATTCCTGCTTTTTAAATATAATATTTTGTGATTGTAAAAGCATGAATTTTTTGATAATTGAGAAAACAAAAGCTGTTGTGTATCGTGAATCAGCTTATTGTCATAAACAGTTGGGTATCGTATGCAGTCCCCATTTGCCCGATTTCTGTCGAACTTTGACCATACGTAATTAATATGCTTTGACTTATTCTATCACAAAAGGAAGGATAATGCAACATAAAATTTCACATGACAAAAATGCTATTTGTGAGGATTTACAGAATCAATATAAGCATCACAGACCTCAGTTACCTCTCCGATTTTCTGAATTTCCCCTTTATCAATCCATATGGCATGCTGGCAAAGGGAACGTACCTGGTCAATGGAGTGGGAGACAAAGAGAAGTGTCGTTCCGCCGCTCATCATCTCATTCATGCGTTTCATGCATTTTTGCTGAAAAGCATAATCACCGACGGCCAGTATTTCATCGACAATCAGTATATCAGGCTTTACCGTTGTTGCCACAGCAAAGCCCAGTCTTGCCCGCATGCCGGATGAGAAATTCTTAATCGGTGAATCCAGAAATTTTTCAAGTTCTGCAAATGCGACAATTTCATCAAAATTCTCTTGAATATATTTTTTGGAGTGGCCAAGTACAGTACCATTAAGGTAAATATTTTCTCTTGCTGTCAAATTCATATCAAAACCTGCTCCCAGTTCCAGTAGTGGAGAGATTATGCCATTTACAATAACCTCACCCCTATAAGGTTTAAGAACACCACAAATAGCTTTTAAAAGCGTAGATTTTCCAGAGCCGTTGCTTCCGACCAGAGCCCATGCTTCTCCGCGTTTTACTTGAAAAGAAGCATTTTTTACAGCAAGAAATTCCTGAAAAAGCAATTCTTTTTTTACAAGCTTAATAAAATATTCTTTTAAATTATCTATTTTTTCTTTAGCAAGATTGAATCGTATCGTAACATCCTGCACATCAATTGCAATATTATCCATTGTCTATTTACCTTCTTCCATTAAATATATAAAATGAAATTATCCTGCTTTTTCAAAAAGATCCAAATTCCAAAACATAAAATAATAACAGCATCTAATGTCCCATAAATCACCATACTGATTGGCGGCACACAATTGTATAGTGTCAGACAGCGCAGCTGCGTAATGTATGCATACATGGGATTGCAGTGTACAATAATGTATTGAAGTGCGCCTCCCGGAAGGGCTTCAATCGGATAAAACATTGGCGTTAAATACAGCCATGCTGTCGTAATGGCATTATAAATATACTGAATATCCCGGAAAAAAACATTAGTTGCTGCCAGAAAAAGGCCAAGACCGAGATTAAAAATGAATTCCTGTAAAATAATAAGTGGAAAAAGTATTAAATGCCATGAAAAAGATGCACCAGTAAACAGCATGACCATCAAAAGGGCAATAAAAGATAAGATACAGTCAACTAAACCGCTTGTGATTTTGGAAACAGTAAAGACATATTTGGGCAGATATGTCTTTTTCAGCAGAGCGGAACTGCCGGTAATTGAACCGATGGCGGCTTTGGTAGACAGGTTCATGAAGTTGAAAAGAACTTGTCCACTCATCAGGTAGACCGGGTAATTGGGAATGTTGTCGCGCAAAAACATGTGGGAAAAGACAATGGCCATTATGGTCATGATAAATAGAGGGTTCAGCACGCTCCATAAATAGCCAAGTACACTTCTCCGGTATTTTAATTTGATATCCCGGGCAACAAGCTGTCCCATTAAATCTCTATATTTTATAAATCCCTTAATGCGGGCGATAAATAGCTGCAAAGTTTAGCTCCTTTCGGCATCATCCAATTCGATAGTTTGTTCAATAACTTTATCTATGAGATATATTGGCCGTTCTTTAATCTCAGTAAAGAGAATTGAAATATATTCTCCTATAATTCCAATAATAAACATTAATACTGCGAACATAAAACATAAAAACACTATAATTGTAGAATAACCACTTGGAACGTCAAAATATATTTTGTTAATTATAGTGTAAATCATAAGAATAAATCCAAACAATGCTGTAATACAGCCGGAGTAAATGCCTAATTTTAGTGGAAAATCTGAAAAACTGCATAGTGCATGAATTGAAAATGTTATTAATTTTCTAATACTGTATTTACTTTTTCCCGCAATACGTCTATTTGCGGTGTATTCTATTGTTGTTCGCCTAAATCCAATATCTTGAATAAATCCACGTAAAAACCGGATACGTTCGCGGTATTCTGTTTTCATAATCATCATTACTTTTTTATCAAGTGCAAAAAAGTCCGAAGCATTATTTTCAAAATTAATAGGGGACAATAAGTTGAGGATTTTATAAAAGGTATCAGATAGAAAACCCTTAAAGAGACCAGCATCTTCATTTCTAATACGAACCATATTGATAATATCATACCCTTCTTCAAATTTATCAATAATTTGTGGAATATATTCTGGCGGATGTTGTAAATCTGCATCCAGAAAAATAATAGCATCTCCTCGTGAGAGGTCTCCCCCTGCAATCATTGCAGCTTCATGACCAAAGTTTTTGGAAAAACTTATTATGCGGACCTTATTGTTTTTCTGAACAAATGCCGAGAGTAAATCCATGCTGTGATCATGGCTTCCATCATTTACAAAAATAAGTTCATAATCCCATTTACAGTTATTAAGAATCGAAATTATTTTGTCATAAAATATATTTAATATCAATTCTTCATTATATACAGATACCACTATAGATACTTTCAATGTTCGCTATCTCCTTGTGCATTTTTCATGTTTTTCCAATAGGGGTAATCAACAAAGGATAATTTTACATTTTGAGGGATTTTGCAATAGTTCTTATAATTTGACAGCCAATAATGGTTATCATTTGAAATATTAGCACCAAAACAATATTGAGTAGAATATGGTACATTAGGAAGCACTAAAGTATCACTCCCTGTTTCAATACAATGTTTTATTTCCTGTTTACGAAGTTTTTCAATATGCCATGATGGAGTCTGACTGGCAATTAAAAAGCTAATTAAAAAGAATACGGCAAAAATACCTCCCCTCCAATGAAATGCTGATCCTGAAGAGTATATGATTTCTGCACGTTCCTCCATATAAATTTTAATTAGATAGCCGGTGAGAATAATGCTGAAAATATAAGGATGCAAAAAACAACGGTCACCAATCGGGCTCACAAAAAGCAAAGGACAGACTAATATCGGCTGGGAAAAACATAATACTGTCAAAGTCAATTTGGTTTTTGAATCTGTTACAGATAAAAAAATAGTTAATGCGAGATATCCCCAAAATGCAAGCGAGATAATTGCCCATATGGGTTTTCCCCATGAAAAAATTTGAATGTCAATTAAATCATATAGAAAAAAAGCTAAAAACATAATCCCAGTTAATTGCATACAAGTATTTAGTTTAGAAGATATTTTTTTGCTTGTTTTATTTATTAAAATGAGAAAAATTGTT
>DKUB01000092.1:0-3411 GCA_002490465.1 Lachnoclostridium sp. UBA7215
CAAGAGCTGCTTCCGGGTCATCGGAAAAGACAGAATATGCAAGAATCCGCCCAGCAGGATTGTGCTTGACGATAGAGAGTCTGCCACCTTGTTTCAGCACGTTTGCAAGTTCTGTCAATATCCGTTCTTTGTCAGGAACATACTCTAGAACATTGTGGCAGATGACAAGATCAAAGGCAGCAATGCTTTGTTTCCTTACTTCCTCGATTCCGCCGTGAATACAGGCGTACTTGCTGCAATTATCCCTCCATCTCAAATCAAGCATTTCTTTGCTTGGCTCAATTGCAGTCACATGGTGAAAGGGTGCGTAATGGCTGGCGGTCACACAGAATCCCGCCCCGAAATCAAGAATATTAAGAGAATGATCTTCGGGTAACTCAAGCTGACGAAATAGTGCGTCATAGAACATTTTTCCCCAGGGTTGTTCGATGAGCTTTCGGTAGTCGTTAATTGAACTTGGCATAGTTTTATCTCCTATCGGTTCTGTTCTTATGTTTTCAGTAAAACATTGTTTACTTTTTATCACTCTAACGTATCTAAAAATATCTGTTTCAAAATTTCAGACGGAATATCCTGCCCCAAATAGCTTTATAATTTGCCTCAAATGCTGGAACATATCTATGCTCTCCACAGGAAATTCATCTATATATTCTTTTATTTGCTCATTCATAAAATTACCTCCACCATTTCAGATTTATATATCATTTATATTTTACAGTCCTAAACTTATGTTCAATCCAAAAAGTTGCTTCTAATGTGTGAAAATGTATGAATCTTATTTTAGGGTCATCAATCCCTTTAGGAAAAAAAGCTCTGTCATCCTCATTCCATAATTTCTGCATTTCTGTTGTATCAGTTATGATTTCAACATCACCCACTAAAGTTAACGAATCTCCCCCATGTTGAAAACAAATGCTTGATTTTGTATTTGTCTCAAAGTGTTTTGCCTTCCCCTGCTTTTCACTTCTTTTTGAAGTTACAAAAAAAATATCTCTAAATCCCTCGTCACTCAACTTACTAACACAACAAGTTCTCGGATACCCTTTTTCGTTGACGGAGGAGACAAACATAACCTCGCATTTTTTAACTAATTCGTCCGCCTTTATTTCTATTTCTTTAATTCGTTTCTTTTGAATATCACTTGCTTTCTGTTCCATATTGTTCTCCTATACAAATATAAATTGGACTAATCTCTTTTTCGCTCATATGTTACTACTAAACCATATCCAAGTCCCTCATTGGGACTAACAGCAATAACACGCCATCCCTCACTTGCCATCTTATTCATTGACGCTTCTGCCATCTTCACTTTATATGTTTCAACTTTGTACTCGTACATAACTTACCTCCACAATTTCAATTTATCTTTTTAATATAGTAAATGAACTCTTCATCTTTCTTATTCTCAATATAGCCCAGTTTTTGATAAAAAGCATTTGTACGAACGTTCCAAACAGGTGTATCAAGAAATATTTGTTTTACATCAGAAAAAATTCTCTCAATTTCCTGCATCATAAATATACCATACCCTTTTCTGAAATACTCAGGATCTACAAATATTCTGCCTATATTAAGTTGCAATCCATTCACAAAAAGAATAGCGCCTCCTACGATCCGTCCATCCACCAATAATTTATATAAATTATTGGTCTTTGCCATTTTAATATGAAAACTTGCAGACATATATCCGGGTGGACCTGTTTTCGAAGATGCTCCAACGACAATGTCACTATGAAAGGCACGCTTGGAAATACTATTTAGCACCAATGCATCTGATGTACCGGCTTTTGTCAATTCCAACATGAATTAATCTCCTCGTTTCTATTTGATCCGCTTTAATTAAACTGTGAAACAGCATCAACTTTAGTAACGCCATCAACATGAATATAAACATCCATATATACGATTCCATTCTCTTCATATTCGTGTTCAAAACAACTGACAATGTTATCCTGCTGCTTCTCTTTAAAATGATTTGAGTGAAGATATTCCATGATCAGCTTATATGCGTGAGGAATCCTCTCAAAAGGCTGTATAAAAGGCTCTTTAATGGTAACCATTGCGTAGTCAGCTTCTGCATTTTCTGCGTATTCTACGCCGGGGAATTCCGTATTAAATCCTTCTGGCAAAATGTAAGCTGCCACATACCCATGCAATCCGAATCTGTTTTGTTGTACCTGTGATACAAAAGGAAAATCCCATCCTATCATTTTCGCATTCGGATTGGTAGCCTTGAGACCACTGTTAACAGCCCATCTCTCCATATATTCATTAACATCACTCTCAGGATTAGGAGAAATCATTACATAGCTCGCCATTCTGAATGGTGCTACTCTTTTAATTTGTACTTTTGAATAA
Source organism: Lachnoclostridium sp. UBA7215 (assembly GCA_002490465.1). Lineage (GTDB taxonomy): Bacteria > Bacillota > Clostridia > Lachnospirales > Lachnospiraceae > Eubacterium_F. The sequence continues at coordinate 2,359 of DKUB01000092.1, forward strand.
ATCTCTCCCTGATCCGACAGATTTTCCTTCACAAGTGTATCAAGCCTGCATGTGAACATGTCACTTATTTCAATAAGCTTTGCAAGCTCCGGAATCACTTCGTCAGACTCCCATCTCGATATAGTCTGACGCGTAACTCCCATCTTTTCTGCAAATTGCTCCTGTGTATATTTTTTCTGTTTTCTCAAAAAACATATATTGGCTCCCAAGCTCATATATCTCATCTCCTATCATTCAACATATTATCTTCCGGCCATCAAAACAAGATATATTATGACATATCACATGCAGCATAACAACCAACTGGCATGTACTCTTTTTCGATCCTATGTAACACATCATGTTGCATAAAGTACCAATGCTTTCTTAGGACAGAATTTTGAACATTTGCCACACCTTATACACTTGTCATCGTCTATTTCAGGTGCTTCAAAATCCTTCTGGCTCAACGCTCCAACCGGGCAAACATTTACGGCAGGACATTTGTGATTCTAAGGGCAGTTATCCACTATTATTTTCAATTTTTTCTCCATGTTTCGATCTCCTTTCAAAAATAAACGAACTCCAGTCCAGACTTTGAACAGTTACCGTTCACAAACAGTCACTTCCACTTCATCCCCTTCGGACTTGCCGAGCTGCTCTCGAATCGATTTTAACATTCCGATTATATAGCAGATACTTCCGTCAGCATTTTTTATTCCCATATTTACAATGCTTCCATCATATGGAATGCCATCAAATGTTACATGAACTTTAACTCTTCCCTTACCAAATTGTTTTCGAATGTCATAAGGGAATTCAATGTATGCTCCGCCCTTATCCGGAACAAGATGAATTTTGGCCTTGAACTTATATAAATGATTGTCCATATTTCCCTCCAAACTGCGATTTGTCTGTTTCGATTTACAATTCTTTTTCCATACAGAGAGATTCTGGCATATCTACATACGCACCATAATTAGGGATTTTCTTAAATCCTAATTTTGAATATACATGACAGGATTCCGCTAAAAGTTCTCCTGTTTCCAAAATCATTTTCTTATATCCCAGTTC
>DKUB01000092.1:3591-8888 GCA_002490465.1 Lachnoclostridium sp. UBA7215
TTTGAATATACATGACAGGATTCCGCTAAAAGTTCTCCTGTTTCCAAAATCATTTTCTTATATCCCAGTTCCTTCGCCCACTCTATTAGTTTAGAAACCAACTCCGTTCCTATGCCCTTTCCTTGTTCAGTTGGTATAACAAACACTCTTTTTAGCTCTATCGTATTTTCATCATAAGGACGTATCGAACCACCACCAATCGGCTGATTGCCTCGATAAACAACTATCGCTTCATTTATCTTATCAATTAGGTTATATTGAGCGTACTTATCCCGTTTAATTAGTTTTCCAACTCGCAGATCTAAGTCCTCATCAAGTAACCTACAATTTTCTATAAAATCTTGGTTATTCCCATCACATCTTAAAAATATAATTTCGCTCATCTTTATCTTATATCCTAAAAATTCATATTTTTGTGAGAACACAACAGGGCATTATCTGCCCCGGTGTTTCTCTTTTCTCTTTTGCTGTTTCAGTTCAAACATTCGCTTAGCTTCAGCCAGTTTCTGCTCTCGGCTTTTCACTTTACGTTCCTGTTTGTTCTGCTCCCGCTGCAATTTCAAAGCCTGCTGCGATTTTGTGCCAATTCCGGTGTCCCGTAATTGTTTTATTACATCACGCTGCACTCTCTTTGGATTCCTTATGGTTTCCTTTACAGCAGTTGCCACAGCCGGACTAAATTGCAAGCTATCGTAGTGTTTCAGAATGAACTCGTAAACCTCATAATCCTTTGGCTCTGCACCAAACGTCACTTTAGCTACAGATAGATTTCCATCCTCAATTTTCTCAAAGACACCTACCCAGAACGGTTCATCAAAATACACTGTCAGTTTGCCACTTACTTTGCCCATGACAATCCCTCCTTAATTGACTGAAATGAGCAAAGAATGGACAACCCGGAGGGGCAGGTTACTTACCCTGACAAACAGGACGACCGGGCTACCTACCGGCTCTGGCATGTATAACTACACACGTTGCGTTTTTATCTTTGCTTTTTATATAATCAAGTCTTAACGACTGGATTAACAAATTTTCGCCTGTAATCACAATCTGATTGTACCACAAATATTCATGCAATGCCATTAAAATTCCATCCCCTCTAATCCATTCCCAACAACTGCCTTGCTTTTTCCTCTGGATTCATTGTTTCATCAGCCAAAACCCCCATAACAATCTCTATCGCCTCATCCTTTCCTAAAAATTGTATTTTTGTACAAGTCGCATTATCAATAACATTGAAAATATATTCAAACACACTAAATGCACCCGCATCTTCCCAATGTTCGTCCATTCTTCCAAGCAAAACCTTTTTTAACTGCCGAACAACATCATAAACGGAAATGAGATTTGCCATATCTTCAAGTGCTAAAACAGATTTTCTTCCATTTGCTTCCTGCTCTATTCCAATCAAAATACCATCTGATAATCCCTTTCTATACGCAGCCTCTCCATAAGATGCATTGGCAGATAAGAAGTTGAATACCTTCCGTCCTTCACAAGTAACGCAATTGTCTTTGGATCCTTTAAATCACTTTTCTCAGGACTGTTATCATCCAGTTCCTTGCTCCTGTTAACCGTAAATGGATTAACCGTTACGAGCTGAATACCATGGTTCTGTAAAAACTTCTGAAAAGTAAGCCAGTAGCAGCCTGTAGGCTCGCAACCAACAATAACCTTCTTCATTTCCGCCTTATTCATGACTTCCTCTGTCCACCTAAGGAACGTAAGAAATCCGATTCCGGTATTGCTGAACTTAAATACCCTTCTAGAAAGTTCAAAGCCTCTCCAGTCAAACGCTCTGCAGAAGTGTGTCTGTGATCCAACATCAACTCCAACAATTAAAGTGTCACTTGTTACTTGCTTTAGTCTGTCATTCTGTGTTAAATTCATTATAGAAACCTCCAGTATTTATAGAGATGTTTTATTCATCCGGCCAAGATGAACACCTTTATTGTACTTCGAGGTTTTCTTTTATTCAATTGGCATTATTTCTGAATTACAGGAATGCTCCTACAATCCCAATACTTTACTGGTTAAACTCTGTGCCCCTTTTACACTTCCAACAGTCAGGGCAATCGTAAACGTCATTTCACACAAATAGATCAGCGTTTTTGCCCAATCTGCATAATCTCCTGTGAAACTCGGCAGTCCTGCACTGATAAACGCATTACAGACGATAATCGCCAGTGCCATCGTGACTGCCTCAAATGCAACAGACAGGAAATACTTACTGTAAGTGACAGCAGTATGTGCCACCATACGGTTTCCTCCCATTGTAGAAAAAGCGATGGAACCGATTGGTACAATAATCAATAATTTCAAAAAACGGAAATATACTGTGTACAGCAGAAAAAAGCCACAGATAATGACAATCAGTGATAAAAAGGCTGCCAGAATGAGCATAATCAGACTCTCACCAAAACCAAGACTTTTGATAATCTCCGCCTGTTCCTCTGCAATCGTAAGTTTTGTCCGATTCCCCTCACTCAGCAAACCAACCAGATTCCCAATGGACGTAAAAAATGCTTTCATTATCGTCACGTTATTCACTACCAGATACTCTGCAATCCCTAAACGCATCAAAATACGGAGTATAACCTCAAACCTCATTTCCTCCCTGATGTCTATACTTTCCGAACAAAATCCTATTACGAAAAACAGGACAACAAGGGAGGAACCGACAGCCACGAATATCGGTTCAATTCCCAATATTACCGACCAAGGTCCCCCGTCCTTGAACGCTGTAGGTGACTGACCGAGCAACTCAAATATGAGGGAAATCTGATTATTCCAAAAACCAAACACTACCTCTAACAGTGCCAGAATCTTATCTCCCAACTTAAAAATATCCATGTCATATCACCTCATTTCATGTTTCCTAGAAGCCTAAGAAAGTCAACACTGAAGAAATTCCTGCCATCATCACACCTGCCACAATACCTTTCAATGCAGAGTTCATAGTCGAGGAATCCTGCTGCTGGTAGGCTTGGGCAAACTCCATGACATTTTTTGCAAGGATAATGACACCCACCGCCCCAATCACTGCAATAACCAGTGTCTTTAAGCTGTCTAACGGCTTTGTCACTGCACTGGTATCTGCACCCGCTGCAAATACCGTTACAGTCATGTTAGAAGCGGTATATACCGCCCCTGCAAGGGCAGGAACCAAAACCTTCCTGCACACATCTGATACCTTACTTTTCATTGTCTTAAACATGTTACTTTTCATCTTTTACCTCATTTCTGCCCACGCATATATGCGTGTTGCCTTTTTTGTATGCGAACATAGTTCGCATTTTCTCCTTTTCCTTAAAATGGTGGAGATAAAAAATACGGACAGACTTCTTCCATCCACAGCTTTTATCTCCGCTGATGAAACAAGTCCATCCATATTTGCTATTTATATTTCATCGGGACTAATCCCGTTGCATAGGTTATCTGGGCTTTCCCCAGAGCGTTATGCCATAACCACCTCCTCTCAGATTAGCGAAAAAAAGACACCAACCAAATGGCTGATGTCATGTTTCTTATCAATAATGTCTATAAATTCAAATAATTAAACTACTAATCGTTTTGTTAAATATCCACTTTCCTTCATTCGCTCATAAGTACCAAGTTTGTCGTTCTTATTTACATACTCCAATGCTTTGTTATATTCCATTCCCAGTATAAGTAAATTCATTCTTGCAGCATGCAAATAATTCTCATACCATTCCCATTCTGGATTTCCAGACAACTCTCGAATCGTTGAGCGTGATACAATTGGATTAATCGCATAATTATCTGGTTGACAAAAACTATTTACGCTATTGATATTATTTTTCATCACTTTTGATTGCCCCACTGTAGAACCACCTATACTATTCCAAGGTGGAAAATGCCCATATTTTCTTCGAAATGCTTCGATTAATATACCTTCTACTCTCTTTATATCCTGCTTTCCCTGCTGATTTAACATATCTTCTATAGGAGAATTCAGTTGCTTTGCAAATTTCTCATACATATCCTTATTTCTATGAACTAATGGTTGAGATAAAGGTGACTGTACAAATATCGTATAACCTAATCGTTCATTTTTTGAAAAATAATCTTCAATTTGTTTTTGCTTTGATCCTTCTTTAATCGGCAAAATTCCATTATGTTGTTTAAACCTTTCTGCCAAATCACCTGCCAACCCAATATAAAGAATGGCTTCCGCATAATAATCCCAAAAACAATAAATTCCTGCCGAAGCCCAACCATAATTATCTTTCGGTGAACACAGGTCATCAATTGCATTTGCCATTTCTAAGATATCTTCTCTCCTATACGCATCTATAATGACCGTTCCAAACATTATATATCTCCTTGCCAAATCTTTACTAATCATTCCTTGCGACTTCCATACAAATGAATTTCACAAAATCCCATACTTCCGAAAAATACAGTTCAAATCCTCCCTACTGATTTTCCCTGCCAGATAGTATGCCTTAACACTCGCCTCAACTGCTTCAAAGAATATATCAAAATGAAGCCAATCGCCCATATCGTAATATTCACGCAATTCCGCAAAATCACGCTGCAACCCCTCTGGTAAATCTTCTCGCAAGTCTATCGCCTCGTCAATAAACATCTATCTGCACCTTCTTTCTTCTCTGAAATCTGTCTGCCTCTCCACTTCCATTTCCTGTCCCATGATTTTATGACATGTTGGCTTCAGCACTTTTTCATATCGTTCTCCCATAACCGCCAGATAAAATTTCTTCTGTATATCAGTCAGCACAGGAATCCCCAAAATCATTTTCTCTATCTCCGGTAATGTTGCAGCAACTTTCGGTGTAATATTCCTTACTGCATTATTACAGCCCTCATATTCCATCCTTTCTATCAAATGATAAGGATTTAGTTTTTTGTCTTTCAATTCAAAAATACATCTTCTTGCTGAAAAAGCCTCTGTTTCCATATTTTTTTCATTGGATAAAACCGCCTGCATTTTTTCATCGTCCCATTTTGAGTTCAAACAGTTTCCATTGTCATAAATGGGTGCCAGTTCCTTTTTACCATTCGCTCTGACAATGACACCCCAATTACTGTTATTACGGTCAGTGTTGCCAATCAGAGCATCAACTACAAACATATTCCAGAAATGTTCCTGTACCAAGTCCAGCCCTTTCAAAAATGGATGCTCCTGTATTGTCATTAAAATTTCATACAAATCCACACCAACACCATTTGTTTCATTTCCACTGGAATCCAGAAATGGCGGATCAAAGGTTACCTTTATCTTATCAAATTCATACAGCCTGTCACCATCCTCC